>JAGAOD010000008.1 GCA_017623855.1 Clostridia bacterium
CTCCTATCTTTCGGGCGCTTACGGGCTCGGCGGGCTGATGGCAGGTGTGTTTTCCCCGCTCGGCAAGGCGGCGGTCGCGGCAGCGTTTATTATTTCGAACGGGATCGCCTCCCTGCAGGTGAACGGGACACAGCAGGTCCTGCACGGAGCGATCGAGGTCGCGGCAGCGTCCGTACTATACATGATCCTCCCGCAGAGCCGCAGGCTGACAAATCTCCTCACCGTGCGGCCGGACGGCCTTCCGGGGGAATCACTCCGCAAGAACGTCATCATGCGCCTGCGCTACGCGTCGGACGCCATGCTTGGAGCATTCGATTCCGTCGAGCGCATCGCGAAGGTCATGCAGGAGAGCGCCGCGGACGATCTGCCCGGCGTGTACGGCAGAGCCGCGGAAAAGGTCTGTGTGAACTGCAACCGGTGCGCGGTGTGCTGGCGGAAGAATCGCGACGAAACGCAGGAGAGCTTTTCACGGCTTACATACCCGCTCAGGGAGCACGGGCGCGTGGACAGAAGCGATTTTGACGTGCCGTTTCTGACGCGCTGCGGCAGAGTCGGGGAGATCCGCGACGCGGTGAACAGCGAGTATAAGGAGCTTCTTGCAAAGGAAAGCGCCAAAACACGCGCGGAGCAGGTGCGGGCGGTCGTCGAAGAAAATTTCCGCTCGACGTCGCAAATGCTCTCGGATATCGCCGAGGAGTTCGAGCAGTACAGGCAGTACGATGAAGCTTCCGCGGAGCAGGTGCGGGAGATCCTCCGACGGCATGAGCTCACGCCGGTGGAGGTGTGCTGCCGCATGGACAAATTCGGTCGAATGGCGGTGGAAGCGCATGTGATCCGTTCACAGCACATCCACGTGAACAAGGGACAGCTCACGCGCGAGATCTCGGCGGCGTGCGGCAAGACCTTTTCGCAGCCGGGCGTTTCGTCGTCCGGTGACCGTATGCGGCTGCAGTGGAGCCAAAAACCGGTCTATACGGTGCAGCGCGGTTTTTCTCAGCATGCGGCGGGCGGTGCGGCACTCTGCGGCGATTGTGCCGCTTCGTTCTCGGACGGCAGCGGACGGTATTTTTCCGTTTTGAGTGACGGCATGGGCAGCGGCGGACGCGCCGCGGTGGACGGGACGATGACGGTCTCGATGGCGCGCTCCATGCTGAAGGCCGGCATCGGGTTTGACAGCACACTTCGGATGATCAACTCCGCCATGCTCGCAAAGGGCGGAGAGGAGTCGCTCGCCACGCTTGACATTGTCAGCATCGACCTGTTCACGGGCGAACTGCAGCTTCGAAAGGCGGGTGCCGCCGGGACGGTGCTGCGCAGAAAGCGGTACGCAGAATATCTCGAGGCCAAAAGCGCGCCGGTCGGTATTTTGCCCGACGTCAATTTTGCGCGAAGCGAGAAAACCGTCGGGACGGGCGACATTGTTGTCATGGTCTCGGACGGCGTGACGGCGGCGGGGACGGAGTGGCTGACGGACCTCGTCGGGAACTTCATGGAGGACGACCCGCAGCTGCTCGCGGACCGGATCGTCGAGCGCGCCGTGAAGGACCGCACGGACGGACATGAGGACGACGTGAGCGCCATCGTGCTCATGGTGCAGTAAGGCGCGGTATTTTCTTCTCTTTGGTCTTGCGTCAATGCCTTATTTGTGGTATGATTATACAAGATTTTTGGAAAAATCCTCTGAAAATTGAGATAAAAGTCTAAAAAGCGAGGGATATCCCATGAATAAGCGAGCAAGCGGCGTGCTGATGCACGTTTCCTCCCTGCCGGGCGATTTCGGCATCGGCTGTTTCGGCAGGGACGCAAAGGCGTTCATCGATAAGCTCAGTGACGCCGGATGTACATACTGGCAGGTACTGCCGTTCACACCGACCGACGCGTACAATTCGCCCTACGCCAGCATTTCCGCGTTTGCGGGCAACCGCAATTTCATCGACCTTGAGCAGCTCTATGAGGACGGTCTTCTGACACAGGCGGAGCTGCGCGAGCAGATGTACGCAAATCCGTATTCCGCCGCGTTCGATTTCCTCGAGCTGCGCCGCATTCCGGTTCTTTACCGCGCGTTTACAAGAGCAGACGAAGTATACCGTGCAAAAGTTCGTGCGTTCGCGGAGGAAAATGCCCGATGGCTGCCGGATTATGCGCTGTACATCATTCTGAAGGAAGCGAACATGGGGCTCGAGTGGTACGACTGGACGGACGAAGCGCTCAAGTACCACAAGCCGGAAGCGGTTGCCGCCGCTATGGAAGAGCACGCGGAGACCATTCTTTTCATGGAGTTCATTCAGTACACGTTCTTTGAACAGTGGAAGAAGATAAAAGCATACGCGAACGACAAGGGCATTGAGATCATCGGTGACCTGCCGATCTACGTTGCGCTCAACAGCGCCGACGTCTGGGCAAACCGTCACCTCTTTGACCTCACGGAAGACGGTGAGCCGAAGAATGTCGCCGGTGTGCCGCCGGATTATTTCAGCGAATTCGGTCAGAAGTGGGGCAACCCGCTCTATAACTGGAATGCGATGAAAGCGGACGGTTACCGCTGGTGGATGGACCGTCTCGCAATGAGCTTCAAGCTGTTCGACGCTGTGCGCATCGACCATTTCCGCGCCTTCTCCGCATACTGGGCAGTGCCCGCCGAAGCGGAGACCGCGAAGGAAGGCAAGTGGATCGACGGCCCGAAGATGGATTTCTTCAACACCGTGAACCGCACCTTCGAAAATCCGAAGATCATCGCGGAGGATCTCGGCATCATCGACGAGGGCGTTTTGGAGCTTCTTGCCGAGACCGGTCTGCCGTGCATGCGCGTCATGCAGTTCGGCTTCATCGAGGACAGCGACAACATGCACCTGCCGCATAATTTCCCGAAAAATTCCGTTGCCTACACCGGCACGCACGACAACAACACCCTGCTCGGCTGGCTGTGGGAGGCGCTCCCGCACGAGCGCGCCCATGCGCTCGACTACTGCGGCTTCCCGGGCGGCGACTGGGCGGTCGGCGGCAGCGACAGTGCGTCCTGCCGTTCCATGATCCGTGCTCTGTGGCAGAGCCCTGCGAACACGACGATCGTCCCGGTGCAGGATCTCTGCGGCTTCGGCAAGGACACGAAGATGAATGTCCCCGGCGTCCCGAACGGCAACTGGGCATTCCGCGTCACGAGAGACCAGTTAACCGGCATTGACTTCGAGTGGCTGAAAAAGCTCAACAAGACCTATTGGCGCTCAAAGCCCGAACCGAAAACAGCGGAAGAACCCGCTGACGAAACAGAAGAATAAACCAAATGGGGCACTGCATTTTGCAGCGCCCCATTTATGCGTCTGTACGGCTGTAGGCGATCAAGTCATTCGGCTGACAGCGGAAAGCTTTGCAAAGTGCTTCAAGGTATTCATATTTGATATACCTGATTCTGCCCTTTTTCATTCTCAGCAAAAAGGAATAGGGAACACCTGTCAGCCTGGACAGTCCGGCACAAGTGTAATTCTCTCGCTCCAAAAGTTCTTTGAGTTGTATTTTGATCATAATGAGCTCCTCTTAGATAACCGAATAGTTATTAAACAACAGGATTATACATTTGTTTTGATAAAATTTCAATATCCAAACGGTTATTTGGAGGGAAAGCTATGAAAGCAAATTATTATCCGAGGATTAAAGACCTACGAGAAGACAAGGATATGTCTCAACGGGAGATAGCAGCACTGCTTGGAATGAAGCAGCCGCAGTACTTTCGGTACGAGCAGGGCTATCGTGATTTGCCGACGGATATACTGATTCAGTTGGCGGAGATTTTTGACGTTTCTACGGACTATATTTTGGGTCTGACAAATAATCCGCAGAAGCCAAAGGATTTGAAAAAGTAATGAATCGCCGCATCGGGTTAACCGATGCGGCGGTTTTTTGTGGAAAAATACGCTCGAATGCATATAGATTATTGACAGATAGGACGAAGTGTTGTAGACTTAAAGTATGAATAATTACTCGGTGTAGACCTCTATCACGGATCAAGGAGGAAGACGAATGAAAAGAGCGCTATGTATTTTACTCACAGTTGTTATGATTATCGCGATGTTCTCCGGCTGTACCAAAGAACCGGAGCCGCTTCGTATCTGTATCGATGCGATGATAGATTACGATTTCGGCTCTTTGGCTGAGTCCACTGCTATTGAAAGCGTAGAAGATATGATGGAGATCTTTTTGGATCAGCTAAAAGATTCCGGCGGTCCCACAGATATCGTTGTGGAATACATGCCGCTATCCGGATCCGAACGAGAGACGATGATCGACCGTCTGCGCATAGAGATCGGCGCCGGTGGTGGGCCGGATATCTTCATTATGACCTGTGATTCTAAGCTGTGCAGAAGTCACAAGGGTGAAGCACTTTTCCTTATGCCGGAAAAGGCTATGAACCTCGGAACCTTTTTGCCGCTTGACGAATATATGGAAAAGCACACGAAGCATGCAGAGTGGGATCAGATGAATCAGGTCGTTTTGGAAGCCGGAAAGAACGAAGAAGGACAGCAGATCATTCCGCTTGCCTACACGTTCCCGCTCGTGACGTACAGACAGTGGGAAGCTTCACATACACCGGACAAGTCGCTGACATGGAATGACATGCTGACGTCGGACGATATCAATCTTCGTGCTGCGGCAGTATGGACGGATACCATGTCTACCGCTTATGAGGGCTGTCCGTTCGTGAGTTCACGGGACGGGCTACCCGAATACATTTTAGGCGACATTTCAGATTTTGAAACGGAGGAGCTTCTGTTCACAGAGGAAGAGCTTCGCGTATGTATGGAGGAGATCTACAGTCTCGGCAAACGTTTTGCTGCCGGAGAGTTTGCAGATGCCTTACCGCACTACAACGAATTCGTTGGTTTGGAGTACAATGTGGATGACGGTGCTGTGGACTATGACAGCGGTGAAACTTTCAAAGAGCATTGCGGAGTGGCGGCCAATACGGATGCAACGATGATCCCGCTGTATTCAGATGATGGCGGCGTCACGGCAACGATTACCGCCTATACGGCAATCAACCGCAATACCCTGCGCCCGAAGGACGCCTATGAGGTTATCGATTTTCTCCTAAGTACCGAGACGCAGAGAAGAGGCGGAATATATACGTTTTTTTATTCCGACTATACAAGTAATACACAGAGTGTGCCGATGCATAACAATTTGCTGAATGGGCCGGAGAATTCCCTGCATGAATGGAGGCCCTACATAAGATATGACTTGTATTCCTCGGACGATCCAAGTTACGGTGGATGGTATGTGAAGCCGGTAAACTTCAAGACATATGCCGCAGTGCGTGACCAGATCACGCGGGCAAGGTTCCGCGATACGCTGGATATACAGTTTGACAGACTATACTGGGATTATCACCGGGCAGAGCTGTTTGACACAGGAGAACAGGACGAGCTCGTCGCAAAGACATATGAAATTATGAACCGAATGATAAAAGAGTAATAAAACAAACAAAACCGCCGCATCGGGCTGACCGATGCGGCGGTTTAAGTTATCTGTTCAGTTCGATCTTAAACAGGCGGCAGGCGTTTTCACAGCCGGCTGCAAGGACTTCCCCGGCGGTGATGCCGCGGACCTCGGCGATCTTCGCCGCGTCGTAGGCGATCATGCTGCTGTCGCAGCGCTTTCCGCGGAAGGGGACGGGCGCCATGTAGGGCGCGTCCGTTTCGGTCAAAAGGCGATCGAGCGGGATGTCCTTTGCGACCTCAACGCTGTGTCTCGCGTTCTTGAACGTGACCACACCGCCGAGTCCGATGTACATGCCGAGCGCCACCGTCTCGCGGGCAAGCTCAACGCTGCCGGAGAAGCAGTGCACAACTCCCTTGGGCTTGTACTTTCTGAGGATCTCCATCATGTCGCCGTGTGCCTCGCGGTCGTGGATGACAACGGGCAGATCATGCTTTTTCGCGAGCTCAAGCTGCGCGAGAAAGACTTCCTTCTGCTTTTCGCGGGGACAGGCGTCCTCCCAGTGGTAGTCGAGACCGATCTCGCCGACGGCGACGATCTTCGGGTGAGAAAGCAGCGCTTCCACCTGCTCGAGCCAGTCCTCGGGGAGGTCGGCGGCACATTCGGGGTGAATGCCGACCGCACCGTAGAAATAATCGTATTTGTCGCAGAGCTCGACGGTCTGACGCAGGCTCTCCATGTCGGAGCCCATATTGATCACACCGACGACGCCCTTCTGCGGCAGGAAAGAGCCGAGCAGCTCTTCGCGGTCCGCGTCAAACTGCTCGGATTCGTAATGTGCGTGAGAATCAAAGATCATATTTCAATCCCTAATCAGTGAATGTTGGAGCCCGGTGCAATGCCGTCCACAAAGATGACGCGTACGTCGTCCTCGCCTGCGTCGGCTGCAAGGATCATACCCTGGCTTTCCACGCCGCAGAGTACGGCGGGCTTCAGGTTTGCAACGATCACAACGCTGCGGCCGATGAGGTCCTCGGGCTTGTACCACTTTGCGATGCCGGAAGCAACGGTACGCGGGGTGGAGGTGCCGTCGTCGAGTGTAAGCTTCAGAAGCTTCTTTGCGCGCTTGATCGGCTCACATGCGGTGACCTTGGCGACGCGGAGCTCTACCTTTGCAAAGTCCTCGATGCCGATCTGTGCGAGACCGACGATCTCCTTCTTCTCCTCGACCGGTTCAGCCTTCGGAGCGTACTTTTCCTGCACGGCAGCGATCTTTACTTCCATTTCCTTCGGGTCGATACGTGCGAAGAGGATCTCCGGCTTTTCGGTGACCTTTGCACCGTTTTCGAAGAGGCCGAATGTCTCGAGTGTGTCGAGCTCACGGACAGCGGTGCCGAGCTGTGCGCAGATCTTCTCTGCGGTGTCCGGCATGAACGGAACGAGCAGGGATGCGCCGATCGCGATGCTTTCAACAAGATTGTAAAGCACGGTGGAAAGACGGTCTGCCTTGGCTTCGTCCTTTGCGAGTGCCCACGGCATGGTCTCGTCGATGTACTTGTTGCAGCGCTTGAAGAGCGTGAAGATCTCTGTGATCGCGTCGGCGACACGGAGCTGCTCCATCTTAGCCTCGACCTTGGCCTTTGTACCGAGAACGGTAGCCTTGAGGTCTGCGTCCACATCTTCCGCAGCGCCCTTGTCGGCGACAACGCCGCCGAAATACTTGTTGCTCATGGAAATGGTACGGTTGACGAGGTTGCCGAGTGTGTTTGCGAGGTCTGCATTTGTGCGCTCGATCATGAGGTCCCATGTGATGGTACCGTCGGACTCGAACGGCATCTCATGCAGTACGAAATAACGGACAGCGTCCACGCCGAAAAGATCGACAAGGTCGTCCGCGTAGATCACGTTGCCGGTGGACTTACTCATCTTGCCGCCGTTCATCAGGAGCCACGGATGACCGAAAACCTGCTTCGGCAGCGGGAGATCGAGTGCCATGAGGAAGATCGGCCAGTAGATGGTGTGGAAGCGGATGATGTCCTTACCGATGAGGTGGAGGTCAGCCGGCCAGTCACGCTTGAACTGCTCGGTGCCTTCGCCGCCGCAGTCGTAGCCGATGCCGGTGATATAGTTGGGGAGCGCATCGAGCCATACGTATACAACGTGGCGGTCGTCAAAATCGACCGGGATGCCCCACTTGAAGGAGGTTCTGGAAACGCAGAGATCCTGCAGACCGGGCAGCAGGAAGTTGTTCATCATTTCGTTCTTGCGCTGAACGGGCTGAATGAACTCCGGATGCGTGTTGATGTGCTCGATGAGACGGTCGGCATACTTGCTCATTTTGAAGAAGTAAGCTTCCTCCTGTGCGGGCTGGACCGGGCGGCCGCAGTCCGGGCACTTGCCGTCGACGAGCTGGCTTTCGGTGAAGAAGGACTCACACGGTGTGCAGTAGAGACCCTCATAGTGACCCTTGTAGATGTCGCCCTGCTCATAGAGCTTCTTGAAGATCTTCTGGACCTGCTTCTCGTGGTAATCGTCGGTGGTACGGATGAACTTGTCGTAGGAGGTGTTCATGACGTCCCAGTTTGCCTTGACGACAGCGGCGATCTGATCGACATACTCCTTCGGGGAGAGACCGGCAGCCTTTGCCTTTTCTTCGATCTTCTGGCCGTGCTCGTCGGTACCGGTCTGGAAGAAGACGTCATAGCCCTGACGGCGCTTGAAACGGGCGATGCTGTCCGCCAGCACGATCTCGTACGTATTGCCGATGTGCGGACGGCTGGAGGTGTAGGCGATCGCCGTAGTAATATAATACTTGGGTTTACACATGGTTTGATCATTCCTTTATAGATGATGATAATTGTTTAAGAAAAGATAACTGCAGACAGGGCGGATAAGATCATCATCCCCGCAAGAAGAATGGCGGTGATGCGGATAAACAGCTTGCGCGTTTTTTCTTTTTGCATGGATATATCCCTCCTCTGCTTCAAATTAAAATTACATTTAATTTTACCACTCTTTTTTTCAGATGTAAAGCCGCAGATTGACTTTATTTTGCCCGAGCGGTACAATGAACGGAGAAGAATGCAGATAATGTGTGCCGAAGGCACATAAGGAGGATAAATAATGGAAAAGGAAATGCGAGTGGCGGCGGTGCACGATCTCTCCGGCGCGGGAAAATGCGCACTGACGATCGTTCTGCCCGTCATGTCGGCGCTCGGCTGTGAGGTGTCCGTTCTGCCGACGGCGGTGCTCTCTACGCACACGGGCGGGTTTACGGATCCCGTTGTCCGGGATCTGACAAGCGATATGCTGCCGACGGCGGAGCACTGGAAACGGGAGGGTGCGCGCTTTGAGGCGGTTTATTCCGGCTTTTTGGGCAGCGCGGCGCAGATCGGCATCGTCAGCGAGATCTTTCGCATGAACCGGGAAGTGAACCCCGAGGTGAAGATCCTCGTCGATCCCGTCATGGGCGACCACGGCAAGCTCTACCGCACCTACACAAAGGAAATGGCGGACGGCATGGCGGAGCTCTGCAAGGCGGCGGACATCATCGTGCCGAATCTGACCGAAGCGTATCATCTTTTGGGCGAGACCTACAAAGAAGGCCCGTATGAAAAAGAGGAGCTCGGCCGTATTCTGCGCGCGCTCGCGGCCATGGGTCCCGAAACCGTGGTTCTGACCGGCGTGTATTTTGACGGGGCGGAGATCGGCGCGGCGTGCTACGACAAAAAGACGGATACGGTCGATTTTGTCCTCTGTCCCCGCGTACCGGGTGCGTACCACGGCACGGGAGACCTCTTCGCGTCCGTGCTTTTGGGCGGCATTTTGAACGGACTTTCCGTACACGATGCCTGCGGCTGTGCAGTGCACTCTGTGGCGGATGCCATAGCCTACACCGTCAATTCGGGGAGAACAGACACGCGCTGGGGCGTAAAATTCGAAAAATGCCTGCCGAATTTGATGAAAAGCGTCTTTTCACTTGCAAAATAAGCGAAACTGCGGTATGATAAAATCTACAGCTTTCGCAGGAAAACCGCGAAAATTTACTTGCTGCGCCAAGACTTGCGCAGCTTTCCGGAAGGGATGAAATCACCATGTTTTTTCAGAAAGACATTGAGACCATGAAGCGAGCGGATCTCGAAGCACTGCAGCTCGAGCGCCTGCGCCGTCTGGTCGATTACTGCATCAACAACGTGCAGTTTTACAATGAGCGTCTGACAAAGGCCGGCATTACATCCGGCGACAAGATCAAGACGCTTTCCGATATTCAGTATATACCGGTAACAACAAAGGATGATATCCGCGATCACTATCCGTTTGGCATGCTCGCACGTCCGATGAAGGATATCGTCCGCATTCATGCATCGAGCGGTACAACGGGTAAGCCGACCGTCGGTGTTTATACACAGAACGACCTCGACAACTGGTCCGACAACGTAGCACGTCTCTGCGTTGCAGCCGGTGTCACGGATGAGGACATCGTGCAGATCGCTTTTGGCTACGGTCTTTTCACCGGCGCACTCGGTCTGCATTACGGCCTTGAGAAGATCGGCGCAACGGTCATTCCGGCATCCTCCGGCAACAGCGAAAAGCAGCTCATGATGATGCGCGACTTCGGCGTTACCGGTCTTGTCGCCACGCCGTCCTATGCGATCTACCTGAGCGAAATGGTACGCGAGGGCGAATATCCGCTCTCCGCTTATAAGCTGAAGCATGGCATCCTCGGCAGCGAGGGATGCACCGCCGAAATGCGCGCACGCATCGAGCAGAATTTCGGCATCAACGTCACCGATAACTACGGCATGACCGAGCTCGGCGGCCCGGGCGTTTCCGGCGAATGTGAAATGCGCGACGGTCTGCACTTTGCAGAGGACGCATTCCTGCCCGAGATCATCGATCCCGAGACCCTGCAGCCGAAGGCACGCGGCGAAGCCGGTGAGCTGGTCGTCACGACCCTCCTGCGCGAAGGCTTCCCGGTCCTCCGTTACAGAACCAAGGACATCACCCGTCTGAACTATGAGCCCTGCGCCTGCGGACGTACCCACGTGCGTATGGACAAGGTCATGGGCAGAACGGACGATATGCTCATCATCAAGGGCGTCAACGTATTCCCCTCTCAGATCGAAAGCGTGCTCGTCGGCACAAAGGGTATCTCCGAGAAGATCGGCCCGCACTATCAGCTCATCGTCCGCCGCAAGAACTTCATGGACAATCTCGAAGTCAAGGTCGAGCTCATCGACGAGTCCCTTCTCGACCGTTACCGCGAGCTCGAAGGTCTCCAGCGCGCCATCCACGACAAGCTCAAGAGCGTTCTCGGCCTCGAGACCAAGGTCTCCCTCGCCGAACCGAAGTCCCTCGAGCGTTTCCAGGGAAAGGCTAAACGTATACTTGACCTCCGCAACATGACTGACTGATATTTGAAATAGTGCTCCCTTTTGTAGCACAGACGTCAATAACCCGCACGATACGTCGTTGCGGGAACCCGTTGATTCGGTCACATACACAAAGTATGCTCCCTAAAATCACCGGAACCCCGTGCCTAGTCTCGCACGGCTTCTTGCCGCCTGCGAAGACGGGGGCAGCGGCTCTTTGGAGCAGAGCGAAGTCTGCACGATACGTCGTTGCGGGAACCTGTTGATTCGGTCGCATACACAAAGTGTGTTCCCTGAAATCACCGGACCCCGCGCCTAATCTCGCACGGCTTCTGAGCACGTTTATTACAGAATCACATCTTTTTGGAAGGATGATAAATTTGAAAGAACTTTTACAGGGCAACGAAGCGGTTGCACGCGGCTTGTATGAAGCCGGTGTAACGGTCGTTTCCAGTTATCCGGGTACGCCCAGCACGGAGATCACCGAGGCTGCGGCGATGTACGATGAAATCTACTGCGAATGGGCGCCGAACGAGAAGGTCGCGGCGGAGGTCGCTGCTGGTGCGGCGATCGGCGGCGCGAGAAGCTTCTGCGGCATGAAGCACGTCGGTCTGAACGTTGCGGCGGATCCCGTTTTCACCATGAGCTATATCGGCGTAAACGGCGGTATGGTCATCGGCGTTGCGGATGATCCGGGCATGCACTCCTCGCAGAACGAGCAGGACTCCAGAAACTACGCGATCGCAGCAAAGCTTCTGATGCTCGAGCCGTCCGATTCCGCAGAGTGCCGCGACATGACAAAGCTGGCCTTTGAGCTTTCCGAGCAGTTTGACACACCGGTCATGCTCCGTCTCTCCACCCGCATTGCACACTCCAGAAGCATTGTGGACACGGTCGACCGCGTCGATGTTCCGCTGCGTCCGTACGTAAAGAATGCGGCAAAGAACGTCATGCTTCCGGCATTTGCCCGTCCGAAGCACGAAATGGTCGAAGCGAGAACCGTCAAGGAGCGCGAGTGGGCAGAGATCTGCGCACTGAACTTCGTTGAGGACAACGGCTCCGCGACCGGCGTCATCGTTGCCGGTTCCGTATATAAGTACGCAAAGGAAGCCCTCGGTGACACCGTAAACTATCTGAAGCTGGGCGTCGTCAATCCGCTCCCGGTCGAGAAGATCCGTAATTTTGCAAACGGTCTCGACAAGGTCTATGTCATCGAAGAGCTCGACGATATTTTGGAGACCCACTGCCGTAAGATCGGCGTTGAGGTCATCGGTAAGGATCTCTTCCCGCGCTGCGGCGAATTCTCGCAGAAGCTGATCGCGGAGAAAATGGGTGTTGCACGCGACGAGAGCGTTTCCATCGAGGAGAGTATTCCCGTCCGTCCGCCGGTCATGTGCTGCGGCTGTCCGCACAGAGGTCTGTTCTATGCACTCAAGCGCGAGGGCGTTTACGTCAGCGGCGACATCGGCTGCTACACCCTCGGCGCATCCGCACCGCTCGGTGCCATGGACGCCTGCATCTGCATGGGGGCTTCCATTTCCGCGCTTCACGGCTACAACAAAGCACGCGGTGCCGAGGCGGAGAAGAAGGCGGTTGCCGTCATCGGTGACTCCACCTTCATGCACTCCGGCGTAACGAGTCTCATTGATATTGCTTATAACCGTTCCAATTCCACGGTCATCATTCTCGATAACTCCATCACCGGCATGACCGGTCATCAGCAGAACCCGACAACGGGTCTCACAATCAAGGGTGACCCGACGAGCGCCGTCGATCTCGAGGCGCTGTGCCGTGCGATCGGCATTCAGGACGTGCAGGTCGTCGATCCGTACGATCTGAAGGCGACGAGAGCGGCGCTGAAAGCAGCCCTCACGGCAGAGTGCCCGAGCGTTATCATCAGCCGCCGTCCGTGCGCACTTTTGAAGACCGTAAAGCACAAGCCCGCACTGACCGTAGACACCGACAAGTGCATCGGCTGCAAGGCCTGCATGGGCATCGGCTGTCCGGCGATCAGCATGAAGGACGGCAAGGCGGTCATCGACGCGACACAGTGTGTCGGCTGCGGTGTATGTACCGATCTCTGCCCGAAAAAGGCGATCGGCTGAAGGAGGGCGTAAACGATGAAAAGTGTTATGATCGTAGGTGTCGGCGGACAGGGCACACTGCTCGCATCCCGTGTGCTGGGCCGTGTTATGCTCGACGCAGGCTATGATGTTAAAGTAAGCGAAGTGCACGGCATGAGCCAGCGCGGCGGCAGTGTTGTTACATACGTCCGCTGGGGCGACAAGGTCGAGTCCCCCGTGATCAACGAGGGCGAGGCCGATGTGCTTCTGGCGTTTGAACAGCTGGAGGCTGCACGCTTCCTGCCGTACCTGAAAAAGGACGGCGTTGTCGTCACGAATACGCAGCAGATCGACCCGATGCCGGTCATCACCGGTGCGGCGGTCTATCCCGAAAAGCTGATCGAAAAGCTCGAAGAAAAAGGCGTCCGTCTGACCGCGCTCGATGCGCTGTCTCTGGCGAAGGAAGCCGGTTCTCAGAAGGCGGTCAACGTTGTGCTCATCGGCGCGATGGCATCCTCGCTCGATATTCCCGAGGCGCTTTGGATCGAAGCCATCGAGAAGACCGTCCCGCCGAAGTTCCTTGAAATGAATAAGCGTGCCTTCGAGCTGGGCTTTCACGCATAAAGCCCTTTGCGGCACGCCATGAACGACTCTATTTTGATTTAGAAAAGGAGCGAATCCGTATGCAGATCCAGCAGTTATCCGTCTTTATTGAGAATAAGCCCGGCAGACTTGCCGATATTACGGAGGTCCTTGCCAATGCGGGTGTTGATATCCGCGCCATTTCCGTGGCGGACACCAGTGATTTCGGCATTCTGCGCGTTATCGTAGACCGTCCGAAGGAGGCCGTCATTGCGCTCAGAGAGCACGGCATGACCGTTTCTCTGACGAACGTACTGGCTGTCGGTTTTCCGGATGAGAAGGGCGCGTTCTCGAAGATCATCCGTGTCCTCGCAAATGCCGGCATCGACGTTGAATATATTTACGCCTTTGTCAGCCGTGACAGCGGCAGAGCTTCCGTCATCATCCGTACGGACAAGAGCTCCCGCGCGGCTGAGGTCCTGACACAGCACGGCATCCACATTCTCACCGAGGAAGACCTGCACGGCATGTAATGGCATGGTATTTTTGGGAATACCATGCAGCAATATAAATCCCTGTCGGGATTTTCGATATGTTTTGCATACCTCGCTGTAAGCAAGATATACAAATCTCGATATGTGCTCTGCACACGATATGCCCTGCGGGGCGTGAAGGAGTTTATATCATATCGCTTTGCAAAGCAAAATACCCAAAAAAGCACTACCCCGAAGAAGAGTCTGTTTCTTCTTCGGGGTAGTTTTGTTTTACAGTATTACCACCGGCAAATGCACTTAGTGTTTTTTAGTTCTGTGTTTCGCCGAGGTCCGCGAGGAGCTCGACCTCAACGGTGAATTCTTCGCCGCCCGGTCCCGTTTCGCTCGGACGGAACAGCGTGACGGTCGCGGTGTCGCCCGGTGCGTAGGACAAAAGCGCATTTGAAAGTGCGTCAAGCGTCGGGGTTTCGACGCCGTCGACCGCCGTGATGATGTCATACGGCTCGACCTCGGTGCCGACGAAGCAGCTGTCCGGGTCGATCTCGGAGATCATGAAGCCGTAGGGAACCTGCGAGGTATACGCCTGCATCGCGTTGATCTCCGTGCCTCTGATACCGAAACGGACGCGTCCCTGTACGTAGCCGCCCGCCAGCAGATCGTCAATGATCGTTTTGGCGCCGGTCGTCGGGATGGCAAAGCCCATGCCCTCGTACTGGTCGGAGACAATCTTTGCGGAGTTGATGCCGACGACCTGTCCGTGCAGGTTGACAAGCGGACCGCCGGAGTTGCCGGGGTTGATCGCCGCGTCGGTCTGGATATAGGTCATGCCGTTCGAGCTGTAGCTGCCGACGGAGCGATTGAGTCCGGAGATGACGCCGCGTGTGATGGAGCCGGAGAACTGCTCGCCGCCCGGGTTGCCGATCGCGATGACCCACTGACCCATGCGCAGGTTGTCGGAGTCCGCAAATTCCGCCGGTGTATAGCCGCTGCCTTCGATCTTCAAAACGGCGAGGTCGGTCGTCTTGTCAAAGCCGACGACGACTGCGTCGTGCAGAGAGCCGTCGTCCATCTTGACTTCGACCTGCACATTGCGTCTGTTGAGCACAACGTGGCTGTTTGTGATGATATATCCGTCCTCGGTCGCGATGATGCCCGTGCCGGAGCCGTTTCCGTTCTCTGCGGTGACGAGCACGAGCACTGTGGAGCGGATCACCTTATCGTACACGTCCGAAATATCCATTTCCGGTGTATTCGGTGTGTCATGCAGGGAGATGCCCTCCGTGTTCGGGACGACATCGATATCGGGGACGACGATCTCGTTCGTTCCCGTATCGGCGGAGTCGTTATTCTTGTCGCCGCTGTCCTTGTCGTCCTTATTTCCTTTATCTTCCTTGTCCTTGCCCTGATCGGGGAGCATTTCGAAGCCGTCGGGCGGGGAGATGATATCAAACTGTTCACCAAATCCGCTCACGAGGTTGGTTACGGCGGAATATGCGCCGTAGCCGATGAAGCCGAAGAGCGCAATGCCGAACAGGATGCACATCACGATGATGAGCACCTTGAGGCCGACCGGCATTTTCTTCTTCCGCTGTACCGGCGGATAACCGTACGGCGGCGCATACTGCGGTGCGGCGTACTGCGGCGGTGCATAATAATATGCGGTCGGGCCGTCCTGTACGGGGGCTGCAGGCTGCTGTGCGGGGACTTCGTTTGTGGGCACGGTGTAAACCGGTTCTGCCGCAGGCTGCTGTACCGGTGTTTCAATCACGGGAGCAGCATCGACCGGTGCTTCTGCCGGCTCGGAGATTTCCGGAGCTTTGTCTGCGTCAGCGGTGTCCGCCTCGGCCTCCGGGATTTCCGGTGTGACGTCTGCCTTCGCGGTTTTTTCTGTCTGTTCCGGCTGTTCTGCAGTGGCAGTGTCCTCCGGGGTTAATTCGTTTTCGAGTTCCTTTTCATAATCAAGCATTGTTCTGACCATCCTTGGGAGCATTTTTGTCTTCATCCTTCTGCCCGTTCCGGCGTTCCCTGACGGGTCGCTCGGAGATCACGGCATCCTCAACGGAGACCGAGTAAGAGGGCCTCAGCTTCGGGGCATCCGACGGCTTCGGGATGAAGAACGAAAACCGCGTGCTTTGGTTCACTGCGGAGGAGACGGAAATGTCGCCGCCGTGTAATTTTACGATCGTTTTTACAAGGTACAGACCGAGGCCCATGCCGTTTTTGTCGCGGCTTCTGGATTTGTCGGTCTTATAGAATTTTTCGAAAACCATGGAGAGTTCATCCGACGGGATACCCATGCCGCTGTTTTCGATGCTGACCGTAATACGGTCGATGCTGTCCGTGACGGAGAAGGCGATGAAGCCGCCGTCGTTTGTAAACTTGACCGCGTTTTCAACGAGGTTATATACGACCTGATGCAGAAGATCCTCGTCGCCGTGTACGGTCTGCGGGGTGAACGTATCGAGACCGCGGATGTCGATCTGCTTTTCCTCGATGATCTTCTCAAAGGTCAGGACGGTGGAAAGCACCGTGTCGGATATATCGAAATCCTGCGGACGCAGCTTCAGCTCACCGTTGTCTATCCTCGAGAGGTTCAGCATGGTGCGTACGAGACGCGAAAGCCGTTTGATCTCATCCGAGACGATCCCGAGGTAATAGCTCTGCTTTTCATAGGGGATCGTGCCGTCTAAAATGCCGTCGATGAATCCGGCGATCGTCGTCATCGGCGTTTTAAGCTCGTGCGATACATTCGCGACGAAGCTGCGGTTCATGGTCTCGCTGTTTGAGAGCGAATCCGCCATGTTGTTGAACGAAGCGGCAAGCTGGCCTACCTCGTCGTGGGAGGTGACCGGAACACGGACGGAGAAGTCCCCGTTGCCGAAGCTCCTTGCTGCGGCAGACATCTGTCTGAGCGGCTTTACCATGCGGTAGACGAATATGCCGACAATACAGAAGGAAAGCACGAACGATGCTGCCGCGGCGATCAGAAACATTTGAAATGCCGCAAACTGATACTCCGTGACGGTGCTGTAATTCGCGGCGGCAAAAACCGCGCCGACAATGGTGTCGGGGTCGTTCGGGGATCGAAGCGGCACACCGACAACGTAGTACTTGCCGGGATAAACACCGTTTTTCTTGCCCATCCCGCTGTATGTACCGGATGCGGCCTCCTGTGCGATCTCCGCGGGGATGCTGTCCGGCGGTGTGAACCGGGTACCGGCGGAGTCGGTGCTGTTGGCATATGCGCCGAAGATGACGCCGCCGTCCAGATTTGTGACGAAAATGTCGGCGTCGATGTTTTTCGAGAAGGATTGTGCAAAGAGCGTCAGCACGGGCTGTGCGTCCGAATTCGTGAGGTCCACGGCTGTCGTGATGGAAGACATGGAAACGGCGCTCTGTGTCAGCAGCTTTTGCTTGTCACTCTTTGCGTATTGAAAGAACGTGGCCATCATGACACTGCCGAGAATAACGAAGCTCGTAAAGACAAGGATCATGGTGACACGCAGATATTTTACGAACAGAGATTTCTGCAAACGGACCACCCTTTCAGAGACGTTATCGGCTTATTCCTTGGATTCGAATTTATAGCCGACGCCCCACACGGTCTTCAGTGCCCATTTGTCGGAAACGCCCTCGAGCTTTTCGCGCAGGCGCTTGACGTGAACGTCCACGGTACGGGAATCGCCGTAGTAGTCAAAGCCCCAGACCTCGTCGAGAAGCTGGTCGCGCGTAAATACGCGGTTCGGATTGGAAGCCAGATGGTAGATCAGTTCCATTTCCTTCGGCGGCGTGTCGACCTGCTCGCCGCGTACGCGAAGCTCATAGTTGGTGAGGTTGATCGTCAGATTTTCGTAGCTGACCTCCTGCGTTTTCGGCGCATCGGTCTTGCCTATGCGGCGCAGGACCGCGTTGATGCGTGCGATGACCTCTTTCGTTTCAAAGGGCTTTACGACGTAGTCGTCGGCGCCGAGCTCCAGACCGAGCACCTTGTCAAATACCTCGCCCTTGGCGGTGAGCATGATGATGGGGCACTGCGACTTCTTGCGGATCTCGCGGCACACCTGCCAGCCGTCGAGCTCGGGCAGCATGATGTCGAGCAGAATGAGGTCCGGGTTTACCGCGTCAAACATGCGGATAGCGGCTTTGCCGTCATTGGCAATGGCGGTCTCGAAGCCTTCCTTTTCAATATACAGTCTTAAAAGCTCGCAGATGTTTCTGTCGTCATCCACGATGAGGATCTTTCCCGATGCCATAATTTGAGTTCATCCTTTCCTTACAATATATCAATCAAGTACATTTTTCGGAGTTTGGCATATAGCTTTTCCAGTTTGAGTTAATTGTAACGGCTTATTACGTCAAAAGCAAGAACAAAAGGTGAATATTCTGTGACGTTTTGATAACAAGAGCGCGTTGCCTTGCAGCGCGTTGAGGCTGTCGAAAAGTATTTTCGACAGCCTCAACGTAGTTCACACTTTCTGCGAAAGTGTGAACTACGGCTGATTTATACGCGAAAGACAACCCTGACGGTTTTCTTTCACACTATCTTTCCCTCCGAAGTCTTTGGCGAGAGGATTTATCGCCAAGCTGAGCGCGTTGCAACGCAACGCGCTCAGCTTAGGGATTAGGCGAATTAGGGATTAGGCGAAGAACCAGGTCGGCAGCCACTCGAGTGCGTTTGCATAGTACTGTGTTGTCACCGTACCGGTCAGCACCGGATAGAAGACAAGGAACAAAACGAAGTGCACGAGAAGGAAGGCCGCAAGCAAGACATGTGCGCCGGAAACGGAGACCGCCGTGTTCCGGACGTTGCCGGAAAGGAGCGGCTTTTTGAGCGCGGGAAGTGCGCAAAGATTCCCGAAGGCGAACAGCCATGCGATCATCAGGAACGGGATCGCCGTGAAATAGTGATAAATAAATGTACAGCGGGAGATCGGCACCCACGGCAGAATGACCGCAAGATAGCCGACAGCGGCGACAAGTGCCGGAAGAACACGCTTTTTGATGGCCGCCCACAGCGTGAAGAGCATCGCCGGGACGGTGGACCACCACAGAAGCGGGCTGCCGAGCACCGAGATCGTACTCAGGCCGCGCATGCCGTCCGCATCGAAATTGCCGTAATACCACACGTTGCGAATGTCGAACGGCCACTGATACCAAGCGGATTGGAAGGAATGGGTGGCGTCGAGATTTGAATGGTAGTTGAACATGTGCTTCTGATAGGCAAAGAAGCGGCCGACAACGTCATAGCTGTTATGCGGCAAGGTGGTGATCGGCAGGAACGCCGTAAAGTAGATCGCAAAGGGGATGAGCACGAAGAACAGGCAGCACCACAGGCAGAGGCTTACGGCCGTTCCGAGGAAGAGCTGCTTTTCGTCACTGCTCTTCAGAGAAGAATATGTGACAAGGAGCTTGCCGAAGTACAAGACGGCAAGACCGACGGCACCGTAGGCGACCGTCCATTTGGAGGCGACGCCGAGACCCATAAACAGACCGCAGAGAAAGAGCGGGGTCAGCAGCCGATGGAAGCTGTCCTTATTCAGATCGCGCTGCAGGAAAACGATCATCGCGTCGTACATCAGAAGCAGGAAAAATACGGCGTAGGTGTCTATCGTCGAAATGCGTGTCTGCACGTAATGCATGAAATCGAACGCAAAGAGGAATGTGCCGGCGGCGCTCAAAAGCGTGGAAGCAAAGAGACGCTTTAAGAGATGATACAGGATCGGCAGCATCAGAACGCCGAACAGCGTGCCCATAAAGCGCCAGCCGAACGGGTTCATGCCGAACATCCGGATACCGAGGGAAATGATCAGCTTGCCGAGTGTGGGGTGCGTGTTTTCGTACGGCTCCAATTTCAGAATATGCTCGTACGCGGTGCGCGCGTGGTATATCTCGTCGAAGTACGTGGAATTCATATAGCTCGGATAGAGCGGAACGGTGTTCTGCTCGTCCGTCAGCTGCGGTGCATGACCGGCGACCGCATGCAGTGTGACAAAACCGTTTCCGCTGACATGCTTTAAGGCGAATTCATTGATCGCGAGGTCATCGCACATCGAGGTGATCCGGATATACTGTCCGATCTCCATTACGGGTGCGGTGTTCCATGCGTAGACGCTGCCGTCCGAGATCTCGGCCGCCGTGCGCCATTCGTTCATGTCGTCGGAGACCTCAACGAGCATGGTCTTGCCGGTGCGCTGACCGATGCCGTTGTCCGCCGGTGCAATGCCGGGCAGGAAGAAGATCTCGCCGTAATATTCTTCGGTAAAGAAGACGGCGCTTTCACCGTTTTTCGGTGTCCACGTCGTGTTTGCGGTCTTTGTGTCGCCGAGGTTCGTAAAGGCGAACAGTGCATAGATCAGCGTGATGCCGCAGACGAGGATCAAATCGACTGCGGTGATCCGCCGTCCGGCGATCCGGTTTTCCGCAGGAGCTCCCGAAAGCACAGGGGTCTCAAACCGCCGTCCGACATGCTTTGCCTGACGGACATCCTGCGCCGCTTTTCCCGCAATGAACGTGTACCATGTGCAGTACAGTGTGTACAGATACATGACGATATGTGCGAAGGAAAGCAGGAGGATCTCCGGCGCGGTGGGGGAAATGTACGCGTTATTCAGATGCAGGATGTAGGCGACATTCAGAAAATGAACGGCAGAGGTACCCGCAAAGCAGAACAGAAAACGCTTTTCCTTTGTGAATGCATACGTCAGCAGCATGGAGAGCAGAACGGGGAAAAGGTAGCGCTCGTGCATCTTGATGCAGAGCATATAGACCGTGAACATCAGCACGGTGGGGCAGGCGAAAACCGCGTCGTCGCGCTTCGACTTCAGCATGAGCACGCCGGCGAGCGCGGTCGCGACGGGAACGCCGAACTGCAGCAGCGTGCTGTTTTCGGGTAAATGCCCCCAGTTCAGTCCGAAGAGCGCCCAGATATTATAGGCATTTATCGTGTAATATGCGTAGTAGTCCATCGTGCCCGTGTAGAGCTCAATGAGCTTCATGTAATCGAAATTCTGCAGGAACGGGGTGGAGAGCAGGAGGATCACACCGACGGTGAGAACGGGACCGAGCAGAAGATGGATCCACTTTTTCTTCCGGATGACCCAGAAGATCAGAACCGGCGCAAAGATCAGCATCTGCGGCTTCGAGAGCACACCGAGACCGTACAGGAGCGCGGCGGCGGGGATGCGGTCATGCCACAAAAGCAGGACGGTGAGGAGCAGAAGCAGCGCGCAGAAGCTGTCCGCCTGTCCCCAAACGGCGGAATTGATGATGACCGCGGGGCAGAAAAGATAGGCCGCTGCCGTGAAAAGTGCGGCGTTTTCCGAGATCAATCGGCGGGCGAGCGTCCAGAGGATCGCCGTGCAGCCGATGTCGGACAAAATGGGGATCAGCTTGATGAGCAGTGTGTAGGTCTGGCTGTAATCCGGTATGGAGAACAGACGGCGGAAGAATTCCACGATGTACAGCATGTAAAGATACCCCGGCGGATAGTCGAGGAAGAAATCGCTGTAATACATATTGCTAAAGCCGATCTCGTGCGTGTAATACGCCCATGCCTTAAAGCAGGCGATATCCGCGTCAAACCCGTTGATCGCATAGCCGAGCACGAGGCGCAGCACAAGACCGAGAGCGAGAAGTACGGAGAAAAAAGCGATGGATGAGCCCGCGCGAACGTGCAGCTTCGGAGCGCCGGCCGGTATGCGGAATACGCCGTAGAGGAACAGCAGAAGAAATGCTGTCGACAACAGGATCTGTACAGCCATAAGAATTGTCCTTTCAAAGTGAATAATACGAAAATAAATACGGTTTCGGACTTGACCCGACCGGAATTATCATGTAATCTTGTAGATGTGGTATACGCTAACTAAGTATATCATAGGTAAAAAACAGGTTCAACCCGTTTTATAAATCAGACTTCAGAAAAAGGACGGTAATCGTAATGGAATTTGCTAAACTGCACGAAAACCCCGACATTCTGCACGTCGGCACCTGCCCGATCCGCAGCTACTACCTGCCGAAGGCTCCCGGAGACGAAGCACAGTCCTCCCGTGTGTGCTCCCTGAACGGCACATGGTCTTTCCGTTATTTCAACTCTTTCCTCGACGTTTTCCCCGGCGGCTTTGAAAATGACATCTGCTTTGACGAAGATGACATGGATGAGATCGAAGTCCCGTCCTGCTGGCAGAATGCAGGCTATGACCGTCACATGTACACAAACGTACGTTATCCCATCCCGTACGATCCGCCGTATGTACCGGACGAAAATCCCTGCGGCCTGTATCTGCGCCGTTTCTACATGACGGAAGAGGATCTCGAAAAGAAGACCTACCTCAATTTCGAGGGTGTCGACTCCTGCTTCTATCTGTGGATCAACGAGGAGTTTGCCGGCTACAGCCAGGTCTCCCATTCCACAAGTGAATTTGATATTTCCGAGCTGCTCACAGAGGGCGAAAACTCCGTTGCCGTGCTCGTGCTGAAGTGGTGCGACGGCACATACCTCGAGGATCAGGACAAGCTGCGCATGAGCGGCATCTTCCGCGACGTATATCTCATCAGCCGTCCGAAGGCACATATCCGCGATTACTTTGTAAAGACCGAGCTGAGCCCGGATTACACTGCCGCCGCTGTTCGTGTTGGGACCGATCTCATCGGCGAGCCGGAAATTACGGCGGAGCTGTATGATCCGATGGGCAGCCTTGTCGGCACAGCGGAAGGCAATGAGCCCGTATTCAACGTTGAAAACCCGCTCCTTTGGAATGCGGAGGATCCGTATCAGTATAAGCTCATCCTGCGCACCGAGGATGAGGTCATCGAGCAGATGGTCGGCATCTCGAAGATCGAGATCGTCGACGGCGTTCTGTACTTTAACGGCGTGAAGATCAAGCTGCGCGGTGTGAACCGTCACGACAGCGACCCGGTCACCGGTTATGCGATCAGCCGTGAGCAGGCAAAGCGCGACATGTTCCTGATGAAGCAGCACAACATCAACGCGATCCGCACGAGCCATTATCCGAACGCCCCGTGGTTCAACCAGATGGCGAGCGAATACGGCTTCTATGTCATCGCCGAGGCGGACGTTGAGTCCCACGGCGCAGCGGTACAGACCGGCGGCTACGGCATGGACGAATATGCGGACATCGCTCTGAACCCGATCTTCGACAAGGCGATCCTCGACCGCGCACAGCGCAGCGTCATCCGCGACAAGAACAATGCCTGCATCCTCATGTGGTCCTACGGCAACGAAAGCGGCTGGGGCCCGAGCTTTGAAAAGGTCGGCGAGTGGATCCACAGCTATGATCCTTCCCGTCTGACACATTATGAGCAGTATTATCACAACGCAAGAGGTCACGTGAACGACCTGACCCATCTTGACGTTATTTCCCGTATGTATCCGGCACCGCAGTGGATCGAAGAGTACTTTGCCGACGAGAATAACACCCGTCCGCTCGTGCTCTGCGAGTATATCCACGCTATGGGCAACGGCCCCGGAGATGCCGAGGAGTATCAGCAGCTCATCATGAAGTACGAGCGCTTCATGGGCGGCTTCGTCTGGGAATGGTGCGACCATGCCGTATACGGCGGCACCACACCGGACAACAAGGATATTTTCCGCTACGGCGGCGATTTCGGCGAGTTCCCGCATGACGGCAACTTCTGCATGGACGGTCTCGTATATCCCGACCGCACCCCGCACACCGGACTCCTCGAGTACAAGAATGTCATCCGCCCGGTACGCGCTGAGCTGGTCGACGCAGAAAAGGCCGAGATCCGCCTGACAAATTACCGCGACTTCACAAACACCGACGATTTCCTCATGATCTCCTGGGAGATCCAGCAGGACGGCGACACCGTTGCCTGCGGCGTCATCGAGGATGTCGCCATTGCGCCGCACGACACCGGCGTCATCACGCTGGGCAGTGCCATCCCGACCGAAGGTGACGTCACCGTGCTCCTTTGCTACAGCGCAAAGAAGGACGACAGCCTCTTCTTCCCGAAGGGTCATGCACTCGGTCACGATCAGCTCATCGTTTCCCGCGCCGTTCGCGAAGAAGCACCGCTTACAGCCGGTGAGCTCACCGTCGAATGCGACAGCCGTACGGTAGCGGTCTGCGGCGAGAACTTCCGCTATACCTTCTCGAAGACCGAGGGCACATTCGAGTCCATGGTCAAGAATAACGCGGTCGTTATGACCCGTCCGATGACCTGGAACATCTACCGCGCACCGACCGATAACGACCAGTATATCAATAAGGAATGGGAAGCAGCAGGCTACGACAACACCATGACAAAGGTCTACGGCTGTGACGCATTTGTCGAAAACGGCATCGCCGTGATCGAGTGCAAGCTGAGCCTTGCTGCGGTCTACCGCCGTCCGTTCGTATATCTCGACTGCCGCTTTGAGATCGATGCCGTGGGCACCGTCCGCGCAAAGATCGACGGAAAGCGCGATATGGAGCGTCCGTTCCTGCCGCGTTTCGGCATGCGTATGTTCCTGCCGAAGGCGTATGACACCGCAGAGTACTTCGGCTACGGCCCGTATGAGTCCTATGTCGATAAGCATCATGCATCCTACCTCGGCCGCTTCGCACAGAGCGTGGACGATCTGTTTGAAGACTATATCATGCCGCAGGAGAACGGCAGTCACTTCGGCTGTGCTTATGTCACCGTCACAGACGGCATCGGCGCCGTCACCGTGACTTCGCCTGAGGACATTTCCTTCAACCTCTCCGCTTATACACAGGAAGAGCTGAAGGAGAAGAAGCACAACTACGAGCTCGTCGAAAGCCCGGACACCGTCTTCTGCTTCGACTACAAGATGAGCGGCGTCGGTTCCAACAGCTGCGGCCCGAAGCTCGCAGAGGCCATGCAGTTCAACGAAGAGACCTTCACCTTCCGCTTCGACCTGACCGTTGAATAATCAATCTGACTCTTTTGAACAGCACCGAGTTCCTCGGTGCTGTTCGGCTGTCGAAAATGTGTTTTCGCCAGCCGAACAGGATTTCGAACTTTCAAGGAAAGTTCAAAATCCGGACGGATTATACGCGAAAGACAACCCTGACGGTTTTCTTTCACACTATCTTTCCCTCCGAGGCCTTTGACCTTGAGGGCTTATAGACTGGCTGACAGCACCGAGTTCCTCGGTGCTGTTCTTTTTTTGCGTTTGTGTGCGATTTTTCACAAAGCTGTGTGATTTCTCTTGCAAAAAGTTGTACGGTTTTTTATAATAGATTTGTACGGACAGGTATGAGTTTGTTCTGTTGTAAATTGAGAAGTTAAAGGGGAGCGGATATGGCAGGAACAGAGAAAAGTACAGCAAAATACCGCTTTTTGGCAGACACGATCAAGGAAAAAATAGAAAGCGGCGCGTATGAGCCGGGCGAGCGCATGGAGTCGGAAAACGAGCTTTCCGAGCGGTTCGGGTACAGCCGGCAGACCGTACGGCAGGCACTCGGCGTGCTCGAGAGCGAGGGTCTCATTGAACGGCGGCGCGGCAGCGGCACATACATCAGCCGCGAAAATCGGCGCACGCAGCACGGCAGCACGGTCGCGATCATCACAACGTACATCTCAGACTATATTTTCCCGACGATCATCCGCGGCATAGAAGAAACGCTGACCGGCGCCGGCTTCAGCCTGACGCTCGGCGTGACGAATAACCGCGTGGAGGAAGAGGGACGCATTCTGCAGTCTCTCATCGACCGCGGCATAGACGGTGTGATCGTGGAGGGGACAAAAACGGCGTTCCCGAGCCCGAATGTGGCGCTTTACCGAAAGCTGAAGCAAATGGGTATCCCGGTCGTTTTCTTTAACGGCTATTACCGTGACCTGCAAAATCCGGTGTATGTCGTGACGGATGACCGCGGTGCGGGGCTTAAAGCGGTCGATCTTCTGGCGGCGAAGGGCTGCAGAAGGATCGGCGGCGTCTTTAAGTCGGATGATATGCAGGGGCACGGAAGATATGCCGGCTATTCGGAGGGCATGATCCGCAACGGCTGCCCGCTCTCCGACGAAAACGTAGTCTGGTACACGACGGCGGAGAAGAACCGCCTTCTGAGCCGTGAAAATGCGGACTATGTGTTCGAGCGTCTTCGCGGCTGTGACGGCATCGTGTGCTATAACGATCAGATCGCATACGGCGTCATCGAGCTTTTGACCGCGCGCGGGGTACGTGTGCCGGAGGATGTGCTCGTCACGGGCTTCGACGACTCAAGCGTCTCGGAGTATTCCCCGGTGAAGATCACCTCCTTTGCGCATCCGAAGGATGAAATGGGGCGTGTAGCCGCAAATAAGCTCATTCACATGCTGCGCGACGGGGAGACCGAATATCCTGCGGTACTCGATATGCCGCTTAATGAAAAACAATCCACAAACAATTAACTTACTGTATCAAGAGGAGCAACGAACCATGAAAATCGAAAAACTTTCTCCGGCATTTAAGGATTATCTTTGGGGCGGCACGAAGCTGCGTGACGTATACGGCAAAAACTGCGACTACGATAAGGTTGCGGAGAGCTGGGAGCTTTCCACACACCCGGCAGGGCAGAGCGTGATCGACGGCGGTGAGTACGACGGTCTCACCTTCGGCGCATATATCGAAAAGACGGGCAAGGCTGTTTTGGGAACGAACTGTGAGCGTTTCTCCGAGTTCCCGGTGCTCATTAAGTTCATCGATGCAAAGGAACCGCTTTCCGTGCAGGTGCACCCGAGCGACGAATATGCGCTCCGTGTAGAGGGTGAATACGGCAAGACCGAAATGTGGTACGTGGTCGCAAGTGACCCGGGCGCCTCCCTGTACTTCGGCGTCAATCAGCCGCTGACAAAGGAAGAATTCAAGGAGCATATTGAAAATAACACCCTGACGGATGTGCTTTATAAGGCGGATGTAAAGCCCGGCGACGTGTTCTTCATCGAGTCCGGCACGATCCACGCGATCGGCGCGGGCATTCTCATCTGTGAGATCCAGCAGAATTCGAACACGACCTACCGCGTATACGACTACGCACGCCGCGGCGCGGACGGTAAGCTGCGCGAGCTGCATGTCGATAAGGCAATCGACGTTTCCACGCTGACCCCGAGCGACACGGCGGATAAGCAGAGTGCGCAGGAAAGCATTCCCGGCGGCACAAAGACGGATCTCGCTTCCTGCGAATACTTCACGACGGAGAAGTATGAGGTGGACGGCACCGTTGAGCTCAACGCCGACGAAAAATCGTTTGTGTCCCTCGTTATCACCGAGGGTGAGGGCACGGCAGAAGGCGAAGAAAACACGGTTGCCTTCAAAGCGGCGGACAGCCTGTTTGTCCCCGCCGGTGCAGGCAAAATCAAGATCACCGGCAAATGCATCGTTGTAAAAACTACGGTATGAGGAGAAACGGATCATGAAAATGGAATTTGTTGACGAAAAGGAAATCGAGGCAGAGGAAGAAATGCCCGCAGAGGAGCGCGGTATGATCGTTCTCGTTGGCGAGCCGATGGGCCTGTTCATCGCGGATGAGCTCGGCGAGCTTGAAGATGTTGAACATTTTTCCGCGGCGGTCGCCGGTGCGGAGTATAACGTGGCGGTCGGTCTTTCCCGTTTGGGACATACCGCAAAGTACTGCACGCGTCTTGGCAATGATCCCATGGGCAGACGCATTTTGAAGAGCATGGAGAAAAACGGCGTTTCCGCAGACCTTGTTACGGTCACGGACAATGCACTCACGGGCTTTATGATGAAGGGCAAGACCGAAGTCGGCGACCCGAAGATCGCTTATTTCAGAAAGAACAGCGCAGCCTCCACCATTTCCGTGCATGACATCGATAAGCTCGACCTGTACGGCTGTGATTTCCTGCATATTACGGGTATTTTCCCGGCGGTCTCGAAGTCCGCATATGAGGCCGTTCGCCGTCTGATCGCCCGTGCAAAGGCGCTGGATATGTTTATTTCGTTCGACCCGAATCTGCGTCCGCAGCTGTGGCCGAGTGAAAAAGAAATGGTACGCTGTCTGAATACACTGGCACAGGATGCCGATCTCATCCTTCCCGGTCTCGGTGAGGGCAAGATCCTTACCGGCAAGGATACGGCAGAGGAGGTCGCGGCGTTCTACCATGAAATGGGTGTGGACAGCGTTGTCGTAAAGCTCGGCGCCAAGGGTGCATACTGGTCCTGTGGCGGCGAGAGCGGCATTGCTCCGGAATTCCCCGTCGAGAAGATCGTGGACACCGTAGGTGCCGGTGACGGCTTTGCGGCCGGTGTACTGAGTGCCGTTGCGGAGGGCCTGTCGCTTCGTGAAGCCGCTTTCCGCGGTAATGTCATCGGAGCCGTACAGATTTCCCACAAGAGCGACAACGAAGGTCTGCCGACGAGAGAACAGCTCGACGCCTACATCGAGGCAGGCATTGTAAAGGTTTGATCCGAGGAGGAACTATGCACGCAAATCGTGTGTTTCTTATTGTGCTTGACAGTGTCGGAATCGGCGCGCTGCCGGATGCGGCGGCGTTCGGCGATGCCGGCAGCAATACACTGAAAAGCTGCTCCGAAAGTGCGGCGTTTTCGCTTCCGAATCTCGGAAAGCTCGGGCTTTTCAACATAGACGGCGTCACGTGCGGTGAGCCGTCGGACGCGCCGCAGGCAGCCTTCGCACGGCTTTCGGAGCGCTCGAACGGCAAGGATACGACGGTCGGGCATTGGGAAATGGCGGGCGTCGTGAGTGAACAGCCGCTGCGCATTTTCCCGAACGGATTTCCGGAGGATTTCCTCGGGAAGTTCTCCGATGCGGTCGGATACGGCGTGCTGTGCAACCGCCCGTATTCGGGCACGAAGGTGCTTGAGGACTACGGCGAAGAGCATTTGAAGACGGGCAAGCTGATCGTGTACACCTCGGCGGACAGCGTGTTTCAGATCGCGGCGCACGAGGATCTCGTCCCCGTGCCGGAGCTTTATAAGATCTGCGAAACGGCACGCGAAATGCTTACGGGTGAGCTTGCGGTCGGACGCGTGATCGCGCGGCCGTTTGTCGGTGAACCGGGCAATTTCACAAGAACCGCCAGTCGGCACGATTATTCGCTTTCCGCGCCGGGCGAAACGGTGCTTGACCGCTTGGAAGCGAAGGGCAAAACCGTGTATTCGGTCGGCAAGATCGTCGATATTTTTAACGGGCGCGGCATCACAAAGGCGGTTCGGACGAAGAGCAATACGGAAGGCGTGGACGCGGCGCTCTCTGCCATGCAGGAGGATTTTTCCGGTCTGTGCTTTATCAATCTCGTCGATTTCGACATGCTCTACGGGCACAGAAACGACACGGACGGCTATGCGGCGGCGCTTACGGCGTTTGATGAGCGCATCCCTCAGCTGCTGTCCATGCTCCGGGATGACGATGTTCTCATGATCACCGCCGACCACGGCTGTGACCCGGGCACGCCGTCGACGGATCATTCGAGGGAATACATCCCGTTTTTGGCATACGGCAAAGGCATCGCGCCGAAGAACATGGGCACGCTCCACGGCTTTGACCGCATCGGCAAGGCAGTCGAAAAGCTGCTTTTCGGTACAATGGAAGATGAATTTACGCTGTAACTACGGCGTTTGGGAGATAATAAAATGGCAAGAAAAGAAACGGCTGTCTTTACCAACATGTGTATGGTCACGGACGGCAAGGGCAATGTCCTTGTGCAGGACAGGTTCGATCCGGGCTGGCCGGGTGTCGTGTTTCCCGGCGGTCATGTGGAAGACGGTGAGTCCTTCACGGGCTCCGTCATCCGTGAGGTGTGGGAGGAGACCGGCATCCGTGTGGAAAACCCGAAGCTCTGCGGCATAAAGCAGTTCACAACGCGTGAGGGCTACCGCTATGTCGTCGTCTTCTTTAAGGCAGACAAATTCAGCGGCGAGCTGCGTTCCTCGGACGAGGGCAAAGCCATGTGGGTGCCGCGCAGCGAGCTTCTGAGCTGTAAATTGGTTCGCGGCTTTGAGGAGATGCTCCGCGTGTTCGAGGACGACGAACTCTCCGAAGTTTATTGGGCACCCGGCGCAGAGGACTGTGAGTGGTTCTGATTTTTCACAGGAGACGTAAAAATGGTTGAAAAGTTTTTGAACGCGGATCATCTTGAAAGCGAAGAAATCCGGCTGGTGCTCGAAAAAGCGACGCCGGGAGATCCCGAAAAAGGCTGGGTGCCGGCATATCACTTTGCGATCTGTGACCTTGAGGGGCGCAAAATGGGTGTGTGCGACCTGCGGCTCGGGCACAATGCGCTCTTATATTTCGGCGGCAATATCGGTTATCGAGTAGAAGAGCCGTACCGCGGACATCACTACGCGGCAAAAGCCTGCCGCCTGCTGTTCGGGCTTGCAAAGCAGCACGAAATGGGATACGTCATCATCACCTGCAACCCCGACAATATCGCGTCCAAAAAGACCTGCGAGTATCTCGGCGGAACGCTTTTGGAGACCTGTGAGGTACCCGAGGGCAATGACATGCGCGAGCGGGGCGAGACACATAAATGTATTTTCCGGTTCGAGGTATGATCGGACCGAACTGAACGGAGGAACACGCTATGACACCGCATAACCAAGCTAAAAAAGGCGACATTGCAAAAACCGTACTGATGCCCGGCGACCCGCTGCGTGCAAAATTCATTGCGGAGACGTATCTTGAGAACGTGAAGTGCTTCAACACCGTGCGCAATATGCTCGGCTACACCGGCACGTTCGAGGGCAAGGAGATCTCCGTCATGGGCAGCGGCATGGGCATTCCGTCCATCGGCATTTACAGCTATGAGCTTTATAATTTCTACGACGTCGATGCGATCATCCGCATCGGCTCCGCGGGCGGCATCGCTGAAGGCGTAAAGCTTCGCGATGTGGTCATCGGCATGGGTGCGTGCACGGACTCGAACTACGCGTCACAGTACCGCCTGCCCGGCACGTTTGCACCGATCGCCGATTTCTCGCTGCTTGAAAAAGCGGTCGCGCTTGCAAGAGAACAGGGCGTCAATATCCACGTCGGCAACCTTATTTCGAGCGATCTGTTCTACGGTGACTATGCGGACAGCCTGACCGACTGGAGAAAAATGGGCGTTCTGGCGGTCGAAATGGAAGCCGCCGGTCTTTATATGAATGCCGCACGCTGCGGCAAGAAGGCACTCGCCATGGCGACGGTCTCCGACCTGCCGCTGACGGGCGAAGCGACCTCGGCGGAAGAAAGACAGACGACCTTTACGCAGATGATGGAGATCGCTCTGCGTCTGGCATAAAGGGCTTCAAACGGAGGAAAGTATGACACAGAAAGAGATTTTGTCCCACGTGGATCACACCCTTTTGGGCGTGGATTCCACATGGGCTGACATAAAGGGTATCATCGACGACGGCATCCGTTATGAAACGGCGAGCGTCTGCATCCCGCCGCGCTTTGTAAGGCAGGCGGCGGAATACGCAGCGGGTAAGGTGAAGATCTGCACGGTCATCGGCTTCCCGAACGGCTATAATTCGACGGCGGCAAAGGTCTTTGAGACGAAGGACGCGATCGAATGCGGCGCCGACGAGATCGACATGGTCATTCCGGTCGGTGCGGTGAAAAGCGGCGAGTTTGACCTTGTTGAAAACGAGATCCGCTTGGTGAAAGCGGCATGCGGCGAAAAGTGCCTCAAGGTCATCATCGAGACCTGTCTTTTGACCGACGAAGAAAAGCGCAGGCTGTGTGCGGTCGTTTCCGACGCCGGTGCGGACTATATCAAGACCTCCACGGGCTTTCAGAAGGGCGGCGCGACCTTCGAGGACATTGCACTGATGCGTGAAGCGTCTCCCTCGACACTTAAGATCAAAGCTGCGGGCGGAATTTCGTCCTTTGCGGACGGTGAGCGCTTCCTGGAGCTCGGTGCCGACCGTCTCGGCACATCCCGTCTCGTCAAAATTCTGAAAAGTGAGGACAACGGACATGGCTATTGAGTTGACACGTGCACAGTGCAGCGCACTCGTTGAGGAGGCGCTGGACGCGAGAGTATACGCATACACCCCGTACTCGGGCTTTGCGGTCGGCGCGGCACTCCTCGATATCAACGGCACGGTCTGGACGGGCGTGAACATCGAAAACGCCGCGTACGGGCCGACGAACTGTGCCGAGCGCACCGCATTTTTCAAGGCGGTCTCCGAGGGTGTGGCGGAGTTTATCGCGATCGCCGTCGTCGGCGGGCCGATGGGTGAGGAGCCGTATGATTTCTGCGCGCCGTGCGGCGTCTGCCGACAGGTCATGCGGGAGTTTTGCGGGGATGATTTCAAGATCATTCTGGCAAAGCCCGGCGAAATGAAGGTATATACACTTTCCGAGCTTTTACCGGAGAGCTTCTCTCCGCAAAATTTGCAGTAAGGAGCATAAAGCGATGAGAATGGTGGATCTGATCCGAAAGAAAAGACAGGGCGGCATTTTGTCGGACGAGGAGATCGATTTTATCGTGCGGGGCTGCACGGACGGCTCCGTTCCGGATTATCAGCTTTCCGCTTTAATGATGGCTGTCTGCTTTCAGGGGATGACGAAGGAGGAGACCGTTCGTCTGACGCTCGCGATGGCGGAGTCGGGCGACACGGTGGATCTTTCCGAAATCGACGGCATCACGGTGGATAAGCACTCGACCGGCGGCGTCGGCGACAAAACGAGCCTCGTGATCGTACCCGTTGCCGCAGCCTGCGGGGTGAAGATCGCCAAAATGAGCGGCCGCGGTCTCGGTCATACGGGCGGCACGGTCGATAAAATGGAGAGCATCCCGGGCATGCAGACCGCGCTTGATAAAAAAGCGTTTTTTGATGTTGTCAATCGCGTTGGCTGCGCCGTCATCGGACAGTCGGGCAATCTCTGTCCGGCGGACAAGAAGCTGTATGCCCTGCGCGACGTCACCGCGACGGTCGACAGCATTCCGCTGATCGCCTCGAGCATTATGAGTAAAAAAATCGCCGCCGGCAGTGACCGCATCCTGTTGGATGTGAAGACCGGCAGCGGTGCATTTATGAAGACGCAGGAGAAAGCCGAAGCACTTGCGCGCGAAATGGTGGAGATCGGTGCGGGTGCGGGCAGAAAGACCGTTGCGCTGATTACGGATATGGACAGACCGCTGGGTCATGCCATCGGCAATGCGCTCGAGATCATCGAAGTCTGTGAGACGCTGAACGGACGCGGGCCGGAGGACCTCACGGCGGAGTGCGTGGAGCTTGCGGCGAATATGATCTATCTCGGTGAAAAGGCCGCGGACATGGAAACCGCCCGCCGCATGGCGAAAACCGCGATGACGGACGGCTCGGCGTTTGAAAAGCTCTGCGAAATGGTAACCGCACAGGGCGGCGACGCGTCCTATCTGCGCGACACCGGAAAATTTACGCTCGGAAAGGTACAGAGACAGGTACTTTCGCCCGAAAGCGGGTATATTCTCCGTGCGCATGCCGAACAGATCGGCAGTGCGAGCGTTCTGCTCGGCGCGGGTCGGGAGACAAAGGACAGTGAGATCGACTTCGGCGCGGGTATTATCCTGCACAAAAATAAGGGCGACCTTGTAAAAGCGGGCGAGCCGCTCGCGACGCTGTATGCAGAGAGCGAGGGAAAATGCCTGCAGGCGGAAAAAGCGCTCCTTGCAGCGTACGCCTTCGGTGAAAAAGCACCGCAGGGACATCCGCTCGTCCTGGCAAGAATTGAGTAAAAAAAGCTCCCCGAGGGGGGGAGCTTTTTGGATCGATATTCAGTATCAGACGGTTTCGGGTTCGTCGTACTCGACACCGAAGGTCTCAACGGTGACCTTCTCCATGACCTGATCCATCAGCGGACGGTCGGACCAGTCGCGTTTTGTGGAAACGATCGCCTGTGCAACGTCGATGCCCTCGATGACCTTGCCGAAAGCGGCGTACTGACCGTCAAGGTGCGGTGCGTCAGCGACCATGATGAAGAACTGGCTGCCTGCGCTGTTCGGGCGCATGCTTCTTGCCATGGAAAGAACGCCTGTTGTGTGCTTCAGATCGTTCTTAAAGCCGTTGCCGTAAAATTCGCCCTTGATGCCGTAGCCGGGGCCGCCCATGCCGGTGCCCTCCGGGTCGCCGCCCTGAATCATGAAGCCCGGGATAACGCGGTGGAAGATGGTGCCGTCATAAAAGCCCTTCTTAATGAGAGAAATAAAGTTGTTGACCGTATTCGGTGCGATCTCCGGGTAGAGCTCTGCACGGATCACGCCGCGGCCGGTCTCAATTGTTACGATAGGATTCTGCATGCTTGTATGTCTCCTTTCAGATATGCACGTTTAGTAAAATTGAGTATACCACATTGAAAAGAAAAAGGGAAGTGATTTGTTATGAAGCTCGTTTCGTGGAACGTAAACGGCCTAAGAGCCTGCATGGGAAAAGGCTTTGCTGATTTTTTGAAAAAGGAAGATCCGGATGTGATCTGCCTGCAGGAGACCAAAATGCAGCGTGAGCAGGCGGATTTTGACTTTGAGGGCTATCATGAGTACTGGAATTCCGCCGAAAAGAAGGGGTATTCCGGCACGGCGATCTTTACGAAAAAAGAACCGATCTCCGTTTCTTACGGGATCGGCATGGAGGAAGCGGACGCCGAGGGACGCGTGATCTGTGCGGAATACGACACGTTCTATCTCGTCACCGTCTATACGCCGAACGCGCAGCGCGAGCTTGTGCGCATCGATTTCCGTATGGCGTTCGAGGACGCGTTCCGCGCGTACCTTGTGAAGCTGAACGAGAAAAAGCCCGTGGTCGTCTGCGGCGACATGAATGTCGCGCATAAGCCCATTGACCTTAAGAATCCGAAGTCGAACATCGGAAACGCCGGCTTCTCCTACGAGGAGCGCGGCAAATTCTCGGAGCTTTTGGCATCCGGCTTTGTTGATACCTTCCGCATGCTGTACCCCGACAAAGAGGAGGCATACTCGTGGTGGTCGTACATGTTTAAGTCGAGAGAGAGAAACACGGGCTGGCGCATCGACTATTTCCTTGTCACGGACGACATGAAGGATAAAGTACGGGACAGCCTCATTCTGAGTGATGTTATGGGCAGTGACCATTGCCCTGTCGAGCTTTTGCTGGAGGCTTAAGATGCGGTTTGAAGAGATGAAAACGCTGACCGCGCTTTTGCAGCCTGTGGAAGACGGTTGGCAGGTCATGCATAAAAAGTATAAGACCCCGTACGGTTCGGTTCGCTGTGAAAAGAGCGGCAGCACCGTAAAAGCGGTGTTGGAGTTCGGGGAATATGAAGACGTGCGCAGGGAAGCGGCGGAAGCTGTGCTGCGCGCCCTGTTCGAAGAGGACGACGTGCAGTGTGTCGTGCTGGACGGTGAGCCTGTTACGCGTGACAAGTGGCAGGCGATGATGACCGAAAAATACGCTCCGCTGCACCGGACGAGGGAGGACTATGCCGATGTGCTCGGTAAGTCCGTGCACTGCGTGATGGACAGGCCGCTCGGCTCTGCACATCCGCGCTATCCCGACATGATCTATCCCGTAAATTACGGCTACGTGCCGGGGCTGATCGCCGGGGACAACGCGGAGCAGGACGTATACGTGCTCGGCCCGACCGAACCGCTCGAAAGCTTCGACGGCGTCGTGATCGCTGTTATCCACCGCTTTGACGACTGCGAGGACAAATGGGTCGCGGCGGAAAAAACCGGTCTGTATTCCGAGGAGGAGATCCGACAGATCCTCCGTTTTCAGGAGAAATATTACATAAGCGAGATCCTGATGTAACGTTTACGGTGTCGGCATCCTATGGATGTTCAAATACAAAAATTTGTGAAAGGGTGATGCTTTATGAAGACAGGACGTGCATGGAGGGTTCACGCTTTCTAAAACTCTCCGAAACTTATTTTGGAGGAAAAACAGTATGGAAAAAAAGATCAGCTATATCAGGGTCACGGCGGACAACGCAGAAAACTGCAGGGTGTTTGAGACCTTGATGTACGACTACATCGACGAAATGAACGAGCACAGCGAGCGACCGCTGCCGAAGGAGTTTCAGCTGAAGTGGATCCGAAGCATCATCGCGATGCTTGGGGCCGATGACCGTCATCTGGAGCTTTGCTGTGTGGAGAATGAACCGATCGGCTTCCTGTACGGCAAGGTCGACCATGAGGACCACCGCGGGTATATCAAGCCCGGGTACGGGTATATCATGGAGTTTTATGTCCGCCCGGAACATCGCCGTTATGGGTACGGCACAGAAATGTTCCGGCGTCTGGAAAAGCTGTTTTATGAGGACGGCGCAAAAATGATGTATCTGACCGCAGACCCCGTGACCGGCAGACCGTTCTGGGAGGCGGTGGGGTTTGTGAGTACGAATGAGAAGTCGCCGGAAAACAAGCTTTTCATTTACGAAAAACCGATCTCCCTTACGGAAGACTGACAGAGAGAGAACGAAAGACACGAAAAAAGGGAGACACGCCATGCAGGAAGAACTGATGCGCCGTCTGCGCACGGTCACGCCGGAGGAACAGCGCATATTGGACGGCGGTGACGTTGACAGGCACGCCTACACCGAAAAGGCCGTGTTCACGGTGGACAGCGAGAAAATGATCGAACGCGGAAGAATGATCTCCGTTCGTCCGCATACACGCTTTGCACCGTTTCCCCGCCATTCGCACAGCTATATCGAGATCATGTACATGTGCTCGGGAAAGACCGTGCACCGCATCAACGGCGGCGAACCCGTCACGCTGCATGCCGGCGAACTTCTGTTTTTGGGCCGCGGCGCGTCACACGAGATCGAACGCGCCGACATGGAGGACATTGCCGTCAACTTCATCGTCCTGCCGCAGTTCTTTGACACGGCACTGGAGCTGATCGGCCCGGATAACGTGCTCGGCAGATTTATTGCGGATTCCGTGAGCCGCTCGGAAAGGCTGGACAGCCTTCTGTTCCACGTTTCGGATGTGCTGCCCGTGCAGAACCTTGTCGAAAACATGGTGTGGGCACTTGTGCAGGAGACGAAGAACCGCCGAAGGATCACGCAGAACACCATGGCGCTGCTGTTTTTGGAGCTTCTGAACTGCACCGACCGTCTCGACCGCAAGGAGGACGAGAGCGAGTACAGCACGCATGTCGTGACGGCGCTCAGGGAGATTGAGGAGAATTGCCGCGTCGCAAATCTCACGGAGATCGCCGAACGCTGCGGTGTGTCCGTCTCCTATTTAAGCGCAGCCGTGCACAATGCGACAGGTGCGACCTTCAAGGCATTGCTGCGGCGGAAGCGGCTCGAAAAGGCCGCCGGTCTGCTCAGCCATACGAGGATACCGGTCGGTGACATCATCACGGCGGTCGGCTACGAAAACACGAGCTATTTTTACCGCTCGTTCGCCGAAATGTACGGCGTAACGCCGCGCGAGTACCGCGCAAAGCAGAATGTATAGATAAACGGGAGGTGCCTTGCATGAAAAAACGGATTTTACGGTATTGGACTTGGCTCATCGTGCTGTGTGCCGGGTTTGTTCTCTGTCGGTATGCGCTCTTTTCCCTGCATGGGATGCGTGAGTGGCCCGTCCTTCTGTTCATAGCGGGCGCAGTGGTCTTAACGGCAGCGTTTTTGCTGAAAGCGAAGTATGTGCCGATAGTTACTGCGTTAGGCTATCCCGTCGCTTTCCTTTTGGGCGTGCTGCTTCAGTCAAACGGCACGGACCCCGGCGGCGGAACCACAAATAACCTGTGGATCATTTGGATGGTGTCATACCTCAGCTTCATTACGGCTTCCGTCTTGTCCGAATTCCTGATCAAAAAGAAAAAATAAAAAGAGCTGCAAGCTTCCGAAACGGTGCATCTGTAAAATAAAAGTAGACACCATTAAAAACGAAAGTTTTGGTGGTGTCTACTTTTTTGTATAATAAAAAC
>JAGAOD010000085.1 GCA_017623855.1 Clostridia bacterium
CGACCTGATACTGGATCGTCTGCACGCCGCGGCGGATCTCCTCACGCAGGCGGCGCTCCACCAGCATGGAGATCTCCTCATCCGTCAGCGCGCGGCCGAGATCCGCATTCTCCTGCTTCACGTCCGCGGTGATCTTCTCGCGGGAGACCTGTACGAACGGTGCCAAATGTGCAATGCTGATGCTCTGTCCGCCGTACTGGTTACTTGCGACCTGCGCGACGATCTGCGTTGCGATGTTGCAGGCTGTGGAAAAGCTGTGCGGCTTTTCGATCAGCGTACCGGTGATGACGGTGCCGTTCTGCAGCATGTCCTCGAGATTGACGAGGTCACAGTTATGCATATGCTGTGCAAAATAATCCGTATCGTGGAAATGAATGATGCCCTGCTCGTGTGCCTCGACGATATCCGCGGGCAGAAGGATGCGGCGTGTGATATCCTTCGACACCTCACCCGCCATATAGTCGCGCTGCACGCTGTTGACGGTCGGGTTCTTATTCGCGTTTTCCTGCTTTGCCTCCTCGTTGTTGCATTCGATGAGGCTGAGGATCTGATTGTCCGTGGTGTTGGCGCGGCGTGCCAGAGAGCGGACGTAGCGATAGCGGATATAGCGCTTGGCTACTTCGAAAGCGCCCTCCTCCATAATACCGTTTTCGACGAGATCCCGGATCTCCTCAACGGACGGTGCACGGCCCATTTCAAGGCAGGTCTTTTCCACCTTGGCGGCAATATTGCGGATCTGCTCAGCGGTCAGCTCGCCGCCCTGCTCAAGCGCATTGTTCGCTTTTGTGATCGCCGCAATGATTTTTGTAATGTCAAAAACCGCTTCCGAACTGTTTCTCTTAATGATCTTCATGCAAAACTTCCTCCTTTTTTGAATTTTGTAAACTCAGCTTTTTTATGTATTCTGTATATTTATCCACAAACACAAGATATTGTGTTAAAACCCTGTGTTTTTTAGTCCGAGCAACAATCAGTATACACTATCCTGTGTCTCTTGTCGAGTGTTTTTTGAAAGAAATTTTTGCCTTGCCGACTTTTGCAAGGCCGCGTGATTTTTCTTGCCATGCCCCGTGCACTGTGTTATGATGAGATTGGAAAAATAATCAAATCTTTGAAATAAAGGTTCGGTGATCGTATGTATTATCTCGGAATTGACTCCGGCGGAACGAAGGCTGCCTTTTTGCTCGGTGACGAGACCGGGCGCATTTATGCACGGCACACGGAGCCCGGCTGCACCGTGCTTGCCGACGGCAAGGAGGGCGTATACCGCATGGTTCGTGCCGGTGTGGACGCGGTCTCGGAAAAAGCCGGGATCTCGCCGGACGACATTGCCTGCCTCGGTCTTGGCATCAGCGGCTACGGTGAGGGCGAAAATGCGAAGCGCGACCCGGAAGAAGCCTGCGCAGCGGTGCTTTCTCCCGACCGTATCATCTGTCAGTGTGATACATACGTCGGCTGGGCGGGCTCGCTGCTCTGCACACCGGGCATCAATGTGATCGCCGGCACCGGCTCCGTCGTATACGGCGTGAACGGAGACGGCATGGAAGCACGCACCGGCGGCTGGGGCTGCTGGGGCGCCGGCTGTGACGAGGGCTCCTGCACATGGCACGGACAGCAGCTCGTCCAGACGTGGACAAAGCAGGCGGACGGACGCCTCCCGCGCACTGAGCTTTACACGATGTTCCGCGAGAATTTTGGCGTTACGAACGACGAATTTTTCATTCACGATCTGAACGTCAACGTGATCACGGGCAACGGTCTGCCCGAGCTGCAGCGTCTTTTGGCTGAAATTTGGAAGACGGGCGACCCCGCCGCTGCCGAGATCTACGAGCGCGGCGCAGAAGAGCTTTTCCGCGGCATCTGCGTCACCGCCGAAAAGCTGGGGCTGAACGGCACCGCATACCCGGTTTCCTACTCGGGCGGTCTGTTCAAAGCCGGCGAATGTGCGCTCGCGCCGCTCAGACAAAGAATCGAAAGCGTCGGCGCAAAGCTCGTTGACCCTAAGTTCTCCCCCGAGGTCGGCGCGCTGCTCATGGCCATTCGGCACAAGAACCCGGATATCGATCTGCATAAATTCTGCATACAGGAATAAGGAGGAAGCATATTATGGTAACCATGCTCGACTGCATCAAGAGAGTTCCCTCCCTGCTGCTCGCACACATCGAGCGCGGACACGCTCTTTTTGACGGTGTATTTTCAAAGTATGACCCCGCCGCCATCGACGAGATCTGTCTCATCGGCTCCGGCACCTCCCACAACAGCGCACTGACCGCACGGTATTTTATGGAAGCCGTCTCCGGCGTCCGCGTGACCCCGGTGCTGCCGAATGAGTTTCTCTACAGCTTTTCCGTACGCAACCCGAAGGCGCTCTATGTGTTCATCTCACAGACCGGCACCTCGAGCGTCACGCAGGAGGCCGTGGAATACGTTAACAAAGAGGGCTATATGTCCGTCTGTATCTCCGAAAAAGCCGACACACCGATCGCCCGCGAAGCCGGTGCATTCATCGACATGGGCTGCGGACGCGAGGAATACCCGATGCGCACGATCGGCTACAGCATGACCGTATTCACCCTTATGCTGCTCGGTCTTGAGCTCGGCTGCAGACGCAGCGCGGTGGACAAAGACGCATATGCCGATTACATACAGCAGGCAACTGCAGCCGCCGTGCATATCCCGTTCGTCATTCACGACGCGGAAGACTGGGTGGACCGCTGCAAGCGCCGCATCATGAAATCCGCCTTCATCGCGTTTACAGGCGCGGATTCCCTCTACGGCGTTGCGGTGGAAGCTGCCGTAAAGGTGTGGGAAGCACCGCAGTTTCCGAGTGCGGGCTATGAGCTCGACGAGGGCATGCATGGGCCGAACTACGGGTACAACCACAACCACGCGGTCGTTCTGCTGAATAACGGCGGACGTGACGAGGAAAAGCTCTTAAAGCTTGCAAGATACATGAAAAACGAGCTCAAAAACGGCTATATCATCGGGCGCAACACGCTCGACGACAAGGATCTCACGCTTGACGCAAAGGGCGGCGTGTTCGCCTGCCTCGAATTTGCAGCCGCCATTCAGGTGTTCATGTACCGCCTTTCCGTGGACGGCGGACGCGATTTCTTCGCGCCGAACGAGCACACGGTCATGGAAAGCTACTTCAACTCGCACAACGAGCCGATCAAGTAAAGCTATACAAGCACAGCAAAGAGCCGCGCAGAAACAAACTGCGCGGCTCTGCATATTTTTCCGATTATTCCTTCGTGATAAAAAACGCTCTGCCTTCTTCTCTCTCTTTGATTTTCGGATATGCGCCGTCAATATAGCCGAGACAGACGAACACGACCGGCTGTGCGTCCTCTCCGAGCCCCCATTCGCCGAGAAGCTCCGCCATACCGGGCTGCTCAAAGGTCGCCCCTGCGCGGCCGACGATGCAGCTCGACACACCGAGATCCATCGCTTCGAGCACCATGTTCTCGGCCACGACAAATGCGGAACCGATCCCGTTTACTGCGCCTGCAAAGCTCTTGTTCACACAGACGATGCCAAGTGCGGTGCAGCCGTAAAAGCCGCTTTTGATGGACAGATCGTCAATAATGGACGGCTGCTCGGCGGAAACGCCGCGACCGCCCCAGTTTCTGTTTTCGCAGTTTGCGTTGATCACACCGATCCTGTCGATAAGCTCCGGGTCATCGAGGATCACAATTTTCGTGCCCTGTCTGCCGCCCGGATTCGGCGCATAGAGACCGGCTTCCACGATCTTTTCGAGCTTCTCCCGTTCGACCGGCTGTGCCGTGTACTTACGGATAGAACGCCGCACCTTCATCATTTCCAAAAGTTCCATACATTTTCCCTCCTCACGGTTCTATGCCTTAATCATACCCCGCGGCGGCAAAACAAACAAGTATGCACAAATATATGCCTCAGTTACCTTTTTGTAACTGCTTGAGTTTAGAAAGTGCATACGGTATAATTTGAGCATAAGTTACTTTTTGAAACCGGAGGGCGTATTATGATCTCGAAGAAAGAAATGCCGGCTTGTCCCGTAGCGACGACGATCCAGCTGATCGGCAGCAAGTGGAAGCTGCTCATTCTGCGCAATCTGATGCAGCGGCCGTGGCGCTTTAACGAACTGCGCCGCAGCATTGACGGCATCAGCCCGAAGGTACTCACGGACAGCCTGCGCTCCTTGGAGGAGGACGGGATCATCAACCGCACCGTATACGCTGAGGTACCGCCGCGTGTGGAATATGCTCTTTCCGAGCTCGGCGAGACCCTTCGTCCGGTGCTGATGGCGATCCAGACCTGGGGCGAAGCGTATCAAAAGCGTATGCAGGACACATAACGAGCACACAAAGAGGAGGACAGGTCACCCGATCTGCCCTCCTTGTTTTATACGTTTTTCAGTTTTTCACGAAGCAGTTTGATCTTCTCCGCATCCGCCACATACGGCTGACGCGCCTTCACGAAATTTTTGGAGCCGCGCTTTTCATAGCTGTAGCGCGGAATGAGCTGCACGTGAAAATGATTCATCGGCCCGTCGCACATTGTGCACAAATAAACACTTTCCGCGCCGTACACCTCACGGATCGCACACATCGCCTTTTGAGCAAAACGGTAAATTTCCGCATTCAGCTCTTCCGGCAATTCCATCATATCCTTATAGTGCTCACGGCTGACGATCACCGTATGTCCCGGCGCGCGGGGTATATCGACCAAGCTGCACTCAAAAAGCTCGTTTTCAAACAGCTGTGTCTCCGCTGCATTCGGGAAAAAGCAGTTGTTATGTGCACGGCTGTAGCAGGTCGGGCACACGCCCATGTCGGTCAGCATCGGGCCCGTTACATTTTCCGGATCAGCGAGGATCGCGGATTTGATCTCTGCCGTCATGTACTCTGCAAAGTCCGATAAAGCTTCTGCGTCCGCATGCATTTCATCCCCGGACGCATACGCGTCTTCCGCGGCTTTTACGAGCGCACGGTATTTTTCGGGAAGATTTTCAAGTCCCCACGCGCCGCCCGTCTTCTTGGAAAGCACCAAGCCGTCCTTCAGAAAGCCGAGCACGCGGCAGAAGTTCAGCGTGATGTAAAGCGGTGCCTCCGAAATGTCCTCGACCGCATTCTGCACGTCGAACCAGATGCTGTCGATATAGTTCTTTTTCGGCACGGGCGCGAAAATCTCCTTGACCGGCGGGCCGTAGAGCGGAATGCCGTAATGGTTGATGACCGTAAAATGCGCGCCGAGATCCTTGTCCGTTCCCTGCATCTTTTCGATATACGCCGAAAGGTCGGATAATACCGCTTCGATATGCCCGTCCGAATAATGGAACTCAAACGGCGTCGGATACAAAAACGGCTTGCAGACTTCTCTTTTTACGATACTCAGCTCAAAGCCCTTCTGCGGTGCATCCGCACGCATCGTCATCAGCTTTTCGGTAAAGCATCGTTTTTCATTAAAGGTCGGGCTGTTTTCGACGACAAGGATCAGGTCGAGATCGCTCTTTTCGGGGTTCAGGCAGCCCATCGCGAGCGAGCCGTGCAAATAAACGCCGACAAGATTTTCACCGAACACAGCGCGGCTCATCTCAGTAAAACGCCGCAGCAGATTTTCATACATCATAAAACCTCCTTTCAGAACACAACGGGAATGCGGAAAACCGCATTCCCTGTTTTCGTTTATTCCTCTGCGTTTTCGTTGACAAGATAATCCAAAAGCTCGTCCAGCTTGCAGGTCGCAACGCAGCAGAAGCGATCCGCAGCGCCGTAGTAAACGTACAGTGTGCCATCCTTCTCAACAAGACCGGTCGGGAATACACAGCCGCTGTACATGCCCTCCGCCTCGTACGGCTCCTCGGGAGACAGGATCGGCTCTTTCGTGCGGGCAAGGATCTTCTCCGGATCGTTCAGATCCAACAGCATCGCGCCGACATGATAATTGCCGTGCGGCTCCTCGTCCACGCCGTGATAGAGGCACAGCCAGCCCTTTTCGGTCTTGAGCGGCGGTGTGCTGCCGCCGATCTTATTCTTCTCCCACCAGAATTTCTTCTGTGCGAGGAGCTTATAGTTATCCCACTCGAGGAGATCGTCCGAATAGGAGATCCAAATGGACGGGCGTTCGCAGCCGTATGCCTCGCCCACGCGCTGCATGGAACGGGAAAGCATAACGTATTTGCCGTTGATCTTCTCCGGGAAAATATAGACGTCACGGTCGTCATGGCGGCTGTCCGTCATGCGGCCGCATTTTCTCCAGTGAACAAGATCTTCGGAAACAGCGAGATACGTCGCGGTGTTGTTCATAATGAGACCCATCGGGCCGTTTTCCGGCTGGAAACCGTAATTTTTATGGTCTTCAAGCCAGTACTTACCGGAGAAGAAGAAGCGGGAAGCATAGGTCATGTAGTAATATTTGCCCATTTTGACCACGCGCGGATCCTCCACGCCGTTGCCGTCAGGACCGTCAATGCCCGGCTCCATGATCGGATGATCGAAACAGCGCTCGAAATGCTCGCCGTCCGTGGACTTTGCGAGACCGAGCGTGATGCGGTGCTCGTCGTCATCGCCGGCGGCACGGTACAAGAGATAGAACACACCGTCCTCATACCACGCGGCGGGATTCAGCACGCCGAGGCTTTCCCAATCATTCTTGTCCGTCGGACGCAGAATGGGGTTATTTGCACTTCGGGTAAGTTTCATAAAAATACACCTGACCTTTCAATACAATGATATATGCACGGCGGGCAGCCGCCGGTTTGCAGACAGTTATTTGCGCAGCTTCCTGCAGTACTGCGTGCAGAGCTTATCCGTACAGGATGCGCACTGCAGCGCCTGGTTCGTTTTCTCCCAAAAACGCTCCGGATGCAAAATCGTGCAGAGCTCCCACACGAGCCACACAACAAAGGCGAGCAGAAGCAGTGAGGACGAGAAGAAGCTGCCGAGAAGCAGCATGGGCGTGAACATCATCAGATGATCCCAGTTAAAAATGCGGCAAGTCGTGCAGCACCGGTTTTTCATAATGAGCCTGAACGGACACCAGATCAGCACACAGATGAGGTCGCAGACATAAAACGCCGTGCTGATGAGGAACACGATCGGCGCGGAAAGCACACCGAAATGATACAGCACACTGATGACAAAAATCAGCGCACCCCAGATCAGCATGACCATATACGCGGACTTAGCTGTGGAAACAGCATGCTCCTTGATCGCGCGGTAGCTGATCTTCTCCAGGATCGGCTGAAAGCGCTGACGAAAATGCTTCTGTGAGCCGAGCGGGATATGCTCCTTCGCCGGAATGAGCTGCTGCACCATGTCGATGACCCAGATCACCCAAACGATGTGGAGCGGAGAGAACGCACTGAAAAACGCGTTGCCGTACAGCACGTCAAAATACTCCGGCTTAACGATATACAAAACAACAGCAGCCGCAAAAATCAGACAGCGTGCAGCCAAGCGTCCAAAATACGCGCGACGGATCTTCGACATGGGCTCCCTTTTCGGGGTCAAAGCTTCCTTTTGCATCAGACAACGCCCTTCTGCAGCATGACATTTGCATACACGGCGGCTTCACCGGTCGCGATAATGGCGTAGGCTTTCTTGGATTCCTCGTAGAAAGCAAAGCGCTCGATGCTGCCAACGGTCACATCGCCGCGCGCGTCGTATTTCGAGATGATCGCCTTATACTCGTCCCAGATCGGCGTCTCGATCTTTCCGACATCGCGATCCATCAGCGCCATGAGCTGCACGGGCTGCTCCACGTACGTATCAAGCGGAAAAATTTGTAAGATCGCATCCAGCAGCTGCGGGATGCCGTGGCCGTCCATACGGATGACGATCGTATTCTTGCCCATGGAAACCGCCGGAAAATTGCCGTCCGCAATGACGATGCGGTCACCGTGTCCCATTTCGCACAGCACCTTCAAAAGCTCCGGGGACAGGATTTTCGGAATTCCCTTTAACATATATATCCGCTCCTTTCAAAGCCAACATGCTATCGTATAGATATTAAAATTATACCATAAACTCCCGTCTCTGTCACGGGGTTTAAGAAAAAATGCGCCGCAAAGCAGCGCATTTTTGACACTATTTTCTGAAACTGATGTTAAACGCCCGAAGGATCCGCTTTGCCCGTTCGATATCCGCTTCATCCGGCTGCTCGAAATGCTCGGTATACGCCATGCCCGCTAACGGATATTTTGCGCCCGCCATTTTGTTATAGAGCAAAAACTCGACCGTCGGCGGTGTCGGCGCTTCGGATAAAAACGCTTTCAGCCGCTGCAAATTCTCTTCGTCGGTGTTCACATCTTTGATGAACGGGACGCGGAACACATACGGGACACCGGAATGCATGAGCATCTTCGCATGCTTTAATATGACCGCATTATCGACGCCCGTGTACAGCTTATGCTTCTCCCCGTCCATGACCTTGAGGTCAAAATACACGAGATCCGTCTTCGACAGAACGCGCTCAAACGCCTCTGTCGAGCCGAAACCGCTCGTCTCGATCGCTCTGTGCAGGGACGCGGTGCGGTCTAAAAGCTCCGAGAGGAAATCCGCCTGCATGAGCACCTCGCCGCCGCTGAAGGTCACGCCGCCGTTCGAGAGGATCGGGCTGAATTTCAGAATATGCTTTGCAAGCGCCTCACTGTCCCATTCCTCACCGCAGACGCGGATGAGTCCACGCGGGCAGGTGATGATGCATTTTCTGCAGAGCACGCAGCTTTCGGGACTTTCGCAGACGTCGCGGCACGCCCCGCAGCCGATGCATCCGTTCGGGCTGCGGACGATCTGCTTTTCCGGCGACAGGCCTTCGGGATTATGGCACCATCTGCAGCGGAGCGGACAGCCCTTGAAAAAGACGTTCACACGGATGCCCGGCCCGTCATACAGCGCAAATTCCTCTATGGAAAAGATCAGACCCTTCATTAAAGCTCCTTATATTCGACGCGGCTTAAGACCTGATCCTGATAGCAGCGGTCAAGCTCGACGAAGTGACCGCTCCAGCCCCATACGCGAACGATGAGATCCTGATGCTTTTCGGGCTCCAGCTGTGCGGCGCGCAGCTTCTCTGCATTGACGGAATTCAGCTGCAGCTGATGACCGCCCGCAAGGATATAGGCGCGGACGAGCTGCGCCACCTTGCTGACGCTCTGCTCATCCTTAAAGACGGAGTCGTGCAGCTCCAGTGTCATCGGACCGCCGTTCGAGGTGCGCTTTAATGCATCGGACGAGAAGCCGAGCAGCGCGGAAAGCGGGCCTGCCTTTGTGAGGAACAACGACGGCGAGAAGTTTGCCGGGAGATATTCACCCGCGTCGCGTCCGTCCGCCGTCGCGGGAAGATCTCTCGAATGCCACACATAGTACATGGCAGAGCCCGTGCCGGCGCGGACGATGCCGCCGCGTTCATTGCGAAGCCCCTCTACCGCATCGGCAAAGATATGGAGCAGACGGTTGCCGATCTCGTTCGCGCTCTCGTCGCGCCCCATCTTATCGGCTTCGTTTCGGAGCATCCAGCGAAGCTCCCTGTCATTCTGATAATTTTCGGAAAGCCCCTTTAACAGGCGTTCTTTTTCGATTTTTCCGGTGCGGAAGATCATGCTGTCCACGGCCGCAAGCTGATCCGCCGCGGAGGACAGACCCGTGCCGTGGAAGCCGATATTGTTGTATTTTGCGCCCGCGCTGATGTCCTTACCCTCATCGGCGCAGGTGCCCATGAGCAGGGAAAGGAGCGGAGCGGGTTCAAGGTGCAGATTTTTGACGACGGATGCCATGTCTATCGCACGCTTTGTGAGTGCATCCTTGACAAATGCCATGAGCTCTTCGAGCGTATCGCATTCCATGAGATGGGCCTCGATCACATCGTGAACGATCTCAGCAAGCGGTACGCCGTTGATGTTCGGGATATCCATGGCGTTTTCGGGCACGATGAACTCCCAGCACGCCGCAATGGCATAGTTTCGCGCGTCCTCCGGCTCATAGCCCCAGTATTCGAGACAGGGGATGACCACGTCGTCGTTCGCGTACTGCGGGAAGCCGAGACCGATCTTCGTCAGCTCCGTCGCAAGCTCATACAGCTCGATCGGCGTATTTTTGTCAACGCGCAGATTGATCTTCGGGTCGATCTGTCTGACTTCGCGCGCCGCGATCAGTGCAAGCTCGGTGATCTCATTCACGGCGCAGGTGCTGTCACGCAGGCAGCCGCCGAGAACAAGGCTCTGTCCGTTGTCGCCCCACGCGAGGCTGTAATAAAGGTCGGAGTCCCAGTTGAAGGAAAGGAAGAAATCCTCGATCTTCTCGAGTGCGCTCTCCTTCGTTTCGATGCCGTTTTCGAGGTCATGTCTGTAAAACGGCAGCAGCCACTGATCAAAGCGTCCGACCGTGTTGTGGTAGCAGTCGCTCGCCCACACGGCAAAGTGCAGAATGCGGAATACCTGAAACGCTTCCGCCATCGTCTTTGCACCGAAACGAACAGCACGGGACAGTGCTTCGCCGGCGTCCGGCTTACCGCTCTCCGTGATGGCTGCGGCATAGCGATCCGCAAACGCCTCCACGATGTCGATCGTCTCACCGGCAAGTCGTACGAATTCTTCGTCCGCACGTGCGCCGTTCAAAAGACGTGCACGGCGACCCTCAAGACCCTCGGTCAGAACCGTCTCCACCGCCCAGGAAAGGTTCGTGACCTTGCCCTTTTCATGGACGTAATGCGTTTTCTTGATCTCCTCGAGCTCTTCCTCGGAATAGATATCCGGGAAATATTCGATCGTTCTGAGGCCGTAGACCTCCGTGCCCGGCAGCAGTACAGGCTGCTCGAGCTCCAAAAAGAGCTTCAGGCGCAGTGTATGGCGCTCCATGTAGGTGAGCGCGCGGTTTCTGATCTGCGGCAGGATGACGCTCAGCTCTTCCTCCGTCAGCTTGCGGCGGTGCACTCTGTGCTCTCTGTTTTCCAGAGCCGCTTTCAGTTTTTTGATTCTTTCTGTCATGCTTATCACGCTCCAAAATCCATATCGTTAATCGGCATATGTCACTTCGACGATGTCCATACCGAAGCCCGGCACACGGATGCGGAAGGAATGTTCGTCCGGTCGGTTGATCGGATAGCACTCCGGCTTCGTCACATAGTAGAGAGATTTGATCGGTCGTTTCAGATGCACGACCGGGCTCGAATACCAGTACTCCTCGTTGTCGATGAACAGGCGGGAGGTATTTTCGGACGTCATGACCTCGTTTACATGGCACTGCCCGTAATCGTCGGTGATGACCGGCAGATTTGATATTTCATTGATATACTTTGCCACGCGGTCGACGAAGGCGGTATCCACGTCCATAAACGTCAGGCTGTCCGTCCAGATCGCACCGTGCGGGTCGACAACATCTTTGAGCGAAACGGGTGTGATCTCTGTCTCGGGGAACGCGGAGAAGCCGATCTTCCCGTTTGCCATGAGACCGAGGTACAGCACCTCGCCGCCGCGATAAGCGCGGAGCGTTTCGAGCTCATCCCCGTCAAGCAGCGCCGGGTTGATGACAAGCAGTGTGCCCTTCACCGCGTCAAGATTTTCGATGCGGGTGATCTTATGCACCGCAGCGCCGCGGGAAAGCAGCTCCGCCGTCCATTTTCCGTTATACCACAGACGGCTCTCAATGAGCGCGTCCAGCTCCTTTTCGCATTTTTTATCGGACCACACAACGGTCACGCCGCAGACGTCCTTGACGTCTTCCGTGAACGCGTTGTCCCACATCATTCTGAGAAGATCCCAATCCTGTGCTTTGAGACCGTCGCCGAGGC
>JAGAOD010000086.1 GCA_017623855.1 Clostridia bacterium
CGCGGTTTTCAGTTTGTGTTCGTGAAGCGGATTCCACCATCCGCGAGCGTAGGCGATGAAGTAGAGCACACACAGGAGCATATTGTGTGCGATCATGCATGCCCATGCTGCGACCAGACCGTAGGGTAAGATCTGTGTGAAAATGAATGTGCCTACGATTCTCACGCACCACATACCGATGATATTGAACACAAAGGGCAGCTTTGTTTTGCCGACACCCATCATAAAGCCTTCGATGATGATGGAGAAACCGTAGAACGGTTCGGAAACAGCGACCATGCGGAGAACGATGCTGCCAAGCTCAATAACCTCTGCACTGCTCGAGAACAGACCCATGAGCGTCGGTGCGGTGACAAAGAGAGCAAGACCGGAGAGGAGCATTAGGCCGATTTCGATAGGAATGAACATCGATGCAAGCTTCTTCATGCGCTCGTTGTCCTTTGCGCCGTAAGCATTGCCTGCGAGTGTTGCCGCAGCGGTCTGCATGCCGTATCCGGGAATGTAGAATGCGGATTCAACGGTGTTCGCGATCGTGTGTGCTGCGGTGGCGACTTCGCCGACAGAATTGATCATTGCAGCAAAAGCGACGAAGCCGAAGGAGGTGCCGAAGCGCTGCAGCATGTTCGGGATCGCGATCTTCAGGCAGGGCTTCAGGATCGTCGGATCCGGACGGATGGAAGCGCCGCGCGGCGAGACCATCGGATGATTCCAAAGTGCGATTGTGATCTGAATGCCGCCGACCGTGAAGGCGATAGCACTTGCGATCGCAGCACCGATAACGCCCCAGCCGGCGCCGATGATTGTGATCGGCAGAGAACCGACCGTAACGGTGCGCGTCGGATAGATTAAAAGGAAATTGAGCACGACGTTGATAACGTTGACCAGTATGCCGGATTTCATCGGCGTTTTAGTATCGCCCGCCGCGCGGAGGACCGTGCCGAAGATCGTACTTGCGGTTCGCGGCAGCATGGGGAGATACAGGATGAAGAAATATGTAGCAGCGACGGACTGAATGCTTTCGTCCACCTGCATCCAAACAGGAACCATACCGCTGAGTGCGACCGGGATGATCGTGAAGATAATACCCAAAACCAACGTGACGAGTACTGCCTGAGATACGGAGCGCTGCGCGGCTTCGCGGTCGTTTGCACCGCAGGCGCGGGCAATAAAGGACAGAAAACCGATGCTGCACGCCGATATGGAGCTGAAGAGAAGCCAGCCGACGGTGCTTGTCGCGCCGACAGCGGCGGTTGCCTGTGTGCCGAGTGAACCGACCATCGCAGTGTCGATGTACTGCACGGCAGTCTGCATGACCTGCTCTAAAATGGTAGGCCAGGCCAGTGCCATGATGATCTTGGCCATAGCCACGGAGTCCTTGTGCTTAGTGTTTGTTGTCATTATATACCTCCGGATGAGAAAGAGATCAGATCAGTTTTTCATAGCCGACGCGAAGACTGCCGTCGGTCAGATAGATCGTGCCGCAGCGCTTGTAGCCGTTCTTCTCGAGTGTGTGCTGCATGATCACATTGCCGAAATGTGTGTCGCAGCGCAGGGAAGAAAGACCGGCATCCCGCGCAAGCTCAGCACAGTAAGACATGATAAAGGACGCCAAGCCCTTGTTCTTGCCGGAAGTGTCTACGGCAATGCGGTGGATGATCCCGTAGGTGTCGGCATTTATGAGCCATTCGCCGTCATAGATCTTGTCGTATGTCGGCTCGTTGCCCACATAAACCGCAGCAGTTGCAATGATTTTTTCCTCGTCGTCGATCAGCACACGCCCGATCCCGTTCTCGATGTCACGGAGTGTGGACTCCATATTCGGATACCCGTTTTGCCACTGATCGATGCCGAGTGCTTTAAGCGAGCGTTTTGCATTGTCAATGATCTCCATGATTCGGGCAGCATCTTCTTTTTTAGCGTTTCTGATATACATAGATTTTCCTTCCGTTTTGAACCGAATACCATCGTGAATAGCATAAAAACTGCATTTAATAAGAATTATACGATTTTTCACTTGCCTTTTCAAGTGAAAACGTGTATAATATTTGAGCACCATGAAATTGATAGTTTTATGTGCGTAAAAAATGTGGCAAGGCGGTTGAACAAACCGTGGAATATGCGAGCGGACAGGTCTGCGCGGCGAGGCACCGTGAACCATGTCAGGCGGGGAACCGAGCAGCATTAAGCGGATCGTCTGGTGCGATGCAGGTAGCCTGTCCGTTCACATATTCTACGATCGATCGCTTTGCTTTTTCTTTGTAAAGCTGGCGGGGAAGGAGGAGCCGTATGTACAAGGCATTATACAGAAAATACCGTCCGCAGTATTTTTCGGATGTTGTCGGA
>JAGAOD010000087.1 GCA_017623855.1 Clostridia bacterium
GGTCCGGTGTGATGGAAACGGAGGAGATGATGACGTCGTACTGATCCTTGTCGAGACCTGCGAAGATGCCGTCCCAGGCTGTGTTGACGAGTTCGACCTCAACACCGAGCAGTTCGCCGAGTGCATAAGAGAGATCAACGTCAAAGCCCATCGGAACGAGGCCACTGTCGTCCATGTATTCCATCGGCGGGTAACCGATCTCCATACCGACGAGGAGCTTGCCGTCTTCAATGGTCTTCAGAGCGGAGAGATCGAGTACGGGCTCAGCGTCAACGGTACGTACGCCTTCAATGTCGGCTGCGGAACCGAAGTGCTTCTCGGAGAGCTCAGCCATCTTGCCGTTGAAGTAGAGTGTGTCGATCGCAGCCTCGAGGATCGCTGCGAGGTCGGTGTTGCCCTTCTTCAGGCACATACCGATCGGCTCGCCTTCGCTGCTGGTCCAAACCTTCTTATAGCCGTTCTCTGCGTCTGCGAGGTAGTAGCCTGCAACGACACTATCAACATAGACCGCATCTACACGGTCAAGCTTCAGATCGTCGAAGCACTGTGTGACCTTCTCATACGGGAGAACTTCGATCTCCTGACCGCCCTCCTGACGTTCCTGAATATCGTCATGTGCTGTGGTAGCGGTCTGTACGGAGATCTTTGCGCCGGTGAAATCGTCCGGGCTTGTGATCTCTTTTGCAGCCTGTGCACCGCAAGCGGTCATCGAGAGGGCCATAACGCCTGCCATAACGGCAGCGAGCATTTTCTTCATTTTCATTATTACCAATCCTTCCTCAGATGTTCCTTCGAAACATCGCTTCAAATGAATTGAGTGTATTTTACATGAAACGAAGTGAATAGTCAATAGAAAAAATACACAAACATGCGCATATTTATGCGTGTAAATTATACACCGTTTTTCCACTTTTATGCAAAAATCCTGCATATATACAAAGATATATGCAGGATAATGTATATTGCACGGTTTATAAGAAATTACTTATTCCATATACCCGCCCTTCATCGGGGACTGTGCCGCTGCCGTAAAGCGCTTTAAGACGCCGCGGGTGTAGCGGTTTTGGAATGCGGGCAGTGTCTTTCTGCGCTCCTCGAAGATCTTTTCAATTTCGCTTTCCGTCATCGGAACACCGCCTATGCCGTAGACACGCAGCACGCGGCGCTCGATGTCGATCTCGATGAGGTCGCCTTCTTCAATGAGTGCGATCGGGCCGCCCTCGGCAGCCTCCGGGGAAATGTGACCGATCGCCGGGCCGCGGCTCGCGCCGGAGAAACGACCGTCGGTGAGCAGAGCGATGCTTGCGGAAAGCTCCGGGTCACTCGAAATGGCTTCCGTCGTGTAGAACATTTCCGGCATGCCGCTGCCGCGCGGGCCTTCATAGCGGATGATCACGGCGTCGCCGGGCTTAATCTGATGCGTGAGGATCGCGCGGATCGCGTCCTCCTCCGAGTTGAACGGGCGCGCAATGAGCTGTGCCTTGTGCATTTCCTTCGGCACGGCACTGTGCTTGACGACGGCGCCGTCCGGTGCGATGTTTCCGCGCAGAATGGCGATCGCGCCGTTCGTGCCGATGGGGTCGTCGAAGCTTCTGATGATATCGGTGCGCTTTAAGCCCGTCTTTTTAAGGTATGTATCGCACTTTTCGTAGAAGCCGTTTTTCTTCAGCTCGTCGAGGTTTTCGCCGAGCGTCTTGCCTGTGACCGTGAGCACGTCGAGGTGCAGATGGTCGCGGATCTCCTCCATGATGCGCGGGACGCCGCCTGCATAATAGAAATACTGTGCGGGCCATTCGCCGGAGGGACGGATATTCAGAAGGTAATGCGCACCGCGGTGCATGCGGTCGAAGGTGTTGGCGTCTAATTCAATGCCGAATTCACGTGCGATCGCCGGCAGATGCATCAGCGTATTCGTGGAGCCGGAGATCGCGGCATGTACCATGATGGCGTTCTCGAAGGACTTGAGCGTCACGATGTCGGACGCCTTGATGCCCTTTTTCGCGAGCTCCACGGCGGTCTCGCCGGCCTTTTTCGCGATGTCGTTGAGGTCCTCACAGGTTGCCGGCATCAAAGCGGAGCCGGGCAGCATGAGACCGAGCGATTCCGCCATGATCTGCATCGTCGAAGCCGTGCCCATGAACGAGCAGGCGCCGCAGGACGGGCAGGCGTTGTGCTTGTACCACGTGAACTGATCCTCGGTGATCTCGCCGCGTTCGAACATCGCGCTGTATTTGCCGATCTGCTCGAGCGTCAGAAGGTCGGGGCCTGCGTCCATAACGCCGCCCGTGACGAAGACGGACGGGATGTTGATGCGTCCGATCGCCATCAAAAGCGCGGGAACGGATTTGTCGCAGCTTGCGAGGAAAACACCGCCGTCGAATGTGGTGGCGTTCGCGTGGATCTCCACAAGGTCGGCGATGATGTCGCGGGAGGGCAGGGAATAGTTGATGCCGTCATGTCCCTGCGCCATGCCGTCGCAGATGTCCGTCGCAAAATAGAGCGCACTTTTGCCGCCGCTGAGGTCGGCACCCATCGCCGCACGCTGCGAGAGATTCAGAAGATGTGCGGAGCCGGGGTGGCTCTGTCCGTATGTGCTTTCAATGAGGATCTGCGGCTTCGAAAGATCCTCGGCCTTCCAGCCCATGCCCATGCGCAGCGGGTCCATTTCCGGTGCGATCTTTCGAATTTCCTGACTTTTCAACATACAACCATTCCTTTGTGAGTTATTTTATATTAGGCTATGGCGAAGCCACCCGGGGTGAATTCGCCCCAATGTCCGGTTTTGTCGCGCTCTGCGGTGCAGTCCGTGTACATGATGGCGCCGAGACCGCTGCGCCATTTCTGGGCGCGGAAGGTCACCTTGTCGGGATCTTCTTCCTCGTCCGTCAAAAATCCGTTCTCATGGATGCTTAAAAGACAGCCGTTTTCCCAGTAGAGATTCTCTCTGTCGATGAAGCCCTCGTCGCACAGCTCCTCGAACGTGCCGGTGAGTGCTTCCTTTCCTTTGAGTCCACCGAAGCACCACGCGACGGCAAGCTGCTCGCTCTCTGTGAGGGAGGTCTCGCTTAAGTCCACGCCGATATAGTCGATGTCGTGCTGCAGTGCCGTGTCCTCGCTCCAAAGCTTTTCGAAAACGTCGAGGTAGAGCGCACAGCGGTCGTCAAAGCCGTCTTCTATCGGCTCGGCGGTGTAGATCTCCGAGATCTGCGAAGGCCAGATCGCAAGCACATAATCCGACGCGGTCACACTCAAAAGGGTACCTGCGGGATAAGTCTTTCCGTCGGGCAGGCGGTTGTGATAGATATCGCCGCTGTTTTGGTCGGCCAACATCATGCTGCCGCCGTCATAGACATAAATGACGCGCAGCGTGTACGTGACGGTCGGAATCTCCGGCGTGGGCTCTGCCGTAGGTTCTGCGGTCGGCGCGGCAGGCGCATATTCCGATGTGCAGGCCGGGCCGGTGCATCCTGTGAGGATCAGCAGGCAGACAAGAAGGGCGGATACGATAACTTTTATTTTTTTCATGGAAACAACTCCTTTCATAATATAGGTAAGAAATGAAGCATTTTCCGTTACTTTATTTAATCATAACAGATTGATTTGTTCCTTACAAGAGCTATCGGGCGAAGCAAAATAAACTTCCTGCGATTTTTTTGACATTTGCCCGAAAATTGACTATACTGTTATTTGTAATACCGAATAATGCTGTTGAAAGGACAGGGAAGATATATGCGTCGTGTAGAAGTGAACGGTTTGGTCTTTGGCGAGGGGCAGATGAAGATCTGCATCCCGGTCTGCGAGAAGACAAAGGAAGCGGCAGTTAAAGAGATCCGCGAGATCAAGAAGACAAAGGCACAGATGGTCGAGTGGAGACTTGATTATTTTGAAGAGGATATCGTAGGAGCGGCGAAGGAGATCTTCGCGGCAGCCGGTCACATGCCGGTGCTCTGCACCTTCCGCACGAAGGCCGAGGGCGGCGAAAAGGACATCGACTTAGAGAGCTATTTTGCGATGTATGCAGACCTTGCCGAATGCGGCGCGAAGATGGTGGATTTGGAGCTCAATCTCTGCGGCGCGGTGGAGGCGTATTCGATGCAGTTCATTTCCTATCTGCACAGCCTCGGTGTCGTCGTTGTCATTTCCTATCACAACTTTGAGGAGACCCCGTCCCGCGAGACGCTGAAGCAGACGTATGAGCTCATGCACCTGCTCGACGCGGATCTGCCGAAGATTGCAGTTATGCCGAAGGATCAGCGCGACGTGATGACGCTGTTCACGGCGATGGCGGAGGTCAGCGAGACCTGCTGGCCGCTGATCGGCATTTCCATGGGCGGCATCGGCCGTGTTTCGCGTGTACGCGCCAGCATTTTCGGCTGCGCCATCACCTTTGCGACACGCGAAAAGGCTTCCGCGCCGGGTCAGATCGACGTTGAAACACTCGTACGCCTGATGGAAAACGGCTGATAAGGAGAAAGCGTTATGAAAGAGAAGATCTTATTTGAAGTCTGCTGCGGCTGTACGGAGGATGCGGTCATGGCGGAAAAGGGCGGCGCAGACCGCATCGAACTGAATTCCGCGCTGTTTTTGGGCGGTCTCACACCGAGCATCGGCACGATGGAGGCGGTCAAGGCACAGCTTTCCATTCCGGTGATGTGCATGGTTCGTCCCCGCGAGGGCGGCTTCTGCTACACGGAGTATGACTATAACACGATGTGCCGCGACGCGGTCGCGATGATCCGCGCCGGTGCGGACGGCATCGTGTTCGGCTTCCTTCACGAAGACGGCACAGTCGACCGCGAGCGCACCGCGGATTTTCTCCGCGTCATTCGTGCGGAAAAGGCGGATATCGTCACGGTTTTCCACCGTGCGATCGACGTTGTGCCGAACGTTTATGACGCGCTCGATGTTCTGATCGGGCTCGGCGTCGACCGTGTTCTGACGAGCGGTCAGCGCGCTTCCGCCGTGAAGGGTGCGGAGGCGATCCGCCGCATGCTCGAATATGCGGACGGCAGGATCGACATTCTGCCCGGCGGCGGCATCAACGACGGCAATGTCCGCGCGTTCATCGACGCGACGGGTGTAAAGAGCGTGCACGCGTCCGCGCGTTCCGTGCGCCATGATACGAGCGTCAACGGCAACGACGAGATCTTTTTCGGCGGTCTCATAGACGGCAAGGGCGTGCCGGAGGACGAATATAAGGTGACGGATCCCGCGCGTGTGAACGCGGTGCTCCGCGCCATCGGCGAATAATCTGAGAGAAAGTGATCGGTTCTGTATGAAGAACGATATTGACAGCATTTTGAATTCCCTCTTTGCGGGCGGTAGGCTGAATGTCGGCACGAACGCGAAGAGCCGCGCCGCACGGGATGCGGAGGCGTTTCTGGAGAATTTGGAGAGAGCCAAAAAGAATACGGACACGGACTTAGGTCAGCGCATCAGCGATCTCGACCGTCTGAACGACGAAGCGCAGAAGAGCATGGACGAGATGCGCCGCCTGTTGGAGAGCGACGGCATCGAGCCGAAGCCCGCCGCCGTGCAGACCGTTCAAAAGGAGGAGCATCCCGTGACGACGGGTGCGGAGGAAGAGCCGCCGAAGGATACCGCGCAGATGTTCAAGGAAGCGCGCGCCGTCGCCGGAGATACGGTCATCGGGCAGGATGCATTCCTCAACAGCCTGTTCACGGCGTTTAAGCGCCCGGGCATCATGGGCACGCCGGAGGGCAAGCCCGCCGCGGTCATCGTCGTGTCCGGCAAGGAGGGCACGGGCAGGCACAGCGCGCTTTATGCCGCAGCCGCCGCGCTCGCAAAGAGCGGTGCGCTGAAAAACGGCAAGGTCGTGACGCTCGACCTTTCGCGCTATGCGTCCGCAGACGACAGTAAGCTTTTGATGCAGGATCTGTTCTCCGCCATGCAGTCGGGGAATGAGGTCATCCTGTTTGAAAATTTCGACAAATGCCATAAATCCCTGCTGCCGATGATCGCAGCCCTCGCCGAGGACGGTGCTTTGCAGCTTTCCACGCGCTATGCGCTGCAGAAGGGCATGCTCATCGAGGTCGGCACGGCGCTCGTGCCGAATGCCGTCAGCGAGGTGAAATTAAACGGGCAGTTTTTGGTGTTCATCACCGACAAAAAGGACTCCGCGTTCACCGACGCCTTCGGTGCACCGTTCCTCATGTCCGTGACGGATTTCTGCCGCACGGAGGAATTCACGGCGGAGAGCCTCATGCGTATCGGACAGATGGCGATGGAGGGTCTTGCCGCCCGTGCGAAGGACAGACTGAAATTCACGCTGCATTTCGGAGCGGATGCTGCGCAGTATCTTGCGGCGCAGTTCAGCCGCAAGGACGGCGTCGAGAGCATGGACCGCATCTGTGAGCGCTGCTTCCGCCTTTTGAGCGAAGCGAAGCTCCACAAAAACGCGGGTGCGCTCGCGTGTGACGTTAAGGTCACAAAGGACGGACTCGTGTTCGTGTTCCCGGAATTCACGGTGTCCGCCGAAGAAGAAAAGCAGACCGTCAATCAGGCGGCGGTCGACGAAGTCAAGGCGGAAATGGACCGCATCGTCGGGCTCACGGAGGTCAAGGACTACGTGCTTTCCCTCGAGCGGAACTACGTCATTCAGCGGCTCAGAGAGTCGCGCGGGATGAAAGCGGACGTCCCCACCATGCACATGATCTTCACCGGCAACCCCGGTACGGGCAAAACGACGATCGCGCGTCTTGTCGCACGCTACTTAAAGGCCATGGGCGTGCTGACGGGCGGACAGCTGATCGAAGTGACGCGTGCGGATCTCGTCGGCAAATATGTCGGCCATACGGCGCCGCTCACACAGCAGGTCATCCGCTCGGCGATCGGCGGCGTGCTGTTCATCGACGAAGCGTATGCGCTCTACCGCGGACAGGACGACAGCTTCGGCCTTGAGGCGATCGACACGATTGTCAAGGGCATGGAGGATAACCGGCAGGACCTCATCGTGATCCTCGCGGGCTATTCCCGTGAAATGGAAGAATTCCTCACGGCAAACTCCGGTCTCAGGTCGCGTTTCCCGAATATCATCGAGTTCCCCGACTATACGGCCGCGGAGCTTACGAAAATTGCGCGCATCACGGCGGAGGGCAAGGGCTATGTGCTCGATAAGACCTGCGAGCCGCCGCTCGAAGCGTATTTCATGCGCCGCCAGATGACGGACGCCAGAACCGCCGGCAACGGCAGAATGGCGAGAAACCTCATCGAGGACGCGATTTTGAACCAGTCCCGCCGCCTGACGATGGGCGACGTGACACAGCTCACAAAGGAAAATCTCGAGACCCTCTTACCCGAGGATTTTGAACTGACCGAAGAATAAACCAAAGGGCGTGTACCGCACGGTACACGCCCTAACTTGTTTTTTGCTATTCTCGTATTTTCCTCTGCATCAGCTCATA
>JAGAOD010000088.1 GCA_017623855.1 Clostridia bacterium
CATTCTTCTGAGAGAGATCGACGAGAATTTCAAAACTCCGGCTGCAGACAATATGGTCTATCAGACGCTGCCCGCGATCGTTTTTGGCTTCCCGATGATGCTGCTTGCCAATCTGGCACCCGTAAATCCGGCGCTCACAATGATCATTCTTGTGCTGTTCTTCGTCGCAATGAATGTTCTCCTGTTCCGTTCGTTTATCTTCAAAAAGAAGAAAAAATAATTTTTGAGGTGATTTTATGCTGCTGTCCACACAGACCGACCGTTTCGGTCAGCGCTTCGGCGACGAAAAAGCTGTCCGTATGCTGGCAGATGCCGGCTTCGACGCCATTGATTATTCCATGTTCGGCATGATCCGCCCGGATCATATTCTCCGCAGCGATGCGGCAGAGAAGTATATTGACACGCTGAAAGCCGCGGCAGAGGCGTGCGGTGTCGTGTTCAATCAGGCACATGCGCCGTTCTCGTTCAAGGGCTGGGATGACCCGGCGGTCTTTAATAACGAGATCTTTCCGACGGTTGCCCGCGCCGTCACACTTGCCGGACGTCTCGGCGTTAAGATCATCGTCGTGCATCCGCTGCATTTCATGCAGTATAAGGGCAACGAGGAAAAAATGTATGAGCTCAATATGCGGTACTACAGATCGCTGATCCCGTACTGCGAGAAATACGGCATCAAGGTCGCGACCGAAAATATGTGGCAGCGGGACAAAAACCGCGGCTATATCATCCACGATGTCTGCTCTCAGGCGAAGGAATTCAACCGCTATCTGGACGATCTCGACAGTGAGTGGATCGTCGGCTGTCTCGACCTCGGTCACTGCGGCCTCGTCGGTATCGACGCGGCGGACATGATCCGCGAAATGGGCGGAAAGCACATCCACGCGCTCCATGTCCACGACAACGACCACATTTCAGACGCACACGTTGAGCCGTTCAGCGGTAAGATGAACTGGCACGAGATCGCAAAGGCGCTGGGTGAAGTGGACTATCAGGGCGACTTTACATTCGAAGCGGATAACTATTTTAACCCCATGCCGGAGGAGTTTATGCCGCAGGGCGCAAAATATCTGCACGATATCGGACGTTACCTGATGAATATTGTCGAAACGAACCGGAAATAAGCATTGTCCCGGTACGTGAGGGAATATCCGTCCTGACTTGACAAAAGGTAAGGAAAGGACTATTATTGTTAAGGATTTGTCCTAATTTTTTTGAGAAAGAAGTTGTACGAAAATGAGCGAAAATTGTACGCATGACTGCTCCACCTGCGGCGAGAACTGTCCTTCCCGTCAGGATCCGAACAGTTTGCTTGCACCTATGAATAAGATGAGCAAGGTCAAGAAGGTCATCGGTGTTGTCAGCGGCAAGGGCGGCGTAGGCAAGAGCCTTGTTACCTCCATGCTGGCTGTTACCATGCAGCGCCGTTACCAGAAGACCGCGATCCTTGACGCCGATATCACCGGCCCGTCCATCCCGAAGTGCTTCGGCATCCACGAGCGCGCACAGGGCTGTGAGGACGGTCTGTTCCCCGTGAACACCAAGAGCGGCATCGAGGTCATGAGCGTCAACCTGCTTCTTGAAGAAGAGACTGCACCGGTCGTATGGCGCGGCCCGGTCGTAGCCGGTGTCATCAAGCAGTTCTGGAGTGACGTTATCTGGAATGAAGTCGACTACATGTTTGTTGACCTCCCGCCGGGAACCGGTGATGCACCGCTGACCGTATTCCAGTCCATTCCGCTCGACGGCATCATCATCGTAACGTCTCCGCAGGAGCTCGTTTCCATGATCGTTTCCAAGGCTGTCGAAATGGCACAGATGATGAACGTTCCGGTCCTCGGTCTCATCGAGAACTACAGCTATGTCAAGTGCCCCTGCTGCGGCGAGCACTTCAAGATGTTCGGCGAGAGCCACATTGATGAGGTCGCTGCAAAGTACGGCCTGAAGGTACTCGGCAAGATCCCGATGGATCCGCAGATCGCGTCTCTGTGCGACCGCGGCATCATCGAGATGTTCGAGGGCGATTGGCTCGAAGGCGCAGCCGACGCAGTAGAAGCCGCACAGCGCTGAGAAATTTTTTTCAAAGTGGTTGACAACTCAACTAAAAGCGAGTAATATATTTTACAACCTAAATTTATATTCCAAAAGCGATGACGAAGACGGCACGGTCTATTTCGTTTCAGAGAGCCGGCGGCTGCTGTGAGCCGGTACGAATTGTCCGAACGCCCATCCCTTCCGAGCTGAAAGTTCCAAAGCCAAAGTGTGAGTAGATGCTTTCCGAGACATGCTGCGTCAGTGCATAGGGCTTCATGTGAGCCTGAAGAGTGGTTTCCTTTTTGGAAGCAATTTGAGTGGTACCGCGGATCTTGACTCCGTCTCAAAGTAATTTGAGACG
>JAGAOD010000089.1 GCA_017623855.1 Clostridia bacterium
ACAAGATTCTTGGAAAAGCAAGGAGTATTTACGCCTGCTTAGTGTAATTACCTCGGTTTTGCTGCTCTGCAAAAAATCTATTATTGCAGGGCTTTTTCGTTATGCTTGTAGATAGTGCGTGAGTTTAAATCTTTCACGCTACTCCTCCTCTTACACGAGAAAGCTTATTATCAAAATACTATCCTGCATTTATTTCAAATTGTTCTGAATCATTGCCCGCAGTTCGGGATCTGTAAAGCCATTGACAATGAGGTTTCGAACAGCTGCCTCATCAGAAGCACCTGTATTAACCATTTCCATAGCCGCCATGTAGCCCTCCAGGTCGGTCAGTGCTTTTCCGCTGCCATCCTTATTCTCCAAATAGTCAACAAAACCCTGATCATTCATAGCACTTAACAAAGCCATCGGATCATTTGCCTTTGCAATAGCAGTTGCCCTCGCTGTAGGATCCTCAATAGAATGTGCATATGCTGTGTACAGACCATATGCTGCAGCTGCCTGAGAAACGCCGTCTGTATTGTTCTTATCCTTGATCAAGTCGGTAAAGTTCGTTGTACCCTTAATGGATTCTAAAACTTCTGTTGCAGTCTTATCTTTCATCTGCTTCGCAGCATCCAGAACCGCATAACTTGCCAAAATCTGATTCTGCGCATACTGGGACTTAGCATTTGCTCTCGCTTCTTCATCCATGGTGTCCCATCCGGTAATATTGTTCGCCCAATTCGGATCCTGTGCATTCAGAGCAGCAATTTTATCGTTGACAAGTTGACCAAGAGGAGCCATAAGAGCTGCTTGTTCTTCCGGGTCAAGCTCACCGAAATTGTCAGGCATTGTAATACCTAAATCCGTAAGCATATCATCTGTATACATAGAAAGCATCTGCCAAGCACCGTTATTTGTACCCTGATCAGCCACGCTCGCAGCAAGATCGGTAATAAATCCGACTTTATCCATCAGATTGCCTACGCCCAAACCTTCAGCTTTGATAAAAGCACTGTTGTTTACCTTATTGATCAATTCTTCATCAAATGTCATACCTGCATATGCACCGGTGCCTGTTGTGAAGCCGCCGAAAAGCGGATTGTAATAGATAAACTCCATAGCCTTGAATACCTGATCTTCGCCCTCGAAGAACGAAGCAAACTCTGTTGCAAACGGCTTGGTGTAAACAAACTTTTTGTCTGTAATGCCGCCCGCAACATCCGTACGTCCATAATTACTTTCGCCGTTTGCCATGCATGCCGACGCGAATGCTGTGTTGATTTCATTCAGCAATGCTTCGTCTGCGGAGCGTTCTGCTTTCTTTACGTACCCACTGTACGCAGGCACGGCTACGCCTCCTAAGATTGCTAAGATAGCAATTACTACGATCAGCTCGACCAAAGTAAAGCCGGCGTTTGCCTTGCGGGTCAGGGTGAAGAAGTTTTTGATTTTCTTTCTCAGATCCATAACTTATGTTCCTTTCTCTTTCTATTATAAACTAATAAGAATATATATGTTCACCCGCGGGAATGCCCTGCGGGGGGTTGCCTTTATCATTGCAAATACTGCAATCACTACGATTAGCTTGTGCGAAAAAACAGGTTGATTGAAACGGACAAGTGACAATAACCCAAACTACTACGGATACATCTTATCACACGCATTTTGAAAAATCAATGCAAAACAGGCAGAAATCTGTTATTTTAGTTGATGAACGGAAACTTTGTAAGAATTGCACAGAGAAATTGGGAGAGGATGGAAAGATGAAAGTGGAAAGTGGAAAGTGGAAGGTGGAAAGTGGAGGTGGCTCGGCTTACGCCTCGCTATTTTAGGCGGCAAATCGCAGGCGCTCTTGCCGCGCCAAAGGCAACTTCGTAAGGGACGGTCTCCCGCCCCGTCAGATCGCAGCGTTTCGGGACGGCTGTAGGTGCGAAAATCGTTGAAAAGGGGCAGGAAATCCCTTGAAACCGGTGTGGGGATTGTGATATAATGTTTTCTGTATTGGGCATACTCAGAGTGAGAGCCCGATTTTTGGTTTAAGGTCTTTGGCGTTTCAGAAAAGAGGCATGGGTATGAAAAAAATCGGTTTTGACAGTCAAAAATATATTCGTTTGCAGTCCGAGAGGATCCGCGAGCGAATCAGCCAGTTCGGCGGCAAGCTCTATCTTGAGTTTGGCGGCAAGCTGTTTGATGACTACCACGCATCCCGTGTTCTCCCCGGCTTTGCGCCGGACAACAAGATCAAAATGCTCCTTGAGCTGAAGGATCAGGCGGAGATCGTCATCGCGATCAACGCCAATGACATCCAGAAGAACAAGCGCCGCGGCGACCTCGGCATCACGTACGACACGGAGGTCACCCGCCTTATCGACGTTTTCCGCGAGTTCGGTCTGTACGTTGGCAGCATCGCCCTCACCCAGTACGCGGAGCAGCCCTCCGCAGAGGTTTTCGAGAAGCGCATGAAGTCGCTCGGCATCCCGGTGTACCGCCTGCCGCGCATCCCGAATTATCCGTATGACGTCACCCGCATCGTCAGCGACGAAGGCTACGGCAAGAGCGACTATATCGAGACCACCCGCTCCCTCGTTGTTGTCACCGGCCCCGGCGGCGGCAGCGGTAAAATGGCGACCTGCCTTTCTCAGCTGTATCACGAGCACAAGCGCGGCATTCAGGCAGGCTACGCGAAGTTCGAGACCTTCCCGATCTGGAATCTGCCGCTCAAGCATCCGGTCAACCTCGCTTATGAGGCTGCGACCGCTGACCTCAACGACGTGAATATGATCGACCCGTTCCATCTCGATGCATACGGCGAGACCACTGTTAACTATAACCGCGACGTGGAAAGCTTCCCCATTCTGCGCGCGATCTTTGAGAAAATCTACGGCGAATGCCCGTACAAGAGCCCGACGGACATGGGCGTCAACATGGTCGGCCTGTCCATCATCGACGACGACGCCTGCTGCGAAGCGTCAAAGCAGGAGATCATCCGCCGTTACTTAAAGACAGCCTGCCTTGTGCGTCAGGGTCTTTCCGGTGAGGAGGAGCTGCATAAGATCGAAGTTCTTATGCGCACCCTCGACATCGAGACCGCCTTCCGTCCCGTCGTTCCCGCTGCGCTCGCGCGAGCCGATGCCACCGGCCTGCCCGCTGCGGCGATCGAGCTGCCCGACGGCACCGTCGTGACCGGCCGCACCTCGAGCCTGCTCGGTGCTTCCTCCGCCGTTCTCCTAAACGCGCTGAAGGTTCTCGCCGGCATCCCGCATGAGATCCGTCTGATCTCTCCCGACGTCATCCGTCCCATTCAGACCCTTAAAACCGACTATATGCACAGCCGCAATCCGCGCCTGCACAGCGACGAAATGCTCGTCGCGCTTGCCATCAGCGCCGCGACCGACGAAAACGCCATGCGTGCCATGCAGAAGCTCGACGCTCTCAGCGGCTGCGACGTCCACTCCACCGTCATCCTCTCCGGCGTAGACGACAACGTCTTCAAACGCCTCAACATGAACATCACCTGCGAACCGTTTTACGAGAATAATAACAGTCTTTACCATAAGTGAAACTTATTTAGATGAAAGATGAAAGTGGAAAGTTATGGAAAGTATCTTAGAATAAAAGAGCTTTCAATTCGCGGTGCGAATCGTGAATTCGTACAAGTATATCTGTGACACCCAAAAAGAATACACACTTTCAAAACAGCTTCTTCGTTCCGGAACAAGCATCGGTGCTAATATTACTGAGGCACAACAGGCTCAAAGTAAAGCAGATTTTATTTCCAAGCTTAGCATTGCATTGAAGGAAGCAGTAGAAACAAAGCATTGGATCCGGCTGCTCTTCGCAACCGATTACTTATCCGAGCCTGAATACAATTCTCTTCTGTCTGACAATATTGAACTCGAAAAAATGTTAGTTGCCAGTCTAAAGACTTCAAAAAGTAATTAACTTTCCACTTTACTCTTTCAACTTTCATCTTTTCCCGCGCTACCTTCTTACACACGATAAAAACCCCTCTGCAGTTCTCTGCAGAGGGGTTTTCCGCTTTATGAAAGCTTATCAATTAGAATCTGTCTCTCTTGAGGTAGGTGGTGTGGAGCAGCTCGTGTGCCTTATGGCAACCCGGCTTGCCGCCCATCCACTCGTAGCACTCATGAACGACCGGGTTCAGATGGCTCTTGCGGAGTGTCTTAGCCTCGTCCTCGTCATACAGTGCCTTTGCACGGAGAGCCTTAACGTCGTTGTATGCGCGAACGTTTGCGGATACGATCGGCTGGCCGCCGCCGTTTACGCAGCCGCCCGGGCAGCACATAACTTCGACGATATGGTAATCAGCTTCGCCGCTCTCGATCTTCTTGAGGAGCTCGTTAGCATTGTCGAGGCCGCTGACAACAGCAACCTTAACGTCCATACCTGCGATCTTGTAAACAGCTTCCTTGAAGCCCTTTGTGCCGCGGATCTCGTGGTACTCAACGTTAGCATGGTCTGTGCCCTCGAGGACATCAGCTGCTGTACGGAGAGCTGCTTCGAGAACGCCGCCTGTTGCACCGAAGATTGTGGATGCGCCTGTGGAAACGCCCATAGCCGGATCGAAATCTTCGTCGGGGAGTCTTGCAAAGTTCAGCTGTGCGAGCTTGATCATACGAGCGAGCTCACGTGTTGTGATGGAGATATCAACGTCCGGCATACCTGCAGCTGCTTCGTCGTTACGCATGATCTCGAACTTCTTAGCAACACAGGGCATTACGGAAACGGAAACGATGTTCTTCGGATCGATGCCTTCCTTCTCTGCGTACCATGTCTTGATGAGAGCGCCTGTCATCTGCTGCGGGGACTTGCAGGAGGAGAGGTTCTCTGTCAGGGACGGATAGTAGTGCTCGCAGAACTTGACCCAACCCGGGGAGCAGGATGTGATGATCGGCAGCTTGCCGCCGTTCTGTACACGGTCGATGAACTCGGTAGCTTCTTCCATGATGGTCATGTCAGCGCCGAAGTCTGTATCGAATACCTTATCAAAGCCAAGGCGGCGCAGAGCTGCAACCATCTTGCCTTCTACGTTTGTGCCGATCGGCATGCCGAACTCTTCGCCGAGAGCTGCACGGACTGCCGGAGCGGTCTGAACAACAACGATCTTCTCCGGATCGTTGATCGCGTCGATAACAGCCTGTGTGTTGTCGACTTCTGTGAGAGCGCCTGTCGGGCAAGCGTTGATGCACTGGCCGCAGGATACGCAAGCTACGTTGCTGAGCGGGAGCTCGAATGCGCAGCCGATCTCAGTGTCGAAACCACGGTTGTTAGCGCCGATAACAGCAACATGCTGCTGCTGGCAAGCTGCTACGCAGCGGCGGCAGAGGATGCACTTTGCATTGTCGCGAACGAGGTGCAGAGTGGAGTAATCCTTGTTGCCTGCCGGAACAGCGCCGTCGAAACGGTTGTCGAAATCAACGCCCATCTCGTTGCAGAGGGTCTGCAGTTCGCAGTTGCCGCTTCGCTTACATGTGAGGCACTTCTTGTCGTGAACGGAAAGCAGCATTTCCAGAGTCATCTTTCTGGACTGAACTACCTTCGGTGTGTTTGTGAAGACTTCCATGCCTTCGTTTACAGGATATACGCAAGCAGCTACGAGAGATCTTGCGCCCTTAACCTCGACCATGCACATACGGCATGCGCCGATCTGGTTGATGTCCTTCAGATAGCAAAGAGTAGGAATGTCAATTCCGGCTTCTCTTGCAGCTTCGAGGATGGTGCTGCCTGCAGCAACCTGGTAGGACATGCCGTTGATCTTAATATTTACCATATCCATGTCTACACACTCCTTCCTTATCTCTTTTCAATAGCGTTGAACTTACACTTGTCCATGCAGACGCCGCACTTGATACACTTGTTGGTGTCGATTACATGCGGCTGCTTGACTGTACCGGAGATAGCGCCAACCGGGCAGTTACGTGCGCAGAGTGTGCAGCCCTTACACTTGTCAGCAATAACGACATAGTTTGTGAGAGCCTTACATGCGCCTGCCGGGCAGCGATGCTCGGTAACGTGTGCAATGTATTCGTCACGGAAGAACTTCAGTGTGGAGAGAACCGGGTTCGGAGCTGTCTGGCCCAGACCGCACAGGGAGTTTTCCTTAATGTAGTAGCAGAGCTCTTCGAGCTTGTCGATGTCTTCGAGTGTGCCCTTGCCGCTTGTGATCTTATCGAGGATCTCAAGCAGTCTCTTTGTGCCGACACGGCACGGTGTGCACTTACCGCAGGACTCGTCAACTGTAAACTCGAGGAAGAACTTAGCGATGTCAACCATACAGGTTGTCTCGTCCATAACGATGAGACCGCCGGAGCCCATCATGGAGCCGATAGCGAGGAGGCTGTCGTAGTCGATCGGAGTGTCGATCAGGGAAGCCGGGATACAGCCGCCGGACGGGCCGCCTGTCTGAGCTGCCTTGAAGTAGTGGTCACCCGGGATACCGCCGCCGATCTCTTCAACGACCGTACGGAGAGTTGTGCCCATCGGAACCTCAACAAGACCGGTGTTGTTGATCTTGCCGCCCAGAGCAAATACCTTTGTACCTGCGCTCTTCTCTGTACCGATGGAGCGGAACCACTCTGCACCGTGCAGGAAGATCTGCGGGATGTTTGCGTATGTTTCTACGTTATTCAGAACGGTCGGCTTCTGGAACAGACCCTTAACTGCCGGGAACGGCGGACGGCATCTCGGCTCGCCGCGCTTGCCTTCGATGGAGGTCATCAGAGCAGTTTCCTCGCCGCAAACGAATGCGCCGGCGCCCAGACGGAGCTCGAGGTCGAAGTCGAAACCGGAATCAAAGATGTTCTTGCCAAGCAGGCCGTATTCTCTTGCCTGGTTGATAGCGATCTGCAGACGCTTAACAGCGATCGGGTACTCTGCACGGATGTAGATGTAGCCCTGTGTAGCACCGATAGCATAACCTGCGATGGTCATAGCTTCGATAACGCTGTGCGGGTCGCCCTCGAGGATGGAACGGTCCATAAATGCACCCGGGTCACCTTCGTCGGCGTTGCAGCATACATACTTCTGGTCAGCAGCGTTTGCAGCAGCGAACTTCCACTTCATACCTGTCGGGAAGCCTGCGCCGCCACGGCCGCGGAGACCGGAATCGAGCATGGTCTGGATGACCTGCTCCGGAGAGATCTTCTCGGTGAGGATCTTACCGATAGCCTGGTAGCCGTCGAGAGCGATATACTCGTCGATGACTTCCGGGTTGATAACACCGCAGTTACGCAGTGCGATACGCATCTGCTTCTCATAGAATGCGGTCTGATTCAGGGACTTTGTGGTGCTGTCGTCAACAACTGTCTCCTTGTAGAGCAGGCGCTTGACGAGACGGCCCTTGAGCAGATGCTCTTCAACGATTTCCGGGATGTCTTCCGGCTTGACCATGCTGTAGAAAGCACCTTCCGGATAGACGATCATGATCGGACCAAGTGCGCAGAGACCGAAGCAGCCGGTTCTTACGACGTTGACTTCCTTTTCAAGGCCCTTGGCGTTGATCTCCTCATGCAGCTTCTCAATGATAGCTTCACTGTTAGAGGATGTGCAGCCTGTGCCGCCGCAGACCAGAACGTTGGAACGAAACATAGTTTTACCTCCTTATTTCTGATATGCACCGATGGTGTACTCTGTAACAACATTGCCGTTGACCAGGTGGTCGTTGACAACGCGCAGAGCCTTCTCAGCTGTCATTTTAACGTATGTTGTCTTTGTGCCGTCAGCATCGACGACTTCTACGACCGGCTCATACTGGCAGATGCCGATGCAGCCTGTCTGTGTAACCATAACACTGCCGAGCTCGCGCTTTGCGACCTCGTCAACAATTGCGGTGAGAACGGGTCTTGCGCCCGCAGCAATACCGCAGGTAGCCATACCGACCATAACACGGGTGTTAACTTCGCCGTTGTCACGGAGGTTGACTGCTGCCTTTGCTTTATCTCTGATTGCCTGAAGTTCAGCTAAAGATTTCATGATAGTAGCCTGTTCCTTTCTGCGCTGTGCGCATTTCTTACTTTGGCCGTTCGGCCGCGCATATACGGTCAGGAAAACTTAAAACTCGAGTTCGTTTTCCATCTCTGCAATGTATTCCTTGATCCACTCCGAAACATCCGGCTCACTGAACGGGATATCGCCCAGCTGTGCACGGAATTCGCGCGTGTCGAGCGTGAGAACTTTCTCCTCGCCCGCCGCATTCACCTTTTCGCGAATGTACAGAAAATCGATCTCAGGATTGCATGTGATCAAAAGATGCATTACGGCGCCGATCTCACCGAGGGGGATCATATCGACATGGTTCGTCATGAACGTGGCTGTCAGCGTCGTGCCGACCCCGAGCGTGGAGTCGATCGTGAAGCTGCCGCCCGTCATTTCGGCTTCCATCTTAAACAGCGGTACACCGAGTCCGACCTTGCGGGTCGTACGGGTCGTGAAAAACGGGTCGATCACACTTTTAACCTGTTCTTCGCTCATACCGCAGCCGTTATCCGTTATTGTGATGCTCATCGTTCCGGCAGGGATCGATTCGTCGATGCGAACCGTCGTCAGCGACGCTTCGGCACGGATCGAATTCTGCGCGATGTCCATCACATTCAACGAAAGCTCACGCATCTCTTATTCGTACTTAGCCAGAATAGTATCTACATCTTCCGGAGCAAGACGGCCGTAAACGTCATCGTTAACGGTCAGAACCGGAGCCAGGCCGCAAGCACCGATGCAGCGGCATGCTGTCAGAGAGAACTTGCCGTCAGCTGTGCACTCTTCAGCCTGAATGCCGAGCTTTGCAATGAGTCTGTCCAGAACCTTGTCTGCACCCTTAACATAGCAAGCTGTACCAAGGCAGATAGAGATATGATACTTGCCCTTCGGAGTCAGCGAGAACTGAGAGTAGAATGTGGAAACACCGTAAACCTCTTCCAGAGAAACATCCAGACCTCTTGCGATCTCCTTCTGTACCTCGATCGGCAGATAGCCGTAGATATCCTGAGCTTCCTGCAGAGCGGGCATAACTGCGCCCTTCTGGCCCTTCAGACGCTCAATGACGTCGAGGAGCTTCTGGTGCTGCTCGGGAGTATCGGTAAACGGTAATGTACTGATACGCTTTTGCATTTTATTTCCTCCCTGATAAAAAATTATTATATTTGGAGTGCGTATAACTGCACATAGTTATACATCATTGAGATTATATCAAACAAGGCGGTCAAAATAATTCTCTCAGGGAATTAAAAAAGAAAGTTGATGCTGAGCATGACAAATTTTTCACGATTTTTTTAGCCTTAGTTCACAAAAAACAAGAATTATCCCCGTCGAAAAAGCACACAAATTTAGTATACTTTAATCATTTTCGTCATTTTTCGTCCGATCGGACATCCTTTCCGGTTTATCCCGGGGACCGCGGACAAAAACAGCAGGCACCCCGAAAGGTACCTGCCTAAAAGACATAAATTCAGCTTATAAATCTGCCCTCTCCCGAGCCGCGGATCAGGTCCAAAAGCGCCTTTGCAGAAAGCTCCGGCAGCTCGACCGTGCCCATCTCCTCACGCATCAGATGCAGATAATGTGCATCCGAGTCCTGCAGGATGAGCATGTTTTCAAGCTCCGGGTACAAAATGAGCTGCTTTTCACGGTCCGCACCGCTTGACAGCTCCGCCGCCGTGAATTCCGCCTCCGGCGGAATGGCACCGAGGGAAGCCGTGATGCTGTAGGCGTCCTTGTCTACGTGCGCCGGGAACGCGACGCCGTTATACTGCTTTACAAGCTGCTGGACCTCGTTCACGCTGATCTCACTCGCGGTGATCAGAAGATGATCGATCCTGCCGATGATCTCGTCCTCCTCATCCATGATGAGCTGGTCGCCGAAGATCTCCGGACGGTTCGGGATGTGCATCATGTGCGCTTCGACGTAAGCGTCAAACGCCAGAGCATCCTCCGCCGTTTCAAAAAGACAAACGACATGCGCCTCCTCCGAGGTACAGAGCTCCATGCCGGGGATCACGAGCACGCCCGCCTGCTCACCCACACGCATTGCGGCGGGGGCATTTTTACAGGTGTTGTGATCGGTCACGGCTAAGATCTGACAGCCGAGCAGCGCCGCCATGTTCACCATATTGTTCGGCGTCATATCATTGTCGCCGCAGGGGGAAAGGCAGGAGTGCATGTGGAGATCGTACCGATACTGTTCCATCTTCATTTCACCCTGCCTTTCAAAAATAATCAATAATCGTTTTGTTACTCAAGCGTCTGTGCGACCTTGAGTGCTGTCTCATACGCGGGCACATCCGTGCTGTAGACCGCGATCTCCTGCTGATTTGCGCGGGCAAGCGCTTCGCTGTCGAGCACCGCACTTTCAACAAGTACGATCGCCGAAACATCCGCAAGCGCCGCGACCGCGATTGCATTGATATTTCCCATGACGGTCAGCCAGACGTCGTCCGCCTTTGCGCGTCCCATGACCCAGCTGAGCAGGTCGCCGCAGTAGCAGCCCTCTGCCGTGCGGTCACTGCCGTCACATTCCGTCAGTAATTTCCAGCCGAGCTTTTCGGCCAAAGCATTGATCTGCATAGTATTCACCGATCCTAAAATTTCTCGTCTTTATCAATCCGGATCCTTCGGCAGAATGCCGCCGTCCAGATTCGAAATGGAGTCCGCAAACTGCTGGATCTGCTTGCGCAGCACGAAAATGCAGTCCGCCTTCTGGCTGTTGCCGCGAACGACGTCCTCCGCGAAAGCACGGCAGGTCGGCGCACCGCAGGCACCGCAGTCGAGACCGGGCAGAGAAGCCTCCACCTCATCGATCTCCATCATCATTTCCATCGCACGGGCGAGGTCATCGGACAGTGTCAGAACGTTCGAGAATTCCAGCTCGCCTTCCCAGTTCATATCCTCCGGAACGGACTCGCCGCTCTCGAGGTGATTCTGCGAAACCGGCAGATACCGACGCAGACGCTGCAGACGGGCAACCGCCACGTACGGGTTCTCCACGCAGAGCACGCCGCCGACGCAGCCGCCGGTGCAGGCGTTGAGCTCGATGAAATCCAGCTCGCCGATGCGCTCATCCTCGATCTCCTCGAGCACGCGGATGACATTCTCGATGCCGTCCGCCGCGAGATAACGCTCCTTCAGAAGCGCCGAGGACTCACCGCCGGAGGTCGCCCAGCTGACGCCGATGATACCGGAATTGGACAGCGGCTCGAGCTCATCCGGATGCAACTTATCCATTTTATTCGAAAGCTGCGGGAAGATCTCGCTGATGGCGATGGCGCCGTCGACCTTGGACCTCTCGATGCCGATCGGCATGCGGATGTCGGTCACCTTGGCGGGACACGGCGTGATGAAGAAGCAGCCGATCTCCTCCTCGGGCAGGCCGGTCTTCTTCATGGCTTCCTGCTTTGCGATGGTCGCAGCCGTTTCCATCGGAGACAGAAGCGGCAGCACGTGGTCGCACAGGTCCGGGAAACGGACACGGATCAGACGTACGATCGCCGGGCAGGCGGAGCTGATGACCGGGCGCTTGAGCTTTCCGGCATCCATCAGACGGCGCGTTGCCTCACTGACGAGCTCCGCGGCACCGGAAACCTCGACGACATCGTCGAAGCCCAGCTTCTTGAGACCTGTCAGCACGTAGTCCTGATCGTCCAGATTATTAAACTGCCCGTACAAAGACGGTGCGGGCAATGCTATTTTATATGTAAAACGGTCGAGCATGGATAAATGATCATGCTTCGCACGCTTAGCGTGATGCGGGCACACACGGATGCACTCACCGCAGTCAATACAGCGCTCACTCGTGATGACCGCCTTGCCGTTGCGCACACGGATCGCCTCCGTGGGGCAGCGCTTGATGCAGTTGGTACAGCCAACGCATTTGCTCTCATCCAGCGTCACGGAATGGAAAAACTTATCCATCTCCTGCGCCTCCTCTATTCATGTTATGTGCACGGTCCATGCTTACAGCTTGGTGCTCTGTGCGTATATGATCATTTTCAGGGTCGTACCCTCGCCGACGACGGAATCGATCGTCATTTCGTCGGAATACTTCTTCATGTTCGGCAGACCCATGCCGGCACCGAAGCCGAGAGAACGGACGTTATCGGGCGCAGTGGACCAGCCCTCCTGCATTGCCTTGCTTACGTCGGCAATACCGGGGCCCTTGTCGACGAGAACGATCTCGACCTTTTCCGGATCCACCTCAACGAACGCCTCACCGCCGCCTGCATGGATGACCATGTTGATCTCACCCTCATACATCGCGATCGCTACACGGCGGATCGCAGTCGGGTTATAACCTAACTTCTTCAGCTTGTGCTTTACATCACCGGATGCTTCACCCGCGCGGGTAAAATCGTCACCGGGAACTATATAGTGCAGTTTCAGCATACTCATTATACGTCGCAACCTCCTTCGAGACCGTTCCGGAACAGGAGACCGCAGGCCGTAAACATTCTGTACGGCGTCGCGAGGACCGTGATGTCCTTCATCTCCGCAAGATTCAGCACCAGATCATCCGGATGCTTGCCGCGAACAAAAATAACACAATGCATATCCATCATTTCCGCGGTACGTACGACCTGCGGATTCATCAAACCGGTCAGCAGCACGGACTGATCCTTAACAAAAGCAAGAACGTCGCTCATCATATCGCTGCCGCAGGCTGTCTTGACTTCCTCTTCGAGATTGCCCTCGACCAGAACCTCAGCCTTCAGAATTTCAATAATATCCCGGACCTTCATGAACTAACTACCATCCTTTCGACATATATGGGTAAAGTCTTTCACTCTGCAAAACACCGCCCGTTTCGAAAAACAGGCGCACTTTGACACATACATGCTGATATTACTCTCAATTATACACAATAGAAAACAAAAAAGCAATGCGGAGCGGAAAAAACTTTTGTCAGTTTGAATAATATCCGCCGGTTTTCCGTCACACGGCAGCTTGTTGGAGTCAACTTCGTACTCCCCGCCGCTTTGATCCGTTTTGTTTTCCGCAGAAATACAGTTGTATTCCATAAATAAACAAAAACCCTTGACTTTTACAGGTAAGCGTGTATATAATATAGGAACTTCACCTAACTGCTAAAATAAAAGGGTGAAGGTTTTCACAAGAAAGGAAGATCTTTTATGAATCGTGTGTACAATTTCTCTGCCGGCCCCTCCATGCTGCCGGAAAGCGTCCTTCAGAAGGCTGCAGCCGAAATGCTGAATTACGAAGGCAGCGGCCAGTCCGTTATGGAGATGTCACATCGATCTAAGGTCTACGATGCGATCATCAAGGGTGCTGAAGCGCTTCTCCGTGAAGTGATGCAGATCCCCGATAACTATAAAGTCCTGTTCCTGCAGGGCGGCGCTTCCTCCCAGTTTGCCATGGTCCCGCTGAACCTGATGACGAAGAACCGCAAGGCGGACTATGTGCTCTCCGGCCAGTTCTCCACAAAGGCGTACCAGGAAGCTAAGCGCTACGGCGACTGCAAGGTCATTGCCTCCTCCAAGGAGGACACCTTCAGCCACATTCCGGCACTCGACAAGAACGAGTTCCGCCCGGATGCCGACTACTTCCACATCTGCATGAACAACACCATTTACGGCACCGTATACCATGAGCTGCCGGACACGGGCGATGTGCCGCTCGTCGCGGACATTTCCTCCTGCATCCTCAGCCGTCCGATCGATGTTTCCAAATTCGGCGTTCTGTACGCAGGCGCACAGAAAAACGTCGCACCCGCAGGCCTCACGATCGTCATCATCCGTGAGGATCTGATCGGTGAGCCGCTCGAAGGCACACCCACCATGTTCATGTACAAGACACACGCGGAAAGCGAAAGCATGTACAATACCCCGCCCTGCTATTCCATTTATATGTGCAAGCTCGTCCTCGAATGGATCAAGAACGAGATCGGCGGTCTTGAAAATATGGAAAAGCTGAACGTCGAAAAGGCACAGCTGCTCTATGATTTCCTCGACAATTCGAAGCTCTTCAAGGGCTGCGCGGAGAAGGACAGCCGCTCCATCATGAACGTCACCTTCGTCACCGGCGACGCCGACCTCGACGCAAAGTTCGTCAAGGAGGCAACCGCTGCCGGCTTCGTCAACCTGAAGGGTCACCGCAGCGTCGGCGGCATGCGCGCTTCCATCTATAATGCGATGCCGAGAGAGGGCATCGAAAAGCTCGTTGCCTTCATGCAGCAGTTTGAGGCCGAGAATGCCTGATCCCCACCGAAAAGAGGTAATTACAATGCACAAGATCCTTTGCTTAAATAAGATCAGCCCCATCGGCACCGACCGTCTGGGCGACAACTACGAATTCTCCACCGAAATGCAGAATCCGGAGGGCATCCTTGTCCGTTCCGCTGCGATGCATGACATGGAGCTGCCCGCTGAGCTGCTCGGCATTGCGCGTGCAGGCGCGGGCGTGAACAATATCCCCCTGCCGAAGTGCTCCGAAAACGGCATCGTCGTCTTCAACACACCGGGCGCAAACGCAAACGCCGTTAAAGAGCTTGTCCTCGCCGCTCTGTTCATGACTTCCCGTAAGATCATCCCGGCGATCGACTGGGCGAAGACCCTAAAGGGCAACGGCAAGGAAGTTTCCAAGATGGTCGAAAAGGGCAAGGGCGCTTTCGCCGGCCCGGAGATCATGGGTAAGAAATTAGGCGTGATCGGTCTCGGCGCGATCGGCGTTCTCGTTGCAAATGCCGCACACCGCCTCGGCATGCAGGTCTGCGGCTACGACCCGTTCCTCTCCGTTGACGCCGCATGGCATCTGTCCAGCAGCGTTGACAAGGCAGCCTCCCTCGACGATATCTTCACAAAATGCGATTATATCACCGTACACGTTCCGCTGAATGACTCCACCCGCGGCTTGATCGGCGCGGATGCACTCGCCAAGATGAAGAACGGCGTGCGCATTCTGAACTTCTCCCGCGGCGAGCTCGTCGACACAGCGGCTATCCTGCCGATGCTCGAAAACGGAAAGGTCGCAGCGTATGCGACGGACTTCCCGGATGACGCACTCATCGGCGTCGAGAACGTGCTCGCGATCCCCCACCTCGGCGCTTCCACACCGGAGAGTGAGGATAACTGTGCCGTAATGGCGGTCGATCAGTTGAAGGATTACATTGAAAACGGCAACATCACGAACTCCGTCAACTTCCCGGCGATCTCCATGCCGCGCAGCGAAGGCCACACCCGAATCTGCATCGCACACCGCAACGTGCCGAACACCATCGGCGCATTCACCGCGGTCTGCGGCGAGGAGAACATCAACATCGAGAACATGCTCTCCAAGTCCCGCGGCGACTGGGCATACACCATCGTGGATGCTTCCGGTGAGATCGCACCCGACATTGCGGAAAAGCTGCAGGCACTCGATCCCGTAGTCCGCGCAAGAGTGATCTACTGATAACAAAAACAAGAGAAGCCAAGCTGTGAACTTCAGCTTGGCTTCTTATTTATATCCCTATTTATCTTTCTGCGCACAGCATATTTACCGCTGCAACGATCTTTTTGGTCTTTTCCGCATTAAAATCTCTGAACCGATCTACCTTGACCGGCTTTCCGGAGAGAACACGCAGCCATGTAACAGCCGCAATGTATCTGCCGTAATCGAGTGACAGGTGGAAGCCGTCGCGGCAGAGGGACTCCCCGCCGTTTGCGTAATCAAATTCCGGAACGGTTTCGCGGATGTGCTGTACCACCGTACCGACCGGCAGGAGCTCCGCGTGGATGCGGTTTGCCATCTGCGTTGTGGTCTCTATGATGCGGTCAAACATCTTCTTTTGATCGTTTTCGTAAAACGCAAAGCCGCCGTGCGTTGAATCGGTCTCGTACGCCCAGGTCTGGTGGAAATACAGCTTTGCATTCGGGCAATGCGTTCTGACATATGCCGCCAAGTTTTCAAGATACGGATCATAGGACGCCGGGATACCGCTCAGCTGGCTAACCTGCTGTACGGTGATCACATCCCAATCGTGAAGCTGCAGTGCTTCCGAAATACCGATCTTCCGCTCCGCCTCACCGCCGTTGCGTTCGAGGTCATAGTCCGCTCTGTCGTGGACGACATTTTCCCAGTGTGTCTCTAAGCTGCAGCCGCCGATGTAGAGATTCACGGTCTCGAGCTCGAAGCCGTTCAGCACCGCAGCGTCATGCAGCCACTTCTGCGCATCCTGTGAAAAACTGTTTCCTATAGATAAGAGTTTCATATTCATCAAGCCTTTCCCTTACGGCACATAAGTATATGCCTTAAATCCCGAGGAGTAGCGCTGTTCGCCGTCGGGCATGACCCACATGGCTTCCACGTTTTCCGTTTCTTCGATAAGCTTAAGGCCGTCCTCATAGTTCATCAGAAACAGCGCCGTGGAAAACGCGTCGCCCACACCGGAATCCTCTGCCAAAACGGACACCGACATGAAATTGCTGCCGGGCATCAGCGTTTCGGGGTCAATGATGTGGTGGTACTTCTCGCCGTCCACGTAATAATACCGCTGGTACACACCGCTTGTGATCACCGCTTCATTAGTCAGATGCAGAAACTCGATATGCGGCACGTCCTCATTTTCCTTGTCCGGGTTTTCAATGCCCACGTTCCACGGCTTTTCACCGAATGTACCGACTGCGCGGACATTGCCGCCGACATTCAGAAGATAGCCGGTGATCCCCTTCTCTTCCAAGTGCCGAGCGATCTGTTCCACCGCGTAGCCCTTCGCGATCGCACCGACATCGAGCGACATTTTCGGGTCTGCGAGAAAGACCGTGCCGTTCTCCTCGTCGATGATCACCTTGTCGATATCCGTGTGCTTTGCAGCGTCTTTGAGCTTCTCCATCGGCGGCAGCTGTGCCGCCGCAGGATCGTCGATGCCCTCGTTCCGGTACACGTGCCAGAGCTTTAAGACACTGCCCATCGCGACATTCACAAGCCCGTCCGTCTCACGGTACATCTCCTTCGCAAACAACAGCAGGTCGATGACCTTTCTGTCCACCTGCACTTCGCTGTGCGCGCCGTCCGTCACCGCATTGACGGTCTTCAGGTTGTTGACGCCCTCAAAGCCGTTATAGATCGTATAGAGCCTGTGATATTCTTTGAGCTCCGCTTCGATCTCCGCGCAGACCGCGTCGAACGCTTCCTTACTTTCCGCATAACCGGTCACGATGGAGACCGTATCGAAATATTCAAAATAATAGGCATTGTACTTTTCGCCCGCCTGCTTACAGCCGGATAACGGCACAAGCAGCAGACACAGCGCAAGAAGCACCGAAAACACCTTTTTCATATTCCGCAACTCCGTAGAATGAGATAAAACCGGGGATGCTTAGTGAAACATCCCCGGTCGATTTTCAAGGTTAAATTACTTAACAGCCTTAGCTGCTGCCTCAACCATTTCAGCAACACCGATGGTGCAGCCTGCTGTTGCGAGGTCGCCTGTGCCGTAGCCGTCAGCGTCCATCAGAGCGTTGAAGCCGTCAGCGGTCTTGCCAACGAGAGCAGCGTCGAATGCAGCTGCCTGCTCGTACCACTCCTTCGGCTGGCCTTCGCTGCCGTCGTGCTTCTTGCCGTAAGCTGCCATGTTATAGTTGTCGCCGAGCTCGAGCTTAGTCTTGATCTCGGTTGCAGCCAGTGTGGAAGCACCTGCTGCGTCGAAGGTCATCTCAGCCTGAACAGCGTCTGTCTTAGCAGCTGTGACTTCGCCCTTCTCGTTCTTAGCAGCAGCTACAAGGTAAGTATCAACTGCAACGGAACCCTCAACGTCGCCGTCAGCATCCTTAACGGAAGTGTGGTTCAGAACACCGATGTTCAGTGTGTCCTTCTCTGTAGCTTCGGAAGCCTCAGCGTTGTTCACTGCCTTCTCGAGAGCTGCCATGAACTCTGCAACGCCGATGGTGCAGCCTGCTGTAGCGAGGTCGCCTGTAGCATAGCCGTCAGCTGCCATCAGAGCCTTAGCCTCGTCCAGAGTCTTGCCTGCAACTGTTGCCGCAAAAGCATCAGCCTGCTCGAACCATTCCTTCGGCTGGCCCTCGCTGCCGTCGTGCTTCTTGCCGTAAGCTGCCATATTATAATCTGTGCCGAGCTCGTACTTTGTTCTGAGATCTGCAGCGTCAATGCCTGCGCCCTCAGCTGTCCAGCCCATCTTGACCTGTGCAGAGTCAACGTCTGCCTTGACGATCTTGCCGCTGTCGTCAACGAGAACAGCAACTACGGTCGTAACAACTTCGCCGGAGCCGTTTGCTTCGCCGTCAGCATCGGTCTGAGAGCCGTAATTTGCTACAACACCCATGCCGAGCTTCAGTGTCTTTGCTTCGCAGCCGGACATAACGGCAACGGAGCAAAGCATCAGAACTGCCAGAACTACGCAAAGAATTCTTTTCATGATAATCTTTCTCCCTATGATTATTTTATTTCAGATACCGACTTTTGCGATATCTTGATATCCGCATGCCAGTATATCATAAAGGAAATACAGTGTCAATAGTTTAACACACTCAAAAACGCAGTGAGCATCACGAAAAAACGTCCCGCTTCACTGCAATTACTGTGCAAAAAAACAGACATTAAAATCTGAACTTTTCGAGCCTTTTCAGAAGCAGTGATCCGGCCAATCCGATGAATATTCCGGCCACCGTTCCGGTGAATGCGAGCACGATCATATAGTACCCGATCTGCACCGATTCAAACAGGCCGATCGCAACCAGGATCTGCCCCAGATTATGGGAAACACCGCCCACGATGCTGACGCCGACCGTGGAAAACAGGTCAAACCGTTTGCACAGCGCCATGAGCGTAAGGCTCAGGATCGCGCCGGCTAAGCTGTACGCCAGAGTCATGACACTGCCGAACAGGAGCGCGACGATCGACACGCGAATGAGGGACACCGCAGCCGCCGCCTTAAATCCGGCCTTATACAATATTAGAATTATGATAATGTTCGGCAGACCGACCTTGATCCCGGGCACTGCCGCCCAGATCGGCGGCAAAAGTGACTCCACGTAGGAAAGGATCAGCGCGACAGCCGTAAACAGCCCAAGCTGCGCCACACGGGTGATCTTACTGTTTTTCATAGCACACTCCGAGTATTTATTTATGCGGTCATATCCAGACCGGGCTCCGATTTTTCACCCGTCACTTCAATGACCAGCTTATGCGGCAGGCAGACGATGCTTTCCCCCGCACGGGACGCGGAACGCGTCTTCACACAGATGCCGTCCGGGCAGTTCGCCTCACTGACGGACACCTTTCCGTCACGGATGACCACGACGTTTCTGTATTCGTTATCCTCGCCGCCGATGATCTCGACCTCGCGGTCCTCGGAAAGCGGATAGACCGCCGTCTCCGTACCGCCAACCTTGACCGTCACCGACTCGCCCTCCGCACGGCTGAAATGCCACAACAAAAAACTTGCCGCCGCTACGAGAAGCAGAACGGCGGCAAGGATCATGTCGTTTCGTGTTTTACGTTTTCCGTCAGTGGAAGGCTTCACATTCCGCGCGCCGATCATATCACACCGTGCGCCATATCGACGACCTTCAGACGGCCGGTCGGACAGGCTTCGGCGCACTTGCGGCAATGTGTACACTTCGAATAGTCGATAACTGCAAGATTATCGATGACCTTAACGGCATCGGACTCGCAGACCTTTTCGCACTTTTTGCAGCCGATGCAGGCATTCATGCAGTGCTTACGGGCAACAGCGCCTCTTTCCTTGTTGCTGCAGGCAACCGCCACGGCAACATTCTCTTCAACGAGAGAGATGATGCCCTTCGGGCAGGACTTGACGCAGGCACCGCAGGCGATGCACTTGAGCGGATCGACACGGGCGAGCTCCTTTTCAACGGTGATTGCACCGACCGGGCAGCTCTTTACGCAGTCACCGCAGCCGACACAGCCGTACTTACAAAGCTCCGGGCCGCCGTACAGCATGTTCGCAGCCTTACAGCCCTTAATACCGTCATAGACGACGGTGCAGCCTACCGCATCGCAGTCACCGCTACAGTTGACGTATGCAACACGCGGTTCATTGACTTCGATCTCAACACCCAGCACCTCGGACAGCTTTGCGGCTGTGTCCGGACCGCCGGGAATGCACTTATTCGGCTCTGCCTTTCCTGCAGCCACGGCTTCGGCATAAGCGTCGCAGCCGGCATAGCCGCAGGCACCGCAGTTGGCGCCCGGCAGACATTCGCGGACAGCCGCAACCTTTTCGTCCACCTTAACGGCAAAGCAGTGGGAAGCCACCGCGAGCAGGATACCGGCCAGAACGCCGATTCCGGCAACGATCAGAAGAGCATAAAGAATATTCAGCATACTATACCCTCCCTTTCATTAACCAAGCAGATTTTCCACGATTCCGGCAAAGCCGAAGAATGCCATGGAAATGAACGATGCGGCGATCAGTGTGACCGGCAGACCCTTGAAGCTCTCGGGCACGTCGGACTCGTCAATGCGGGAGCGCATACCGGAGAACAGCACCATCGCGAGGAGGAAGCCGAGACCGCAGCCGAGAGAGCTGACCATGGACTCGATGAAATTATAGCCGTCCGTCATGTTGTTGATGGTGACGCCGAGAACGGCGCAGTTCGTTGTGATAAGCGGCAGGTATACGCCGAGGCTCTGATGCAGAGCCGGGATAAACCTCTTCAGGAAGATCTCGATGAACTGAACGAGCGCAGCGATGATCAGAATGAAGACGATGGTCTGTGTATAGCCGAGACCGAGCGGATCGAGAACGTAGATCTGGATCGGCCATGTAACGGCTGTTGCCATCAGCATAACGAAGATAACGGACAGGCCCATACCGACGGACTGATCCACCTTCTTCGAAACACCGAGAAACGGGCAAATGCCCAAAAAGCGGCTGAGAACGTAATTGTTGACGAGAACAGAAGACATCAGAATGATGATCAAACCTTTAATATCCAACTTACTTCTCCTCCTTTGCAGTTTCCGTGCAGTTACCGGAGCAAGCCGCAGCGGACGGACAGCCGGCGCAGGCGAATTCCTTCTTCTTGATCGCCTTGCCCTTGGTGAGCTTATTGACGACGGCAATGAGTGTACCGTAGACCATCAGACCGCCGGGTGCTTTCGCGAGCAGCTCGATCTTGTGGTCGATGAGGAACGGGATCTCGAGACCGGCGAATGTACCGGCGCCCAGTACCTCACGGACAAGAGCCATGGAGAGCAGTGCCAAAGTAAAGCCGATGCCCATGCCGATGCCGTCAAGTGCGGACATCGCGACGGTATTCTTGCTTGCGAACATTTCCGCACGGCCCAAAATGATGCAGTTAACGGTGATCAGGGCCAGATATACACCGAGGATCTCATACAGATCCGGAATGAACGCCTGTATCAGCATCTGTACCACCGTAACGAAGCCGGCGATGACAACGATGTAGCACGGGATTCGGACCGTATCGGGAATAAACTTACGCAGAGCGGAAATTACAATATTGGAGCAGATCAGAACAGCCATGGTTGCAAGGCCCATGCCGATCGCGCCGGTCACGGTAGTCGTAGTCGCCAGGGTGGGGCAGGTGCCAAGAACCAGAACGAATACGGGGTTTTCCCGAAGAATGCCCTTCAGAAGAACCGACAGATTATTTTCCTTTTTCATCGGTTATGCCACTCCTTCCATAACTTTTACGGCTTCAAGAGCCTTGCCGACACCGGACTTATAACCGTTGGTCGTCAGCGTAGCGCCGCTGATGCCGTCGATGTCCTTGTAATTGGATTCGTCCCTGCCGTTGAACTGGCTGTAGAAGGACTTGTCCGCACAGGCAGAGCCGAGGCCCTCGGTCTCGCTCTGATAAACAGTGACGCAGTTGATGATCTTGCCGTCGGCAGTAACCGCAACCTTGATCTCGATCGGCTCGCCGGACGGATTGTAATACTCGTCGCCGGTGATACCGAAGCCGGAGCCCGTGGTCTCGACGACGTAATTGCCGCCGGAGGTCTTATATGCCTTCACGACGCCCTTGGGCATCTCGTACCCGGAAAGGTCGATCTCTGTGAGTGTGGAAGCGGACAGGACGGCTGCCTGTGCTTCGATATTGGCTGCAACATCGGCCGGAGCATCGGACGTGACCTTGCCGTCCGTGCCGACGCCGACAAACAGTGCTTCCTCGCCCTCGCCGGTCACGTAGACGGAGCCGGCGCCGTTATCTGCCGTATAAACAGCGGAAACGTCGGTCAGTGGTTCGTGGATGAACATCTCGGTGAAAGTATCGCCCGCC
>JAGAOD010000090.1 GCA_017623855.1 Clostridia bacterium
AAGAAAATCTCTACAACCAAGGCTCCGGCAGCAATCGGCCCGTACTCTCAGGCGATCGTCTGCGGCAATATGCTGTTCACCTCCGGTCAGATCCCGATCGATCCGGCAACAGGTGAGATCAGCGGCAGCGACATCACCGCTCAGGCTGAGCAGGTCATGCAGAACCTCGCAGCCGTGCTCGAAGAAGCAGGCGCAACCTTCCGGACCGCTGTGAAGACAACATGCTTCCTCGCCGATATGGCTGACTTTGCTGCATTCAATGCGGTTTACGCAAAGTATTTCACGGAGAACCCGGCTCGCTCCTGCGTTGCTGTCAAGACTCTGCCGAAGAACGTCCTCGTTGAGGTCGAAGTGATCGCTGAAATTCAGTAAGATGTTGAGGGGGATTATCAGGTCTCCCTCATTTTTTTGTGGAGGGTCCGTATGGAGAATATAAAGTTTACATATGTTCCGGCAACAACAGAGAAGCTTATAGAGATCTGGGATAAGACGATCGCGTCCCATCCCGGGGACGGGCGCTGGGTCGAGTGGAAGCAGAATGCGCTCGAGGACAATGCGTCCGGCAGAAGTCTCACCTTCTTGGTGCTCGCGGATGACCGTCCCGTCGGCGAGGGTACGCTGCTCTTTTCTGAGGAATGCGGTGCCGTCGTGGATCTCAGCGGTGTGGTCGTCGCCGGAAAAGCGACAAATATCAATGGTCTGCGCATCGAAAAGGCGTTTGAAGGACAGGGACATATTTCGAGACTCGTCCGCGAAATGGAAAGGTATGCGGGGGCGCACGGTTATGAGCGGATCACGATCGGTGTGGATGCAAAGGAAACGAGAAATATCGCGATCTATCTCCACTGGGGATATACTCAGTTCATCACGCACGAGATCGAAGAAGATCAGCCCGTTCTGTACTACGGAAAACCGCTCGTTTGAGTATTCCCGAAAACTTTTTTAAGAAAATCCGAAAAAAGGGTTGACTTTTCAGAGCAGACAGATTATAATAATCAAGCTGTTAAAACAGCTATGCGCTGGTAGCTCAGCTGGATAGAGTGACTGGCTACGAACCAGTAGGTCAGGGGTTCGAGTCCCTTCCAGCGCGCCAAAGAAAAGACGAAGCCTTCGGGTTTCGTCTTTTTGGTTTTTAGGGCAAGTCTTGTGGGACTCGAACCCTGCTGACTATTTCTCGCATCCCGCATAACAGCAAAGGAGATTTCAAAATGAAAGTTTCGATCGATGAATTTCAGGCGTATCTGGCTGACCGCTACGGCGGTTGGGCAAATGAACAGGGGTTGTTTATGAAGCTCGTGGAAGAAATCGGCGAGGTGGCTGAGGTGATCAACAAACGTGCCGGCAACAAGCCTTCGGACGAAAATGACCTACAGGAGCAATTAGGCACAGAGCTCGTGGATATGATGCATTATATCGTCGCCATTGCCGCAATTAACAATATAGACCTTACGGATATCATGATCGAAAAGGACAAAAGAGCGTCCGTTAAGTATCACCATGAGATCAATCTCGAAAGCTTCTTATCCGAAAGAAAACGGGACAAGGTTTAAGTGCCTTGTCCTTTTTTATTTACTACAGAACTTCCGTTGTAAAATTTTGCCGCTATGGTTTGCATCGCGGGACATTATCCTGTATAATAAACGCATATTCAATATTTTGGGAGGCACATTATGAAAGAAACTTATCAGCTGCGCAGAAGCACGCTGCTTGACGGCAAGCAGGGCCCCTGCATGGTGTTCATTTTCTCCGGCTCCGCGCCGATGCGTTCCGCGGACGAGTCCTATCCGTTTTCCGTTGACCGTAATTTCTATTATCTCACCGGCATTGACCGTGAGAACATGATCCTGATGCTCTATAAGGACTTCTCCGGCAACGTAACGGAGACCCTGTTCATTGAGCCGTACGATGAAGTGATGGCGAAATGGGTCGGCGGCAGAATGCGCGCTGCGGAAGCGACGGAGATTTCCGGCGTACAGTCCGTTCGCGACATCGGCTCCTTTGAAGATGCGCTGAACAGCATTATCGAGAGAAACCGCGGTCTCGGTAAGCTTCACGTATACCTTGATCTGTGGCGTTATCACAAGGATCAGGCGGATACGCCTGCGCACAAGCTCGCAAAGCGCATCCGCACGGAATATCCCGCTGTCGAGATCGACGAGATCTTCGGTGAGCTCGCCGCAATGCGTGCAGTGAAGTCCGAGGACGAGATCGCACTGATGCGCAAGGCACAGGAAGCTACCCGCATCGCAGTCGAGGCTATGATGCGTCATGCATATCCCGGCGTCAACGAAAGCGAGCTGGAAGGCGCGTTCGACTTCTCCTTGATGAAGCAGGGGGTACGTGAGCATGCGTTCCACAGCATCGTTGCGGGCGGCGGTCATGCAACCACACTGCACTACAACAAAAATAACAGCATCGTAGAGGACGGTCAGATGGTGTTGATCGATCTCGGATCTGCTGTCGATCACTACTGCTCCGATATTTCCCGTACCTTCCCGGTCAACGGAAAGTTCACGGACCGCCAGAAGGAGATCTACAACGCGGTTCTGGAGGCACAGAAGCTCGTCATTCGCACGGCAAAGCCCGGCATGACACTGCGTCAGCTGAATGATCTCGTCGTCGAGTATTATGAGAGCCGACTGGATGATCTCGGTCTCAGAAAAGACGGCAAGGGTGTACGCGATTACTATTATCACAGCGTCAGCCACCAGCTGGGTCTTGACTGCCACGATGTCTGCACCGAGCGTGAGCGCGAGCTGAAGCCCGGCATGGTCATCACCGTCGAACCCGGTCTGTACATTGAAGATGAAGCGATCGGTGTCCGCATCGAGAATGATGTTATGATCACCGAGGACGGCTGCATTGACCTGTCTTCCGATATTCTTCGCACAGTGGAAGAGATCGAAGCACTGATGGCAAAATAAAGACAAC
>JAGAOD010000009.1 GCA_017623855.1 Clostridia bacterium
AAGTATAAATCCGGCATTCTTATCACCGCCATCATGTTCCTGATCTATATCGCGCAGACATTATGCTCAAATCTCGGCACTTATTCCGTTATGATGAAAGCGCTTGATGACGCAGGACTGACAAACAGCGCCGATATGAGTTATGTGCAGATGTCGAATGTGGTATCCGAATATCTCATCTCCCATCCGTCCGACTCCTTTATGTTCTTTTCGCCGTTGATCTGCACCGCTTTGATGCTCGTCGTCATGGTCATCGTCGGCTTTAAGGCGAATAAATGGTACATGCAGCACTGCATTCGCACCGTACAGAAGATCAAGGCGGAAGGCGGCACGGAAGAGGTCGTAAACGAAGCGTATCTTTCCCGCGGCGGCTGTAATGTAGCGGCAGCATTCTGCCTCATGGCCTGCTATATGGTCCTGCAGTGGATCCCGACCTTCTTCACCTGATTTTCAAATCGAAAGACCGCAAGCCAAATACGGTTTTCGCGAAAGCAATGGAAGAAAAATGCAAAAAAAGTCGCGAAGTCTCGGCATTTCCCCCTTGACTTTGCGGCTTTTCGTGTTATAATATGCCTGTTGGTTTGCGTTCATACAGCAAACCTATATCCTTGCTCCGTTTCAATGTACGGGGCCAAAGTCCAAAAGGAGGTGCAATCATGACAGAGGTAAAGAACAAGTATGAGACCGTGCTCGTCCTCTCCGCAAAGCTTGGTGAGGAGGGCAACGCAGAGCTGGTTGAGAAGTTCAAGAAGCGCATTGCGAAGTATGGTACTGTCGAAAGCGTTGACGATTGGGGTAAGAGAAGACTCGCATACCCGATCAACAAGGAGACTGAGGGTTACTACACTCTCATCAACTTCGAGAGCACACCGGATTTCACTGCTGAGCTGGACAGACGCTATAAGATCACTGAAGGCGTTCTCCGTTCCATCATCATCAAGAAGGATCCGCGTTTTGCTAACGCTCCCGTAAAGACCCGCAAGGCTGCTGAGCCGAAGACCGTCGACGTTGATGCTATCGCAGCAGAAGTCGAGGCAAATGAGTCCGCTGCAGAATAAGTTTTTTTAACGAAAGAGAGTTGTTACCTATGTTGAATGTCGCAGTTGTTATGGGCAGACTGGTTGCCGACCCCGAACTCCGCCACACCCCGAACGATGTTGCTGTTACAAGCTTTACGCTTGCAGTTGACCGTTCCTATGTTAAGTCCGGCACAGAACGCCAGACAGACTTTATTGATATCGTCGCATGGCGCGGAACTGCAGATTTTGTCTGCAAGTACTTCCGCAAGGGCCAGATGATGGCGGTTCACGGTTCCATCCAGACACGTACCTACACAGATAAAGACGGCAACAAGCGCAAAGCGTTTGAGATTGTTGCGGATGACGTCAATTTTGCTGATTCCAAGCGTAATGACGGTGGTTCCGGCTACAACAACAATTCCTACAATGCTCCGTCCTACGGAAACTCTTCCTACGGCGGTTACGGTAACGGCGCAGCCGGAAATGAAATGCAGCGCCCGGCTTACAGCGAGCCCGCTCCCACCTATTCCAGTGGCAACAGCGGGGATTTCGAAGAGATCATCGGTGACGACGATTTGCCGTTCTGATGATTTTCGACACTACGATTATTAGATAGGAGGCTTTCGCAATGGCAGACAGACCGGAGAGAGATAATCGCCGCGGTGGTCGCAAGAGCCGCAGAAAAGTCTGCAGCTTCTGCGTTGACAAGGCGGAATATATCGATTACAAGGATGTTGCTAAGCTTCGCCGTTTTATTTCTGAAAGAGGCAAGATCCTCCCCAGAAGAGTTACGGGAACTTGTGCACATCATCAGCGTGGCCTGACAGTCGCTATCAAGCGTGCTCGTCACCTCGCTCTCCTGCCGTTCAGCAGCGACTAATTCGCAGCCGAATCGCAGCTCATATGAAAACGAGGGAGATTTTTCAGTTTTGAAAAGTCTCCCTTTTGTTTTTGAAGGAGTTTCCCCATGAAAATATTTGATATGCATACGCATTGCTTTCCGGACGCCTTGGCGCCGAAGGCATTACCGCATCTGGCCGAGATCAGTAAAAGCCCGTATTACGGAAGCGGCACATACAGTGACCTTTGCGAGAAGGTCTTAAGTGCCGGCGGCTCGGGTGCCATGCTTTTACATATTGCAACAAAACCGTCACAGATGACCTCTGTGAATAACTTTGCAGCAGCCTGCCAACACGGCAATTTCTATTCGTTCGGCAGTGTTTTCCCGACAGCGGAAAATGCCGTCGAGGAACTGCACCGCATAAAGGAGCTCGGTCTTAAAGGCGTAAAGCTTCACCCTGACTATCAGTTTTTTTTCGTCAATGAGCCTGCGGTGTTCCCGGTTTATGAAACCGCCGCCGAGCTTCGGCTCCCCATTACATTTCACGCCGGGCGCGATCCGTATTCGCCGGATACCGTACACTGCACCCCCGAGATGCTCGCTGAGATCAGTGCCCGCTTCCCCACACTCAAGATCATCGCAGCCCACATGGGCGGCATGGAAATGCCCGATGAAGTCGAGAAGCATCTGCTCGGCTGCGAGAACGTCTATTTTGACACAGCTTTCGCAACACGCACGCTGGATCCCGATCGCTGCGGCAGCCTGATCCGCCGTCACGGTATCGAAAAAGTCTTCTTTGCCACGGATTTCCCCTGGAGCACGATCGAAAAAGAAATGAAGCTTCTTAAAGGATGCGGCTTCTCCGGTGAAGAGCTTGAAATGATATGTCATAAAAATGCAGAGCGCGTATTCGGGATCTCCTTAGTGTGATCCGAAACGCGCTTTTTTGTTTGACGGATGCAGTATCCCCTTGTATAATAAAAGAAAACAGCATAAGGAGCCGCATTATGAAAAAGTATATTCTCGGTTATGCCATGAACCACAGCCTTCCGACCGTCACAAAGGAAGACGTGCTTCGTCTTACCCATCTGAATTTGGCCTTCGGTCTCATTAAAGACGGACTTTTGGACATGAGTCAACTGACGCACATCGACCTTCTCCCCACCTTCCGCGAATGGAATCCGGACCTCAAGATCGTGCTTTCCGTCGGCGGTTGGGGTGCCGGCGGCTTTTCCACGATGGCTATGACGGAAGAGGGACGCAAAGCATTTGCCGCATCCTGTCTTGAAGCGGTCGAGAAATACGGTCTCGACGGCATCGACATAGACTGGGAATACCCCTGTGATAATTCCGCAGGGATCGACTCCGACCCGCGCGACAAAGAGAACTACACGCTGCTCTTTAAGGCTTTGCGTGAAGCGATCGGTCCGGATAAGACCCTTTCAAACGCCGTAGGCGCCGGTCAGTACTTCATCGACGGCAGCGAAATGGATAAGGTTGCGGCTATTCTCGACTACGTCCAGCTCATGACGTATGATATGCGCAGCGGCTTTACAAAGCAGGCAGGTCACCATGCCGCTCTCGGCCTCTCTGCCGGCGACACCACAAACACAAGTACACGCGGTATTGTTGAAATGTACCACGATGCCGGTGTTCCATATGAAAAGATGATCGTCGGTGCCGCATTCTACTGCCGCCATTTTACAGGCGTCAGGAACGAGAATAACGGCCTGCTCCAGCCTTCCGAGAGCGTCGGAGAATACGGTCCGAATTTCGACGGTATTACCGATGAATTCAAGGCGGAAAACAGCTTTACCGAGTACTGGGATGACGATGCGGAGGCCTCTTACCTCTGGAACGGAAGCACACTCGTAAGCTTCGAGTCCCCTGAAGCGATCCGCCGCAAGTGCAGATACGTTAAGGAAAAGGGTCTGCTCGGCATTATGTACTGGGAACACGGCTCGGACACGACAAAAGAGCTTTTAAGCACCATGTTCGAGACAATTAACGAATAATTCTAAAGGACGCGCTGTTAATGTACAACGCGTCCTTTGTCTTACAGATATTTTCGAATGTCGATCGTCAGCTTTTCTTCCAGATTGA
>JAGAOD010000091.1 GCA_017623855.1 Clostridia bacterium
CCATGGATAGTACGGCGAGCTCTGTGAATTGTAAGCGCCTTCGGAGTCGTAGCGCCCTTCGCGGTTAAAATAGATGCTGTCACTGCCCGTGTGGCTGAAAACGCCGTCGATCAGAACGCGGATGCCCTTTTTAGCGGCTGCCGCGCAGAGCGAGCGGAAATCCTCCTCCGTACCGAGAAGCGGATCGATCTTTTCATAGTTTGCCGTGTCATAGCGGTGGTTCGAATGGGACTCGAAGATCGGGTTCAGGTAAAGGCAGGTGACGCCGAGAGACTCAAGGTAGTCGAGCTTTTCCTCGATGCCCTTTAAGTCGCCGCCGAAAAAGTCGTTATTCAGGATCTTGCCGGCCGCGTTCGGTCGCCATTCGGGCTGCTCGTCCCATTTTTTGTGCATGATGCGGCCCGTCGGAACGTTCTTCTTCGGCGTGCCGGAATTATTAAAGCGATCCGGGAAGATCTGGTACAGAACACCGCCCGCAAGCCAGTCCGGTGTGGTGAAATCCTTTGCGTAAACGGTCAGCTGCCAGTCGCTGCCGCCGCCTGCACGGGAAACACCGCCGATATCCTTTTTCATCATGGAGCGGCCGCGTGCCGTACGGAGTTCGAAGTGGTAGAAATAGAGCCCGGCGACATCCGGCGTGAAATGGCATTCCCACCATTCGTGGTCGAGGTCGTTCATGCCGCACCAGAACATATCAAGGCAGGTCGTTTTGCCGGATGCATCCAGCATGAGCATGTACGCTGCGGAACACCGCATATTACGCGGTACGGAAATCTTAAAATGTACGCGTGTACCCTCGGCAACGGCGCCTGTAGGGCTGCGGTAGATCGGGTCTCGGGAGTTAAATACGGGCATAAACGGGCTCCTTCAATGGGATTGGTATACCAAAAAGGTACCGGAACAGATATTCCGGCACCTTTTGCTTGTTAAGTTGTGTGGAGTCTCTTAGTTCAGCGGGTCTGCAAGCCAAATGGTGTTTGCATAGTCGCGGATGGAACGGTCGGCTGCGAAAATACCTGCCTTTGCGGTATTGACGAGGGACATGGAGTTCCACTTCTTCTGATCCTTGTACAGAGCCTCAGCCTTCTTCTGTGCCTCACTGTAGGAGTTGAAGTCCGCAAGAGCCATGTACTGGTCAACGTTCAGGAGAGCGTTGTACAGGTTCGGGAAGGTCTTGCCGTCAAAGCCGCGGCCGAGCGCTGCGATCGCATGGTGCAGGACCGGGTTGTTCTCGTAGTGGTTTCTCGGTCTGTAGCCGGAAGCCTTCAGGCTGTTGACCTGCGGTGTGGTCATACCGAAGAGGATGATGTTGTCGTCGCCGACAGCCTCGTGGATCTCAACGTTTGCACCGTCAAGTGTGCCCATGGTGATCGCACCGTTGATCATGAACTTCATGTTGGAGGTACCGGAAGCCTCTGTGCCGGCGAGGGAGATCTGTTCGCTGATCTCGGCAGCCGGGGTCAGGAGCTCTGCCCAGGATACGCAGTAGTTTTCAACGAAGACGACCTTCAGCTTGTCGTTGACGCGCGGGTCGTTGTTGATGGTGTTTGCGAGACAGACGATGAACTGCATGATCTCCTTGGCGAAGTAGTAGCCCGGAGCCGCCTTGGCACCGAAGAAGAAGGTGTGCGGTGTGTATTCCGCATTCGGATTCTCGAGGAGCCACTGATAGACGGAGAGGATGTGCAGTGCGTTCATGTGCTGACGCTTATACTCGTGCAGGCGCTTGACCTGTACGTCGAAGATGCTGTTCGGATCCACGATCTGACCCTGTGTGCGCTTGAGGTGATCAGCCAGGCGCTGCTTGTTGTGCAGTTTGATCTCGCTGAGCTTCTGCAGCACGGCAGCATCGTCCTTGAAGGCCATCAGCTTCTCAAGCTGTGCTGCGTCGTGGATGTAGCCGTCGCCGGTGAGCTCGGTGATGAGGGCAGCCAGCTCCGGGTTGGACTGGTTCAGCCAGCGGCGGTGTGCGATGCCGTTCGTGACGTTCTTGAACTTAGTCGGCATCTCGGTGTAGAAATCATGGAAAACGCTGTCCTTAAGGATCTCACTGTGCAGCGCGGAAACGCCGTTTGTGCTGTGACCTGCGAGAACAGCCAGATTTGCCATCTTGACATAGCCGTCGCAAAGCGGAGCCATGCGCCAGATCTTGCCTTCGTCCACACCCTTTGCACGCATGTCGTTCCAGAAGCGGCGGTTGATCTCCTCCACGATCTGATAGATACGCGGCAGGCGGTTTCTGAAGAGGTCGACGCTCCAGCATTCGAGCGCTTCGCTCATAACGGTGTGGTTGGTGTAAGCGATCGTACGGGTAACGATATCCCATGCGTCATCCCACTCGTAGCCGCACTCGTCCAGCATGATACGCATGAGCTCCGGAATTGCAAGGACCGGATGTGTATCGTTCAGGTGGATCGCTGCGAGCTTCGGCAGGTCGTTCAGAGAGCTGTGTGTGTACAGATGACGGCGGACGATATCCTGTACGGAAGCGGAAACGAGGAAGTACTGCTGTGCGAGACGCAGGCTCTTGCCCTCGTAGTGGTTGTCTTCCGGATAGAGGACCTTGGTGATGGTCTCTGCCATGGCATTCTGCTCCATAGCGCGCAGGTAGTTGCCGCTGTTGAAGAGCTTCATGTCGAACTCGTTGGCTGCCGCACGCCAGATACGCAGGACGGAAATGCCCTTGCCGTCCATACCGGAGACGTACAGGTCATACGGGATAGCCATAATGGAGGTGTAGCCCTTGTGCTCAACGGAATGATACTGGTCGTGCCACTGCTCTTCAATGTGACCGTCGAAGTGGACCTCGATCGCGTTCTCATCGACCTGCTGCATCCAGACTTCGCCGCCCGGGAGCCAGAAGTCCGGAAGCTCCGTCTGCCAGCCCTCAACGAGCTTCTGGCGGAAAATACCGTACTCATAGCGCAGGGAGTAGCCCATTGCCGGATAGCCCTGTGTTGCAAGACCGTCAAGGAAGCAGGCTGCGAGACGGCCGAGACCGCCGTTGCCGAGACCTGCGTCCGGCTCCTGCTCATACAGACTGTCGAGCTTTACGCCCATATCCTTCAGAGCTGCGCGGAAGTTCTTTTCAAGACCGAGGTTGAAGAGGTTGTTCTTCAGGGAGCGGCCGAGAAGGAATTCCATGCAGAGGTAGTAGATCTGCTTTGTTTCGCTCTTTTCTGCGTTCTGTACGAACTCGTTTCTGCCGCGCATCATCAGATCGCGGACAACAAGAGCGGATGCCTTGTAAAACTCATCGTTGCTTGCGTTTTCGACGGAAACACCGTAAATGTGGGACAGCTTATCCCGGATCGCGGTCTTTACCTGCTCAACGCTCATACTGTAGTTCATGTTTGCCTCCTGTTATTACAAACGAAAAATAGGAATAATTTGTGGAATATATACAAACCGCAAAAGATAATTTCGCGGAATGAAAGGGTCTTGGTGAATTATATACTAAAAATCACTGAATTTCAATGCCAAGCAAAACAAAAAAAGGCACACGAGTTTGTACGCTTTCTACAGAAAATCCGAAAAAAGCGCCAAAACAGGAGCCTGCTTTATCGAACAAAGAAAAAAGACTGGAAATCAGCCCGGCGGGAAGTCTTCAAGGGGTGAAGACTCCGGAGAACATCACTAACCCCATTCCGAACAATATTATAGAAAAAAATCCGTAAATTAACAAGTCTTTTTTTGAAAAAACTCAGTGTTTTTGCGGCTTTTTTATAATTTTCTGCAAGTCCTCCGAAAATTTTCGCTTCTTCTCTTTCTTTTTTATCAAGAATACAATATAATATATCATGAGAAACTGTAAAAACGTCGCGGAGCACAGAGGAAAAGCGGCGTATCGGCGAAGTTTATGTGTTTTTTGCCGGACAGAAAGGAACCTATGAAATGGAAAAGACAAGATTTAGACTGAATATTTGCGGTGTGGAGATCATTGTTTCCGGTAATGCGGATGATACGGCAACGCAGCAGATCGCGGATACCGTTCGTGCCCGCATGCAAACCATTCTGAATACGGCTTATGCGGCTACCGTCGAAAAGGCGGCGGTCATCACGGCGCTGAACCTCTGCGAGGAGCTCGAAGAGGCAAACCGTCGTACTGCGGCGCTGGAGGAGGAGATCAGGGCACTTCGCGAAAATGCGGAAAAGGCCGAAGCTGAACCGGCTGCGCCTGCCCGCCGGATCGCCGAGCCGGTCGCCCCGACAGGGAAGAAAGCGCTCCGCAATCCGTTCAGACCGGATATGGGCGATCAGACGGGGCTCGTAAGCTTTTTTCTGAAAGAGGCGGAAGCGGAGACCGAGGAAGAAGAGATATAAGTACGGGTGACTTTTGTGACAGCAGACAGAATTGAGGTTTTGGCACCGGCCGGAAATCCCGCAGCGCTCAAGGCGGCGGTATTCTCCGGCGCGGATGCGGTTTATATGGGCGGCTCGCTGTTCTCGGCGAGAGCGAGCGCCGTGAATTTTTCCCGGGAGGAGATGGCGGAAGCGGTCCGTTTCGCCCGGGAGCGCAATGTGCGCGTTTATGTGACGGTAAATACGCTTCTGAAGGACGGTGAGCTTTCGGAAGCGCTTGATTTTTGTGCCTTTCTTTGTGATCTGCCCGTGGACGGCATTTTGGTGCAGGATATGGGCCTGTTCCGGCTTTTGCGGGAAGCCTGCCCGGATATGCCGGTACACGCTTCGACGCAGATGAGCCTGCATACGCCCGGCGGAGCAGCACTTTTGAAAGAACTCGGGGCGTCGCGCGTGGTTTTGGCGCGCGAGATGTCTCTCCGGGAGATCCGTGAGGTGTCGAAACACACCGACGTGGAGCTTGAGGCGTTCGTACACGGTGCACTGTGCATGTCGCTTTCCGGTCAGTGCTATTTCAGCGGTATGCTCGGCGGACGAAGCGGCAACCGCGGCCGCTGTGCGCAGACCTGCCGCCTGCCGTTTGCGGCACCGGGCGGTACGGGACATGATCTGAGCCTGAAGGATATGTCCTTCATAGACCATATCGAGAAGCTTCGCGAGGCGGGCGTCTGCTCCGCGAAGATCGAGGGGCGCATGAAGCGTCCGGAATACGTTGCCGCGGCGGTCTCCGCCTGCAGGCATGCGGCGGACGGGGAAAAAGCCCCGCAGGAGCTGCTGGACGATCTGAATGCGGTCTTTTCGCGTTCCGGCTTTACGGACGGCTATCTGTCCGCGCGCCGCGGACGGGATATGTTCGGTATCCGCACAAAGGAGGATGTGGAAGGTGCGTCCTCCGCCGTTTTTGCGAGCCTGCATGAGCTGTATAAGAATGAAATGCAGCGCGTGCCGATCACATTGACCGCTGTAATTTTTACAGGTAAAAACCCGGCACTGACCGCGTCCGACGGGACGCATACCGTGACGGTCACGGAGGAAAGCCACGTTTGTGAGGCTGCCATGAAGCTGCCCGTGAATACGGAGCGCTGGACCCTGCAGCTGCAGAAAACGGGCGGCACTCCGTATTTATGCGAACGGGTCACGATTCATACCGATGAAACGACCGCGGTACCGATTTCCGTTTTGAACGGTCTGCGCAGAAGTGCGCTCGAGAAGCTCGGGGCACTGCGCCGCGAAAAGCCTGCGGTCCCGTTTACAATGCCGGCGCTGACCGACACGGATTACGTGCCGGAGAAGCTGCGGCTTCGCGGCTGGTTCCAAAATGCGGAGCAGATCCCGGAAAACGCGTATCTGCTCGACCGGATCATCCTGCCGCTCGATACACCGCTCGAGCGTCTTTGTGCGCTGCGTGATGCGGGGCACAGCCTAATCCTCGCCCTGCCGCGCGCACTTTGGGGCATAGAGGATGCGGTGCGGGAAATGATGAAAAAATGTATGGATGAGGGTTTTCGCGATTATCATGTCGGCAATCTCGGCGGTGCGGCGCTTTGCAGAGAGCTCAGCGTGTCCATGCACGGCGGATTTCCCATGAATGCCTTCAATACGGAATGTCTTTCGACCTTCGAGGCGCTCGGCATGGAGGACACGGAGCTTTCCTTTGAGCTTACGAAGGAAGAGATCGGGGCGCTTCGGGGCACATTGCCGCGCGGTGTCCTTGTGTACGGCAGGCAGCCCTTGATGCTGACAAGAAACTGTCCGCTTGCAAATTCCGGAAAAGGGTGCCTTAACTGCAGGCAGACGCTCTGCATTCGCGACCGCAAGGGCGTGGATTTCCCGGTGCAGTGTACGCGTTTCGAAGGAAAGTCGGTCTATTCCGAGGTCCTCAACAGCGTGCCGCTCGTGCTTTCGGATTGGCTGAATGAAATTCACGCGGATTTTGGCGTTCTGCGTTTTACGGTGGAAAATGCTGTGGAAACCGGAGAGGTGCTCGATGCTTTCATAAAACGCGAAAAACCGCGCGGAGACTACACACGCGGCCTGTTTACGCGCGGTGTGCTCTGAGTGTGGAAAACTCAGTGGAAAATGTTAAATTCTTTTTGAAAAAAATTGGATTTACGGTGAAAAAACCGTGACAATATGCCGATAATTGACTTTCCACATGGCTGTGGAAACAGTTTTCAACAATACGGAAAACCGTATTTCACTTAAAGGCTGTGGAAATTTCCCGGCAGAAGAAAGGGAGAAGAAGCTTATGGAAGAAAAAATGGTTCTGCGCTTAATGCGCGTACGTGAAAATGCCGTGATCCCGAAGCAGGCGACCGAGGGCAGTGCCGGGTATGACCTGTGCGCCTGCATCGACGCGCCGGTCACCGTTGAGCCGGGTGCACGCACGGTCTTTCCGAGCGGCCTCGCGGCGGAGATCCCGAGAGGTACGGCGGGCTTTATTTTTACCCGCAGCGGTCTCGGCATCAAGAAGGGCATCCATGTCACGAACGGCGTGGGCGTCATCGACAGCGATTACCGCGGGGAGATCCACGTGGGACTCCATAATCTAAGCGATGAGCCGTACACCGTGCAGCCGGGCGAGCGCATCGCGCAGATGATCATCATGCCGTACTTTGCGCCGGTCATCGAGGAAGTGACCTCTCTCTCCGAGACGGATCGCGGTGCGGGCGGCTTCGGCAGCACCGGCAAGTGATCGGACGTCAAGATATGGCGCCGTTTTTTTGCCGTGCCTCATATCTTGAGATTTTGCGAAAAAGCCCCGTTTTGCCGCCCTTTCCGGTTGAGGAAAAGCGTCTTTTTTGCTATAATTATTCCGTAGCGGCAATGCCGCGTTTCAGTGAATTGAGTGTGCTCTGCCGCGCTTTACGGCAGGGTGTGAATTTTGGAGGATCAACCACATGAGCGCAGGACGTTCGAATTTTTTGGCGGGATTATCCGCCTTGTTTTCCCTGTTTTCCACATCGGTGAAGGATATCGGTATCGACCTCGGTACCGCGAATACGCTGGTGTATGTCCGCGGGCGCGGCATCGTGCTGCGTGAGCCGTCCGTTGTTGCGGTGGATGTACATACGGATGAGGTGCTTGCCGTCGGCAAGCAGGCAAAGGAGATGCTTGGCCGCACGCCGGAGTCCATCGTTGCGGTGCGCCCCCTGAAGGAGGGCGTCATTGCGGACTTTGAGGTGACGGCAGCCATGCTGAAATATTTTGTGCGCAAGGCGATC
>JAGAOD010000092.1 GCA_017623855.1 Clostridia bacterium
GCCTGATATTCCTCGGTGTAGTCGCCCTGCATCGGTGTGGAGGTGTGCCAGTTCAGCGCCTCGCAGCCGTACTCGGAGCAGCCGATCGGAATATTCGGATGGGTCTTGTGGAAGTTGTCGAACCACGGGCCGTTCATATCGGTCTCGCCGCCGTATCAGCCGAAGTAGTGGTTATAGGAAACGAGATCCGGGATCTGCAGATACGGGTCATCGATCTTGCACATGGAGACCGCTGCGATGGTCGTCAGACGGGTCTTGTCCATTTCGTGGCACATATCGTTGAGGATCCTGTGGTTCTCGAGCAGATCATCGTCGGAGCCGCCGATGCCGATCTCATTGGAGAGACCCCAAACCACGATGGAAGGATGGTTGTAGTTCTGCGTGATAAGCTCCGTCATCTGGCTGATGGTGTTCTCTCTCGCTGTCGGCATGTGCTTCGAGATGTACGGGATCTCCGCCCAGATGACAAGGCCGTACTCGTCGCAGAGATCGTAGAAGTACTGGTCATGCTGGTAGTGCGCAAGACGGATCGTTGTCGCGCCGACCTCATAGATCAGTTCGATGTCCTCCTTGTGGTCCGCGGGAGACAGGGCGTTGCCCTTCTGCCAGCGGTCCTGATGACGGGAAACACCGCGCAGCGGATATTCCTCGCCATTCAGAATGAAGCCGTTTTCCGGATCAACCTTGAAGGTTCTGCAGCCGAAGCGTGTGCAGACGTTATCGATGACCTCGCCGCCCTCGATGAGCTCTGCCTCACAGCAGTAGAGATACGGGTCGCGGCGGCCGTGCCACAGGTGCACGTTCGGAATGGTGATCGTGATATCGGTGTCTGCGGTCTCCGTGGAAGCAACTACATTCTCTTCCTTATCGTAGACCGTGTAGCGGATGCTCTGGCCTGCCTTACCGTTCGTGACAAAGGTCTCGACCTCAACGTTCGCATCCTTGCCTGCGATGACCGGTGTGACCTTGATGCCGGGGCCGCCGTAGTAATCGAGATCGAAATGGGATTCCTTAACGCAGATGAGGTTGACGTCGCGATACAGACCGCCGTAGAAGGTGAAGTCCGCCATCTGCGGGTAAACTCTGTCGTTTGCAGCGTTGTTGACAACGATGACGAGCAGGTTCACGAGCTCCATGGCATCCGTCAGATCCACTCTCCAGGTGGAGTAGCCGCCGTCGTGGTGTGCAAGCTGCTTGCCGTTTAAGTATACGTCGGCAGAGGAGTTTGCGCCGCGGATCTCGAGATAGTATCTGTCCGCCTCGGGAAGGTCCGTCTTATTGAAAGACTTTGCATAATAGCCGTCGCCGCGATAGTAATCGTTATCGCCGTCCTGACCGTCAATAGCGTTCCAGCTGTGGGGCAGGTTTACAAAGCACCATTTCTTGTCGATCGCTGTGGGAACAGCATCGCAGAGCTTTGTAAATGCCCATTTGCTGTTAAAATTCAATACAGTTCTCATGTTTTGCCTCCAAATCAGTAGGGTATGTCTTCATTATAGCGCAAAAGGTATGCGGAATGATAAACAAATTATAAACTTTAGCCCTCGAGCTTCTTGCCGGATTCGTCGCGGCCGAGTGCCTTGTTCATTTCAGCCAGTGTCTTCTTGTCGAGGTTATAGATGACCGCGATGCCGATGAACTGAATTATCGCACTGAACATGTAGAGACCGGCAACGAGCCAGCACATGTTGTGGGAGGTCTGCAGGGACTGACCGATGGTGCCGAGCTCGGACTTATAGCCCAGCCAGCCCATCATCAGGAGAACGAGGGACGGGCCAATGCCCTGAGCGAGCTTACGGAAGAAGGAATGCAGGGAGTAAACCGTGCCCTCCTCGCGTGTGCCGAACTTCCACTCATTGTAATCGATCGCGTCGCCCATGAGTGCCCAGGAAACGCAGGTGTAAACACCCATGCCGACACCGAAGACAACGAGACCGAAGAGATATACGACGAGAGATACGGTTACATTGCTGATGAGCGGGAAAACGAGCATAATAACGCCGCCGATGATGGACGCGATCGTACCGACAACGGAAGCTTCCTTCTTGCCGTACTTCTTAACGATCTTTGTGATGAACGGCATGAAGATGAACATCGGCAGGAAGCCGATCATCTGAACGACGCCGGACAGAGATGCCATGTTGAAATATGTAGCGAACATGATGGTGGTCGCGGTGGTTGCGGAGTTCATGCCGAGGAACATGCCCATAGCTGCAACCGTAGCGCCGACTGCCGGACGGTTCTTCATGAACTTCTTGAATGCTGCGAGCACATTGAACTTCTCGCCGTCATTTGTCTTAACGGAGTTTTCGTCGACGCGGACGGTGATGAACTTCAGCATGAACATGAATGCGATGAAGCCGAGAACGCCCATAATAAGAGCGACCCAGAATACGCGCTCGCCGAGAAGGATCTCGACCTGCTTGCCGGTTTCGGGGCTGAGGACCTTATCGCCGATTTCATAAGCCTTGCCGGTGAGTGGGTTTGTGAGGAACTGCTCCTTTGTAAAGCCCTTCGGGATAACGATCTTGTCAAGGAAGCTGTCCGTTCCGTCATACTTGACCTTGTTCCAGATGAGCATCGGCAGGATCACGTTCGGGAGAATATTACCGACCATGGAGCCGATGGAACGCCATGTGGAAAGCTCTGCACGCTCGCCGACATCCTCTGTAACGAGGGAAAGCATGGAGCCGTAGGGAACGTTTGCAACAGTGTAGAAAGCATCCCAAATGATGTAGCCAAGGATGAACAGAACAGCCTTGATGACTACGGGTGCATTCGGGAACGGCAGGAATACCGCAGCGCCGCCTACGAGCAGACCGCATGCACCGATGAAGATGTACTGCTTAAACTTGCCGCGCTTATAGTTTCTCTTGTCGTTGTCGATCATGGAGCCGATCATCGGGTCGTTGACGGCGTCCCAGATCTGAACGACCACCAGCAGTGCGGAGAGCAGACCGGTCTCGAGCATCATGTAAACGAGCCAGAAGGTCTGCACGGTGCCCTTAAGCGCAAAGCTCATGTTGCAGCCGAAGTCGCCGGCCGCATAGGCAATCTTGTCGCGAATGCCAAAAGGACGGACTTTCTGTTTTTTGTCCATAAAACTAACCTCTCTTTTTGCCCCCTCAAAAAGGACAAAGTATTCCATAATTCAATGGTTAATTAGATTATAAACCACAACGCCGATAACAGTTAGCATAAATTTAGGTCTAATTTGCACAATTTTAATATTCCGCCGTGAAAATCCATTGAATTTTCATGAAATTGATACTATAATTATCCATATCTTAACTTTTTATTGTGCTTTTCGCACGGGAGGACCGATATGTTTTACGACAGAGAGCTCACATTTCTGCAAAAAACGTTTTCGAAGCTGCGCCTGCAGAATCTGATCTTTCACCCCGACGCGGATATTTCCCCGCTGATCGACAAGAAGCTCATGAAGCAGCTGCTCGACGAGCGCTCTTCCTATACGTTCTATGATTTTTTTCCGGGCATCGTCCCGAGAACCGTGTACCGCGTCACCGACATGTTCTCGTGCCGCTATCTGTTCTTTCTCCTGCCCTACTGCGACCGGCCGACGGTCTTTCTTGTGGGGCCCTATCTTTACGATGATATCTCGCCGCAGCATCTGCCGGAAGTCTGCGAAAGGATGGGCATCTCCCCGAAACAGCTCAAGGACATCGAATATTACTTCGCCTCCATTCCGATCATCCGCGACGAAAACTGCATTCTCTCCGTGCTGACGACATTCGGCGAGTTCATCTGGGACGGCATCGACCGTTTCAGCTTCAGCGATATCAGCCGCACACATTTCGCCGTATCGAAAAAGCTGTATGACGCCGATGCACAGGCGTCGGATCCGCACGCGATCGACACGCTCGAGATGCGCTATCGGTTCGAAAACGAGCTGATCTCCGCCGTGGAGCACGGAAACCTCAGAAAAGCCGAGCAGATGATGGCAAATATTCCGATCCTGGCGTTCGAGATGCGTATTCCGGATCAGCTTCGGAGCATCAAAAATTACTGCATCATCATGAACACACTCTTTCGAAAGGCTGTGGAAAACGGCGGCGTGCACCCGGTTTATATCAACGCCCTCTCCTCCGAATTCGCACAGCGCATCGAAAGCCTGCACGCCCTTCCCATGGCGCAGAAGCTCATGTTGGAGATCACCAAAGCCTACTGTGAGCTCGTAAAGGAGCACGCCACGAAGAATTATTCCCCGATGATCAAAAAGGCGGTCCTCAAAATCGAGAGCGATCTTTTGGGCGACCTGAGTCTGAAGAGCTTTTCCGAAAGCAGCAAGGTCAGCCCCGAATATTTCTCCGCCGCGTTCAAAAGGGAGACCGGCAGTACACTGACGCAGTTTGTAAAAGCAAAGCGGATCGAAACGGCAAAGCACCTGCTTCGAAACAGCGATCTGCAGATACAGACCGTAGCCCAGCACTGCGGCATCTATGACTTCCACTACTTCTGCCGCATTTTCAAACAAATCACAGGCATAACCCCCTCAGAATACAGAAACAGCCGAAGCTTTCGGTAGATGATAAAGAGCGCGCTGCAAAATGCAGCGCGCTCTTCGTCTTATTCAGAGAGGGCCTATCAGGCTATAACCTCATTCTCCCCCGCACTCAGCTCGATTTCCTTATCCTTAAACCGGAAAACCGCCTTCGTGCCTGCGGGAACGGTGATCTTGAAATGCGTTTTGTCGCCTTCCGTGCGGTAATCGACGGCGCACACGCCGTTTTTGGTCTGCACGCTGCCGCGCATCCAGCCAAAGCGATGCACAGCTTCCGGCGCGATCACGAGCGAAGTGTACCCCGCGGTGTTTTCCGCCTGCCGTATGCCTAAGAGATACTCAAAGAGATATGCAGCCGGTGCGCCGAACATCGGGTGATTGTGCGAACGGCTGCGGCTTGAGTCCCAATACTCGTGGAACGTCGTCGCGCCGTTCCTGCGCCAATGCTCAAAGCCCTGCTCGCCGGGATTCGTCAGCAGATCGACGGCAAGGTCGCTGTCTCCGCGCTCGAACAGCACACGGATCAGTATATCCGTTGCAAAAATGCCCGTGTCAAAATAGCCGAGCTTCGTATAATAGCGGACAAGATTTTCGTACGTCTCCTCAGAGCCGAGACCGAGGTCGACCGCATATGCATTTGCGCCCTGTACGTTCATCACAAAATTGCCGTCAAAGGTGTTGAAATACGCACCCTGTATTGCTTTTTTGCGCATCGCCGCTTTTTCTTCGTATTCCGCGATGTCCGCGTCACGGCCGATGATCCCTGCGATCTCGATCATGCGGCTCAATGACTTCACCATGAAATACGTGTTCACCATCGCGGCGGGGATCATCACCTGCTGATTGTGCGAGGTGATATCCTTGTCCGGGTACAGGATATTCGGGCCGCACCAGTCGCCGAGACACCACTCACCCGCCTTGTCGCTCGTGACGAGACCGAACGCGGAATGCGCCTCGAGGTAATCGATATATCGGCGCATATTGCCGTAATACTTCTCAAGGACGGATCTGTCCCCGTAATGCTTATACAGCTGATACGGCACCTCGACGATCGCAGATCCCCAGCCGCCGGGGCCGCCGCCGCTTCGGATGTACGGCGCGGTATACTGGATGTGCCCGCTGAGAACATCTTGGCTGTCCGCAATGTCCTGCATCCACTTTTCGTAAAACGCCTTCGCGTCGAGCGTCGTCAGCACCGCATGACAGGTCAGCTGCCCGTCACCCGTATAGCCGCGGCGTTCGATGTGCGGGCAGTCGGACGGATGTCCGGTGTGCATGTTGCAGTGCATCGTATGTAAAAAAGTCCTGTATATCCAGTTCAGTGTTTCATTATCGCATGAAAACGTCGAATTCGCGGGCACGTCCGCATAAATGACCTTCACGCACTGCACCTCTGCCTTGCCGACGATCTCAAAATAACGGAAGCCGTACCATGTGAACTCCGGCTGTACGGTTCTCTCCGTGCCGTCGGACACGACCGAATAGCGCTGTCCGTGCGCATGCGAGCGGTCGATCCCACCGTCCGGCAGAAGCTCCTCCGAGAAGAACACCTCGACCTTTTCGCCCTTTGCGGCGCAAAGCCTTAAGACCGGATAACCCGTCGTGTTTTCCCCGCAGTCGTAAATGTTTTCGCTCACCTCATGCACGGGAAGCTCCGCGATCAGCCGATCCGTCGGGCAATCCGTCACGCAGTATTCGGTCACAAGCGGTTCGGTGCGCACGGCATGCGCCCATGTGCTGTCGTCGAGCGCCGGGGAGAACGGATCGACACCGGTCGACAGATCCTGTTCCTCATACTGCACGAAGGCATAGCCCGTTACATAACCGGGCGCGATGCGGCAGCTTTCATCGGAAACAAAGTCCTCCGTACCGTTCTCCGTTTCGACGCAGATGCGGTAGATCACCTTAGGCAGACCGTATACGCGCTCGCGATGCGTGTACCAGCCCCCGCCATACTGTACGGCGATCACATTGTCACCCTCCTGCACATACGGCGTGATATCAAACTGCGGCACATAGACGCGATGCCCCGAAAGCACCTCTTCGACAGGATCGCAGCTGTTTTCGAAATCAGAAGAAAGCGGCAGGAACGTATCGGGATCGATACATTTGCCGTTAATATAACACTTGAAAAAGCCGAGACCCAAAATATTCAAAGACACATTTCGCGCCTTACCGACTGTAAAGTGACCGCGAAGCACCGAAAAATCCTCCGCCTTCCGCTCCGCCGCGCCGACCCAAACAGCATTCTTAAAGAAACATTCCTGTGTCATAGAGCATGCCCCCCTAAAGGATCTGGATTAATTTATATAGTATCACAACGTACCGCGTATTTCTATCCCTTTCAAAGAAAAGACACAAAAAGGACGGTGACAGCCTAAGCTGACACCGCCCCTTTTTATGGCGCGTGATTTATTTTGCGGAATTTCTCTTTTTGCTGAGTGCGAATGCCGCCATAATGCCGAGAGCGGCCGCAGCCATCAGAACCGTCCAGCTCCAAAGGCCCGTGCTGTCGCCGGTCGGCGGAACAGCGGGTGCCGGTGTTGCCGAGGGTGCTTGAGTGGGTGCCGTTGTCGGTGCCGGCGTTGCGGTGGGATCCGCAGGCTTCTCGGTCGGTGCCGGAGTTGCCGTCGGAGCCGGTGTCGCTGTCGGAGCCGGTGTCGCTGTCGGCGTTACCGTCTTCTTATCGGCATAAGCCAGTGCATAGGTCGAGAACTTGTCGGTCTCGAAGGTGAAAGAGTTGTCCGTCGGATCAAATGTGCCCTCGATCACATCGGTGATCAGATTGCCGTTTGCGTCCTCGTGAACACGGATGATCTTATAGGTTCGTGTCACGGTCGGATCGGTGTTGAGGAGATCATCCGGGATCGTGACCGTCACGGTGACCTTACCGGAAGTTTCCGTGACCGGTGTTTCGGTGTTATTGCCCACCTTCTTGAACAGGTCGATGTCAAGATACATGCCGATCTCATCCTCGCCCGCCTTCTCTTCCGCTGCGGCAACATGCGCAGCCGGAGCTTCGTTCGAAATATCTTCAACCTTCAGGTAGATCTTAACGGTCTCACCGCCGGCGACCTGAGACTGCTCCTCGTCGGTGAGTACCTTGTCGATCAGCTCAATGTCGGTATCGGTAAGGTTTGTGTCGGCCGGCGCATTGCTGTCCGTTGTATTGACGGAGCTGTTCGCCGGGAGAGTCAGCGTTTCCGCCGCTTCACAGACTGTGCAGGTACGCATATAACCGACAAAGGTCGCAGCAGCCGTCCAATCACCCCAAATATGTGCCTGTGTTTCGGTCTCGCCGCACTTGCACTCGCGTGTGTGGTTCCTGCCGTCGCTAAGCGCTGCCCAATCACTCCAGGCGTGTGCTGCGGTCTTCGCAACCGGCTCGGTCTTTGTATCACCGCATGCCGTACAGGTGAAGGTCTTTACACCCTCTTCAAAGTGTGTCGGTGCGGTCGTGATCTTGCCCTCATCCCATGTGCAGTTCTCTGTCTCGACCGCGTTGCAGCGGCAGGATCTTGTATGGGTGTCGTTGCCGTTCGGCGCCCACGCGGTCCACTGATGCTCAGTCGTTGTGGGGATCTCTTCCGTATAGGTATAACCGCAGCCACCGCATGTAAAGGTCTTTACACCTTTCTCCGTGTGTGTCGCCGGGGTCGTGATCTCGCCGTTATTAAAGCTGTGCGTTACAGACTCCGTACCGTTACATACGGAACAATCCCTCTTGTGGCTGCTGCCGTCGACGGATGTCCAATCGCTCCAGCGGTGTACTTCGGTCTGCTGTGTCACACCGCAGTTTCTTTCGCAGCCGCGAACGTGTACATCCGTCGTGCCGTATGTCCAGTCATTCCAGATGTGCTCCAAAGCCGGAATATCTTCGGTTTTCGTTGTCTTACAAACCGTGCAGGTGTAGGTCGTAACGCCCTCTACACCGCAGGAAGGCGCTTTTGTTTCAACGCCGCCATCCCAATCGTGCGGTTCGGTTTCGGTCTTGACCGTGCAGCCTTCCGCGGAACAGGTGCGCTTGTGATTTTCGCCGTCAGATGTCCAGGCACTCCAATCATGCACATGTGCAGTGCGTTCTTCGGTGTGATTCGGATCACGTTTACATACGCGTACTTCCTTCAGCGGGTCGGCTGCGGAAGTCTGCCACTCACCCCAATCATGATCGAGCGCGGGAATCTCTTCAGTCTTTGTCTTTGTTTCAAGTGCACAGCTTTCGCCCGTGCAGGTGTATGTTCTGCTGCCCGCCTCAAGACAGGTGGGCTCCGTTGTCACAACACCCTCATCATAAATACAAGCCTGCTGCCATCTTTCCGCGTCACAGGGGAAGGCGTCACATCTCTGATAATGGCCCATTACCCATTCGCCGCTTGCATCCTGTTTCGCACCGGCGTACCATTCGGACCAATCATGCTCCTGATACTCTACCGGGCCGAGACACTCGGTGCAGTAAACCACATGGTGGATACCGTCCCCGGCATCCTTCCAGTTGTTCGGATAACGGTTATTGAACGCCTCACGGGTGTGGTATTCATGAACCTGACCGCCGCATACCGTGCAGGTCACCCAGTGACCGAGCTCGGGATTCTCCGTGTCGGGCGTGCATTCGTCGCCGTATGCATGACCGCCAAATTCAAAAGCGGTACAGCCGTCGACCGTACAGACGCGCTTATGAACCTCTTCGCTGTAGGAAGCAAAGTCTCCCCATACGTGCTCATGCGTTTCCTCACCCGCGTCGGAGCTGTAAAGGTAGACCGGGATCTGTGTACCCGTGATCTCCTCCCAGAAGGACTCGGAGGTGATGATAAAATTCTTGTTCTCGCCGTCTATAAGGAAGCGCAGACCGTGTTCTA
>JAGAOD010000093.1 GCA_017623855.1 Clostridia bacterium
CGTGCAGATCTACTGTGCGGCACTCGACGAAAAGCTGAACGAAAACGGCTACATCGTTCCGGGTCTCGGCGACGCGGGCGACCGTATCTTCGGCACAAAGTAAAATAATCAAAAAAATCCCCGGCAGTTCGGCTTTTTCCTTACTGTCGGGGAAGTTTTTATTTCTTAAATACGGAAACGAGGTAGGGGATGTCGCTCGGCTTCAGGAATTTCGTCATGAAATACTTGAGGAAAGCGTCGTTATCGCCGCCCGCCTCCGCGACCGTATCCTTCGCTTCCTTCGGGATCGACTTGAACATATTCTTGAGATATGTAAGCGCTTCGTCGCGGCGCGCCTTACCCTTCGGGTCCCAGTGGCTTTCCGGCGTGCAGATCACACCGGCCTTTTCCGCCTTTTCGGTGAGCGGCAGGAGACGGCGTTTGAAATCCTCATAATCGAGCTCTACACTCCATGCGGCCTCCGCTGCAGCATAGGCACGGGGGAAGATCTTCATCGTGAGCTGCTCCGGCGTTACGATATGCTCCGCCCACAGGCAGGACTCGATGCCGAGCATGTTCTCCGCATGGCCGCAGGCGGTATTGCCGATCATCGGCTTTACGTTATAAACGTGCTTGAGTGGGATCATGCTGTGCGGGTAGTCAAAATACAGATCGAACATGTCGGAATAGATGAACTTGCCGCCCTTTTCGAAGTACGGCTCCATCTGCAGGACATGCTGCGGTGTCCAGTACTGAATGAGCGTGTCCTCCGGCAGGAAGGAAGACTTGAGCGAATCATTCCAGCAGACCGGCTTTTTGCCGTGCTTTTCGATCATTTTTGTAACGCGTGCCGTGAAATACCCCTGCAGGTCTTCCACGTTCTGAAGACCCTCTTCTTCCATGCGCTTTTTGCAGTCCGGGCATTTTGCCCACTCGGATTTCGGCGCTTCGTCGCCGCCGATATGCATGCGTTCATAGGGGAAGAGCGGACAGATCTCGTCGACTAATTTTTCGATCAGCTCAAAGGTGATCTCCTTGCCGGCGCAGAGGATGATCGGGTAGATGCCGCCGGCGGTCGCGAGCGACACGGTTTCGCCGAAGCAGCTGTACTCGGGGTAAGCCGCGAGAATGCCCGTCGTGTGACCGGGAAGATCAAGCTCCGGAAGAATGTCCACACCGCGCACACGGGCATATTCCACGATGTCGCGGATCTCGTCCCATGTGTAGAATTTCTCACTCGTCTCATGCAGCTTCGGGAAGGCTTTCGATTCGATGCGCCATGCCTGATCGTCGGTCAGATGCCAGTGCAGGATGTTCATCTTAACGAGAGAGATCTGTTCGATGATCTTTTTGACGGTCTCCACATCGAAAAAGTGACGTACGCAGTCGAGACTTTGTGCGCGCCAGCCGTATTTCGGCGCGTCTTCGATCCGGCCGACGGGGAGTGTTCGGCTGTCGTCCAGCAGATGATAGACGGTGGTCAGCGCCCAAACGATACCACGCTCGCCTCCCGCGTAGATCACGATGCCCGTACCGGAAATGATCATGCGGTAGGCCTCATCCTTAAGGTCGGACGCATGCTTCAAAATGATCCACGGTTTGCCGTCCGTGAGCGTGCTTTCGGTGCGTTTGAGGAAAGCGTCCGCGCACCACGGGGCGAAATCGTTGAACTGAACGGAAAAAGCTTTCGGCAGCGCGATACGGTTATCGTGCAGAGCGACAGAGCCGTTCGGAGTTGGAATGATCGTATGCATAAAATCACCTCATCGAGAGCGGAGCTTTGATCCCGAAAACCAAAGCTCCGTGATTTTTTATAACAGTTTTGTGTCGTTGATGATCAGCTCGAAGGTCAGACCCAAATGCTCCGCTGCTTTGCGGCACAGGACCATGCGGTCGAGGAAGATCTCAAAGTATTCCATGACCGGACAGATCTCCGTGTCGATCGTGACGTCGAGCGCACAGGTCTTCTTTTCGGGCGCAATGTGCAGCTCGGAGCTCTCAACGGCGAAATTCACACGGTCGTGGATATCCGTTGCGATGATCGCATCCTTGCGCACGCGGGTGCGGCGAACGTCGCTCTTGTCGGCGAGGATGAGTGCCGCGGACACGGGATTGACCGGAAAGGCGGTGCGCTCATCGTGATAACCGATCGCAGAGCAGATGACCGCGATCTCCTCGGGCGGCATATTGAGCCGGTTGAGGTACGTAAACGCCATGATGCCGCCGCTGTGTGCGTGGTCAACGCGGTTTACGATATTGCCGATATCGTGCAGATATCCCGCCATCTGTGCGAGCTCGCAGGTACGCTCCGGGAAATTCAGAGCGCGAAGGATGCTGCCGGCGTGGTCGCCGCAGCGCTTCGCGTGTGCGCGTCCGTGCTCCGTAAAGCCGAGCGCACCGAGACAGTCGTTTCCGGCGTCGATATAGGCGATGGTTTCAGGCAGAGCGAAAAGCGCCTTCGGTGTAATGTGTGTATAGTTTGTCATAGGCAAGTTATTAAATCAGTCCGCTGTGAACATGCGGTACATCGCTTCAAGGCAGATCTGCGCATGGAGCTTAAAGTTTTCGAGGTCGAGGGACTCGTTGCAGTTGTGTGCGTTCGACTGCTCGTCGTGGAAGCTTGCGCCGAATGCAACGCCGTTTCCGAACATCTGACGGGCATAGGTGCCGCCGCCCATAGCGTAGATGTCGCACGCCTTGCCGGTGATGTCTTCGTAAGCACCGGAGAGCAGGCGTACGAGCGGGCCTTCCTTCGGCAGATAGAGCGGCTCTGCGTCGCCGTAGAGCGTGTAGGTGATGCCAGCGCTCTCTGCGCATGCACGGATGGTCTTGTCGAGCGCTGCGCCGTTGACGAGTGCCGGGTAGCGGATATCGATCACTGCGGTGCCTTCGCCGTTCTCAGCCTTCAGAATGCCGAGGTTGAAGGTCAGCGCGCCGCTGATGGAGTCGGAGACCTGAACGCCGATGAGAGAGCCGTCATAGGTCAGACCGATCTTTTCGTTGATGAAGCTGAACAGTTCGCCGCATTCGTCGCCCCAAACGGAGACGAGCAGGCGAACGAGATGGGACGCGGCATTTACGCCGCCCTGCGGCCATGCGGCATGGGAAGCCACGCCGTGTGCGAGAATGTGTGCGCCGTCCTCGGTACGGGTAACGTCGAACTTGATCTCCGCAGCTTCTGCAGCGGCAGCGAGCTTCTTAAAGCCTTCCTCGCAGCAAACGACCTCGGCTTCAGCCTTATAGGGAACTGCGTTTACGACCGTACCGGCCTTAAAGCTCTTGATCTTCTCGCTGACCTTGCCGGAGAAGGAGAAGTTGAAGTGACCCTTCTCACAGTGGCAGATGCCGTAGGAGGAGTCCGGCGTGAAGCCCATGGTCGGCTTCTGCTCCTTCGCAAAATAATGCTCCATATCCTGCATGCCGATCTCCTCAGCGGAGCCGAGCACGACGCGGAGCTTGCGCTTGCCGACGACGCCGGCGTCACGCAGTGCGCGCAGGCAGTGAAGTGCAACGATCGCCGGGCTCTTGTTGTCGGAAACACCGCGGCCGTATGCCTTGCCGTCACGGATGGTCATCGTATACGGATCGCTGAGCCAGCCTTCGCCTTCGGGAACGACGTCGAGGTGCGCCATAACGATCGCATTCTCTTCGCCCTCGCCGATCTCGGCATGCATCGCGTAGTAATCAACATTCTTAGCGGTCAGACCGTAGCGCTCTGCGAGCTCCATTGCCTTGTCGATCGCAGCGGCTGCGTTGTCGCCGAAGGGGTGTTCGCCCTCCTGCGGAACGGCTACGGACGGAATTGCGACCATCTCAGCGAGGTCGCGCATAATATCATCCCAGTAATTCAGGATCTTTTCACCAAACATACATAACTTCCTTTCAGTATGAGTATACCTTAATCATAATCGATTTCAGGTTCAAAATCAACCAAAACACGAAAAAAGGGGGCAGAAATCATGCTGGATCGGATATGGGCGGTGATGATCCTTCTGTCCTTCCTGACGGCTGCTGCGACCGGTCGCCTGACAGAGCTTTCGGTGTCCATTGGGGACGGTGCACAGCGCGCCGTGGAGACCGTTTTTCTTCTTACGGGCGGCATGTGTCTTTGGAGCGGGATCATGCGTGTGGCGGAGGGCGCGGGGATCACAAAGGCACTTTCCCGGTTTATGTTTCCCGTGATCTCCGTTCTTTTCCCGAAATATGCGAAAAACGAAGCGATACGGGAGAAGATCGCTTTGAATATCGCGGCGAATATGTTCGGCATGGGAAATGCTGCCACTCCGGCGGGACTTCAGGCGATGGATGCCATGCAGACGCTTGAAAAAGGGGATCGTCCGGGCGGGGAAATGATCCGTTTTGTCGTTCTGAATACGGCTGCTTTTCAGCTAATTCCGTCAAGTGTCGTCATGCTGCGCTCGTCGTACGGCAGTGAAAATCCGTATGACATCATGGTGCATATCTGGCTTGTCTCGCTCGGCAGTTTGATGGCGGCGCTCGCGGCATGTCGGGTGTTTGAGAAGCTATGGGACAGGTAGGGGCGGCGGCTGTCTGTGCGATCATCGCACTGACGGTTGTGATCGGTTTTGTAAAAGAGCTTCCGGTTTTTACGCTGTTCTGCGAAGGTGCAGGAAGCGGCGCGGAAACTGCATTTCGTCTGCTGCCGACGCTTATCGGGCTGATCACGGCGATCACCATGCTCAGGGCATCGGGTGTTATTGAGCTTATCACGCATGTTCTCGAGCCGATGTTCGGACAGCTCGGTATGGATCCCGAGATCGTGCCGCTTGTTCTGCTTCGTCCGCTGTCGGGAAGCGGCGCGGTTTCGTATGTAACCGAGCTTATGGCGGAGCATGGCGCGGATGCGGACGTGTCGCGCATGGCGGCGATCCTGTCTTCCTCGACGGAAACGACCTTTTATGCGGCTGCGGTATATTTTGGCGGGCGCGGGTATCGCTCGGTGTGCTATACCGTTCCGGCGGCGCTGTGCGGCGATCTTGCGGCAGTCGTTCTCTCCGTACTTTCAATTCGGCTGTTTGGATGAAAAATTTTATTGTACCGCCCGTGCGTTTTGTGCTATACTGAATGCATAACTTACCGAAAGGGTGATCGTTATGCTGCTTACACTTGATGTGGGCAATACCAATATAACCATGGGTGTGTATGACGGAGATACGCTTTTGTTCGTTTCCCGCATGTCTACGAAAACACCGCGCATGGAAGACCAGTATGCTGCGGAGATCCTGTCGATTTTAAGTCTCTACGGCGTTGAAAGCAAACAGATCGACGGCGCGGTTTTAAGCTCCGTCGTGCCGCGTCTGACGGATTATTTAACAAAGGCGATTCGCCGCGTGTGGCATGTGGATCCCTTTGTTGTGAGCACGGTATCCGTTCCCGAGGTCACCGTGAAGCCCGGTGTCTCGAATGAGCTCGGCGCTGACCTCGTCGTCGGCGCGGCTGCCGCGAAGGCGCTCTATCCGTGCCCGAGCATCGTCATCGACATGGGTACGGCAACGACGCTCACGGGCATTGACCGCAACGGAGACGTATGCGGCGTCGTCATCGTTCCGGGACTCAACACTTCGCTTGATGCACTGACAAGCGGTGCGGCACAGCTTTCCGCGATCAGCCTTGAGGCACCGCCCGCGGTGCTTGGCACGAACACGGTCGAATGCATCCAGTCGGGTATGATCTTCGGTACGGCATGTATGCTGGACGGGCTCTGTGACCGCATTGAAGCGGAGATCGGCGAGCCGTGCACGGTCATTGCGACCGGCGGCCTCGCGGGTATGGTCGTGGAGCATTGCAGAAGAAAGATCGAGTTCAGCGATATGCTCCTTTTGGACGGCCTCAAGATCATCTGGAATAAGAGGCATGCGGTATGATCTACACGGTAACACTGAATCCTGCGGTGGATCTCGTCCTTTCGCTTGACGCCTTAAAACAGGGAGAGGTCAACCGCGTCAATACGGAGAATGTTGTGATCGGCGGTAAGGGGATCAACGTTTCCCTGCTCTTAAAGGCGCTGCACACGGAAAGCACGGCGCTCGGCTTTGTTTCCGGCTTTACCGGTGCGCTGATTCGCGACGGTATGCGCGAAAAAGGGATCAACACCGATTTTATTGAGCTCGACGCGGGCTTTACACGCATCAACGTAAAGCTTCACGCCGAGGAGGAGACGGAGATCAACGGCAGCGGCCCTTCGATCCCGAAGGACAAGCTGGAGCTGTTTTTTGCGCAGCTCAAAGCGCTGAAAAGCGGGGACACGCTCGTTGTATCGGGCAGTGTGCCGCGTTCTTTGCCGTCCGATATCTATGCGCAGATCGCATCAGCCGCTGCAGACCGCGGCGTGCGGCTTGCGGTCGATGCGGCGGGTGAGCTTTTACGCTCCACACTGCCGTACAAGCCCTTTCTCGTAAAGCCGAACCGCGAGGAGCTCGGCGCCCTTTTCGGAGAAAAGGCGGAGACGGACGAGGATATATTACGTCTTGCCGAAAAGCTTCAGGCGCTCGGCGCGCAGCATGTGCTCGTCTCCATGGCGGGGGACGGCGCGCTGCTGAAAACACGGGACGGAAGGATATATAAAGCACCGGCGGCAAAAGGACAGGTCGTCAATTCCGTCGGCGCGGGCGATTCCATGGTCGGCGGCTTTTTGGCGGCGCTCGAGCGGGGAGAGGATCTCCCGGAGGCGCTGGCACTTGGCACGGCATCGGGCGGTGCGACGGCGTTTTCCGTCGGGATCGCTGACTATGAGAAGATCATGGAAATTTATAATACCGTAAATTCGGGGGTGTATTGCATTGAATAGCTTTTTTGTTGCCCTGAAC
>JAGAOD010000094.1 GCA_017623855.1 Clostridia bacterium
AAGATGTGTGCTTTCGGGCGGCAGTGTATCGCTTCCCGGGCATGTGCAGCTGACGGCCGGTCAGGATACACTGACCGTAATGACGGAGGATCCGGAGCCGGTCTGTGTGCCGCTTGATAACGGTGCCGCGGTGCTGCCGGACGGCAGAGTGATCTCTGTTTGCAAAAAGTTTACAGAAAATGGAAAAAACAGCGGGAAAGTTCATAATTTGTTATTTAATAATGATCCCGACTGTGATAAAATAGCAAGTGTTGCGGTGATCCGTACACGGCGCGGCGGTGACCGGTTCCGTCCGGCAGGGCGCGGCGTGAGCAAATCTCTGAAAAAGCTCTTCAACGAGCTGCGTATTCCGGAGGCGGTCCGGGATCGGCTTCTTCTGCTCGACGTATACGGGGAGATCCTTTGGATCGAATCGGTCGGTGCGGCGGAAGGAGCAGAGACGCTCAATGTGCAGATCACGCAGAATGCGGAATGACCCAGAGGGGAAAGGAAGAGAACAATGACAAACGAAATGATCAATGATATCCAGGAAGTTCTTTACAGTGAGGAAACGATCGCGGAAATGGTCAAGCGCGTAGGTGCCGAGATCTCCCGTGACTACAAGGGCAAGAATCTGCTGCTCGTCAGCGTACTTAAGGGTTCCGTGGCTTTCATGGCTGACCTTATGCGCGCCATCGACATTCCGGTCCGCATCGACTTTATGTCCGTTTCGAGCTACGGCTCCGGCACCAAGACAAGCGGCGTTGTTAAGATCATTAAGGATCTCGACATCGAGCTTGAGGGCTATGATATCTTGATCGTTGAGGATATCCTCGACAGCGGCAAGACGCTGCACTATCTTGTAAATATGCTGAAAAACCGCAATCCGGCAAGCATCGAGGTCTGCACACTGTTCGATAAGCCGGAGCGCCGTGAGGTCGATGTCTTCGCAAAGTATAAGGGCTGCGATATTCCCGATGCTTTCATCGTAGGCTACGGTCTCGATTATGATGAAAAATACAGAAACCTGCCGTATGTCGGTATCCTGAAGCCTGAGGTTTACGGAGGCTGATCCGGCAGGGTCTGCGTGATAGATCTGTACTGTATTTTATTATTTTTCCGGGAGGTCGGAACTTGAACAACAATAAAAAAGTTTTACGCAATCTGATCGTATATCTCGGTATACCGATCCTGCTGTTCGTCATCATGTTCATGCTTTTCAGCGGAACGGAGCCGGAACAGCCCGGATTGAAGTATTCCGATGTGATCGCCTATTTTGAGGACGGAGAGGTCAGCTCCTATAAGCTGGATCTCGGCACCGGTGAAATGACCTTTACCGTCGCGGATGAGACCGGTAAGGAGTCCAAGCTCCGGTATAATGTCCCGAACATCAATCTGTTCTTCAACGACGTTAAGGACGATATTGAGGCGTACAACAGTGCGAATCCGCAGAACCGTATGGTTCAGGATATTCTGCCGCCGCAGGAAACAAGCTGGCTCATCAGCCTGATCCCGACGCTTCTGACGGTTGTGCTGCTTATCGTCTTCTGGCTGTTTATGATGCGCCGTATGAACGGCGGCGGTGCCGGAAACCAGATGAATTTCGGCAAGGCCAAGGTCAAGCAGCTCGGTGACGAAAAGCGCCGTACGACCTTTGCGGACGTTGCGGGTGCAGATGAGGAAAAGGAAGAGCTCCGCGAGATCGTTGAGTTCTTAAAGCGCCCGAATAAATTCAATGAGCTCGGTGCGCGTATTCCGAAGGGCGTACTGCTCGTCGGCCCTCCGGGTACAGGTAAGACCCTGCTTGCCCGCGCGGTTGCCGGTGAAGCCGGTGTCCCGTTCTTCTCCATTTCCGGTTCGGACTTTGTCGAGATGTTCGTCGGTGTCGGCGCATCCCGTGTCCGTGACCTTTTCGAAAAGGCGAAGAAGAATAAGCCCTGTATTATTTTCATCGATGAG
>JAGAOD010000095.1 GCA_017623855.1 Clostridia bacterium
GAAAAGTACGACCCTTATATTCCGGGTGAGCTGCTCCGCCGCGCCTACGCCGAGGACCGTCTGCGCACCGACGAAATCGAGCGCCGTATGCCCGAAATCCTCGAAGAATACGAAGAACCGTAACAGCATCCCTCCCCGAGGGATGCTGTCCGAAGATTCCTATGGAATCTTCATAGAGAAAGCTTCGCTTTCTCCGTGTGACAAAGGGAGTTTGTTCAGATCAACAGTATCTCAAAAGTCCCGCCATACCCCCCATCTTCCCGGGCGGCATGGCGGGATTTTTCACAAAAAACGGGGATTTTTTTGAAGAAAATACTTGCATATCACCTTGGGGGATATGATAAAATCAAGATGAAGCAAACTCAGCTGAACCGTTTCCAGCATTGCAATGATATATTTTGCTTTCAGCGATAAGTTTCAAGTTACTTGTCACATTTCGCCTATCGGGCGAAATATATCACCCGCCAAAGGCGGATATCACCGCGAAGCGATATCACATTTCCACAACAGTGGAAATATATCACTGCTGTCAACGCTTACGTTGACAGCTCCGTCCCCCGAAAGGAGTCCCCATGCAAATCAAACAAGCCGCCGCGAAATGCGGTCTGACCGAAAAAGCCATCCGTCTTTATGAGGAAAAAGGGCTGATTACACCGACCTATACCGAGAAAAACGGACGCAGCTTCCGTGACTATGACGACGACACCGTCACCCGTCTGCAGACAATCTCCGCACTCCGCCGTGCGTTTTTCTCCCTTGACCAGATTGCCGAAATCCTCGATAATCCCGAAAATATTCCTGCGGTCTTTGCATCCTACCGTGCAGAGCTTCACCAAAAATATACCGATCTGAAGCCGCTGCTTGAACACGCCGAGGACGTTGATCCCGAAACCCTCACAAGCGCCGCCGCCGTCTCCGAGGCGATGACCGCGCCCCTCTCACACGGTGTCTCCGAGCAGGCACTGCCGACCCTGCACTTCCGCGTCTGGGACGAAGAACAGTCCCGTGACGAGCGCGAGATCGCCTATGCGCGGTGTCAGCGGTACATTGCGCACTGGGGACGCTTTTACGGTGCGTACCTTGTGTTTGACACGGTCTGTGAGTGGATCGGGCGATCATTCAAGGTCATCACAGCAATACTGGCAGGACTGATCGTGCTGGCGCTGGCACTGTATTATGTGCCGCTGCCCATCCGTGTCGATACCGTGCTGACAGGCTATGAGGCGACCTTTGACGAGGACAGTCAGCTTCTCTGGGAGCTGCGCGAATCGTTTCAGTCGGTCGAGGAGATCGAGAATTTCGACATCTCCCGCCTTGCCGACCCGACCGATGCCGTAGAGCGCACGGTATCCTTTGACGGCTGGATTCTGCGGTATGCATTTCGGGAGGATATCTTCAAAGGGTACATTTCCATCTCGGGCTACAAATCCATGGTCCTGCCGTGGTCGATGTATCACGATTTTGATCCTGCCGACATGACACCTGCCGACAGCCGCTTCCGTTTTTCTCTTGATGGGCTGTATGGAGAAATGTATTCCGTGGACTACCACAATGTATGGCTGATCCGCGAGGATCAGAGTGCGCTCATCAGCATGATTTATGCGCACGAAAATAACTTAAAGGAAGCCATTCAGATCACGCCCGCATCTGCCGCGTATTATCTTCTTGACAACAGCGAGATCGACCCGCACAGAATTACTTACCATAAGCTCGGACACGACCGATACATTTTCGTTCCCGCCCAAAGCATCGAAGAAGCAAAATATCTTTACTACGAATACGACTGGAAAGCGCGCGAAATCCGCATTTTTGAACGAGAACAGATGCGCGCAGAAGCTGCGAAATAACAGAAAGGAGCCGCCATGCAAATCAAACAAGCCGCCGCA
>JAGAOD010000001.1 GCA_017623855.1 Clostridia bacterium
ATCTTCAATATAGGCGCTGAAAACAACGCCGGTGTAATATTCATTCTTCTGCACAAGACCGAAGTCGACCATCAGGCGGTCACCGAGACCGAGTGCGGAAAGTGCGTTATAGAGCGTGCGCATGTAGGAAAGTGTTTCCGCAAGGACGGGATCGTCCTTACAGAAGCGTTCGGCGTCCTTAAAGACCTCATCCCTGCCGAAAAGCCGCGGCAGAGAGCGGAGCGCTTCGGTGTAAAGAGACGCGGGCAGACGGTCGAGCATATCGCCGAGCGCCGCATAGTTTTTCGACTCGATCGTCAGACGGATGTCCTCCTTCATCTCAGCCGACACCGGCAGACGGTCGGAAAGGGCTTTGAAGAAACGTGCGTCGCCGATCTCCAGACGGAAATCCTCCGTGCACGCAGAGAGCGCATCGACCGCCGTCGTGATGACTTCGAGGTCGGCCCTGAGTCCCCCTGCGCCCAAAAGCTCGATGCCCGCCTGCATGGACTCGTCGCTCCTGCCGGAGAGATCCTTGCGGTTGCGGTAAACGGGCTGGACGTAGTAAAGGCGGATCGGCTTTTCGACGGATTTGAGCCTTGTCGCCGTCAGGCGGGCGATCGGCAGGGTCAGGTCGGGACGGAAAACGATGAGCCTGCCCTTATTGTCCGTCGATTTATACATCTCGTTCTGCGGGATGCCCGCATCCTCAAGATCGAACACGTCGTAATACTCGATGCCGGGAGTGACGACCTCATTGTAGCCGCGCATTTTGAAGACCTTCCGGAGCCGCTCGCCGATCTCGCGCTGCGCGAGACATTCCTCGAAAAGTATATCCTTTGTGCCCTCGGGCGTTAATTTATTATAGCGTTTCATATTCCCTGCTCGCTTTACTTAGATAATGTGCTAACATAATAACACAAGCATGACCGGGTGTCAATACATAACGAAAAAAAGAGAGCACAGCGGGTAACCGTTATGCTCTCTCTTCTGTTTCTGACTTGTTTTGAATTTTCGGCTCGTGCTCCTCGCTGACGAGTGTTTCCATGGCAACACCGTATAGTCTTGCAAGGCGCAGGGTGTTTTTCAGGCTCGGTTCGGCTCTGTCCGTTTCGTAAAAGACGTATGCGCTTTGCGGCACCTGCAAAAGTGCAGACAGCTCCTTTTGCGAATACCCCGCCGCTTTACGGTAATGATACAGCTTTTCTCCCAACGTCATATTTATCTCTCCAAACGATATATTATTGAGTTTAATTACATTATATATCTCTAAGAGTATTTTTACAACTAAATTCAGTAGAATATATCTATATTCGTTACATGAGGTGGAAATATGATACGAATTAAGTTGTCACGTATTCTCGGTGAGAAGCGTATTTCGCAGGCAGAACTCGCCAGAATGACCGGCATTCGCCCGAACACGATCTGCAATCTGTACAACGAGCTTGTTGAAAGAATTGACCTTGAACAACTTGACCTCATCTGTGAGGCATTGGAATGTGACATTTCCGACATTTTGGTGCGCGAGCCGAGCCCGATCCCGCTTGTGGAAAAGAACCGCACCGGATTTAATAAGAACAAATAACAAAAAAGAGAGAACATAACGGTCTGACCGCTGTGTTCTCTCTTTTTTTGCATATTCTTATTTTCCGGCGTCCTTTTTGCCCTCGATCTCGTCGTACTTTTCGATCAGGAAATCGGCGATGCGGACGGCACCTTCACCGGGATGTGCCCATGTGCTTGCCTTGACTTCTCTGCGGCCCTCGGTGTAGCGCGGGTCGGCAATGCAGGCATCGATGAGCTCCTTGAGGTTTTCCATATTGTCCGGCGTCAGCTCCTCGCCGAGCTTCGGCAGGACGGTCGGCGTCCACAGCGGCTGATCCAGCCACCATGCGTCGTAGGGGCTCACGTCGAAATTCGGGTTTGTATAGATGACGGGCTTATCGTAAATGAGCGTGAAGTCGAAGATAACGCCCGAGAAGTCGGTAACGAGGATATCGGAACGGCGCAGGACGTTGAAATTGTCCGTGTCGCGGTTCCACTCAAGCTGCTCGCTCTCGGGATATTCACGCATCAGCTTTTCCATGAGCTCCGTTTCGGACTTAAAGGACTGCGGATGCGGGCGGACGATGACATGATAACCGGTCTTCAGGAGAACGTCGATGATCTTGCCGCCGTAGATCTGCAGCATGCTGCTCGGGCCCCAGGACGGCGCAAGCAGGACGGTGCGCTCGTGCTCGGGCGCCGGGCCTTCCTTCTTAAGGCGCTTTGCCATTTCGTCCATGTACGGGATGCCGACAAGTCTGAGCTCCTTTGCGGGAAGCTCACGGAGCTTTTCGAGCGCACGGATATCGCGGATCTGCTGCTCGTCGGAGAGAAGCAGCGCGTCGTAATAGTCCGTACCGAACATTCTGTACAGCGTGATGTCACTTGCCGCATGCAGCATATGTACGTAATATTTTACGCCCTTGGAACGCTTCCACTGATACACCTCAAGACCGGGCGTTGTGGAAAGCAGGACGGATGCATTCAGGAAATTCAGCTTTGCAAATGCCTTGTTATCCGCACCGATGAATTCCGCCTTGATGTGCTCGTAGGTATTATTGAGCGCCGGATCATCCGGGGAAGCGGTCATGTACACGATATCCTTGCCGCGCTTGTCCATCTCGCGGCAAACCGGCTCGAATACCGGCCAGTAGCGCTTGTCGTCCGAGAAAATGACGAAGGGCAGATTATTCGAGTCCACCGTCACCTTGCCGTTCGAAAGACGCGTGCGCAGCTTGATCAGAAGCATACGGAGCGCATAGACCGATGCACCGATCACGCCGATCAGGACAGTGAACAGCATACTTCCCGTACCGGGATCGATGTACATATTATGTAGTTGCATAGCAATTCTCCTAAACTTATATTTTCAGTTTCGCAAACTTAATGATAGCACAGATCGCACACCAAAAGCAATACGAAATATGCGTATCACATCGAAAACAGGCTCGTTTGGCTGCTGTCGGGGAGACCCTTAAGTGCACCGGCGGCGCGGAGGGTTTCGATGACGGCGCTCGAGACCTTGGCCTGCGCCTGCAGCTCGTCGACGGAGATGAACTCGCCGCCCGACTTACACGCCTCGTAGAGGTTATGTGCAGCCGATTCGCCGACGCCCGAGAGCGAGGAGAACGGCAGGCGGATCTTCCCGTCCTCGACGAGGAATTTCTTCGCGTGCGATTTCTGAAGATCGACGGGCAGCAGCCCGATGCCGCGGGCGAGCATCTCGTTGATGATCTGGAAGGTGGAATACGCCGCTTCCTCTTTCGCGGAAGCGAGGTGCTCCTTCTGCTTCTGCTCGAGCTCCTTCATGCGGCGCTGCACGGCACCTCTGCCCTGTACGGCTGTCGCGCCGTCGAAGTCCTCGCTGCGCACCGTGAAGTACGCGGCGTAATACTCGACGGGTCTGTGCACCTTGTACCAGCCGAGACGCAGGGTCGCGATCATATACGCCGCGGCGTGTGCCTTCGGGAACATGTACTTGATCTTATAGCACGACTCGATGTACCAGTCGGGCACGTTGTGCTCCTTCATGGCGGCGATGTGCTCGTTTGTGAAAAGCTTCTTCGCGTTGCCCTTTCGGGTGATCTCCATGATCTTGAACGCCATTTTCGGCTCGAGACCCTTCAGCATCAGATACGTCATGATGCTGTCTCGCGTGCCGATAACGGTCGAGATCGTACACGTGCCGTCCTTAATGAGATCCTGCGCGTTGCCGAGCCAAACGTCGGTGCCGTGGGACAGACCGGAGATCTGCAGAAGGTCGGAGAACGTCTTCGGCTGACCGTCGATCATCATCTGACGGACGAACGGCGTGCCGCATTCGGGCAGGGAGAACGTGCCGGTCTCCGAGCCGATGTCCTCGGGTGTGACACCGAGTGCCGCGGGGGACGTAAAGAGCGACATGACCTCGGGGTCACTCATCGAGACCTTCATGACGGGGATACCGGTGTAATCCTCAAGATATCTGTAAATGGTCGGCACATCGTGACCGAGCTCGTCGAGCTTACAGATCGTATCGTGAATGGAATGGAAGTCGAAATGTGTCGTGATATTGTCGGAGTTCTGATCGTTCGCGGGGCGCTGCACCGGACAGAAATCGTAGACCTCCTTGCCCTTCGGGACAACGACCATGCCGCCCGGGTGCTGACCCGTCGTGCGCTTGATGCCCGTGCAGGCGATGGAAAGGCGCTTCTCTTCCGCTTTATGCAGTGTTCTGCCGCGCTCCTCCGCGTATTTTTTGACGTAACCGAACGCGGTCTTGTCCGCAACGGTCGCGATCGTACCGGCCTTAAAGACGTTCTCTCTGCCGAACAGCGTTTCCGTGTAGCGGTGCGCGCCGCTCTGATATTCGCCGGAGAAGTTCAGGTCGATATCCGGCGTCTTGTCGCCGTCGAAGCCGAGGAAGGTCTCGAACGGGATCGTGTGGCCGTCGCGGTCCATGGCCGTGCCGCATTCGGGGCAATCCTTCGGCGGCAGGTCGAAGCCGGAGAGATACGAGCCGTCGGTGATGAACTCACTGTGCTTGCAGTTCGGACAGATGTAGTGCGGCTCGAGGGGATTTACCTCCGAGATACCGGACATCGTCGCGACGAACGACGAGCCGACCGAACCACGCGAGCCGACGAGATAGCCGTGCGCCTCGCTGTCCGCAACGAGCTTCTGCGCGGTCATATACAAAACGGAGAAGCCGTGCTTATTGATCGAGCCCAATTCTCGCGTCAGACGCTTTTCGACGATCTCCGGCAGCGGGTCGCCGTATTTTGCCTTTGTTCTCTCCCATGTGATGGAGTTCAGCTGCTCCTCCGCGCCGTCGATGAACGGCGGGAAAACGCCCTCGGGGATCGGACGGATCTCCTCGACCATATCGGCGATCCTGTTCGGATTCTCGACGACGACCTCATACGCCTTCTTCTTGCCGAGATACTCGAATTCTTTGAGCATCTCGTCGGTCGTGCGCATGTAAAGCGGTGCCTGTTCGTCGGCATCCGAGAAGCCCTGTCCCGCCATTAAGATCGCTCTCGCGGCGGAATCCTTCGGCTCCTTGAAATGCACGTCACCGGTCGCAACGACGGGGATACCGAGCTTTTCGCCCAATTTCACCACGGTGCGGTTGTATTCCCTGAGCTGCTCCACGTCGCAGCTGCCGTTTCGCACCATGAACATATTGTTGCCGAGGGGCTGGATCTCGAGATAATCGTAATAGGAAGCGATCGAGAGGAGCTTCTCCCACGGCTCGTTTGCGATGATGGCGCGGAAAAGCTCGCCGGCTTCGCAGGCGGAACCGAGGATGAGACCCTCGCGGTGCTTGTCGAGGACACTCTTCGGCGTGCGGGGACGCTTATAAAAGTAATCGAGATGTCCGTAGGAAATGAGCTTATAGAGGTTCTTCAGACCGACTAAGTTCTTGACTAAGATGATCTGATGATACGTCGGCAGCTTTTTCGGGTCGCCGCCCGCAAGCGCCGTGTTGATGTCGTTCACGGTCTTCGCGTGCATGTCCTCGCGGAGGCGGCGGACAAGCTCGATGAAGATGCGGCCCAAGATCTCGGCATCGTCGCACGCGCGGTGGTGGTTGAAATTGCCGAGCTTTAAGTACTTCGCGACCGTGTCGAGCTTGCAGTTTTTGATGTCACTGAGCATGGAACGCGCCATCGCGACGGTATCTATGGAAATATACGGATAATCGAGGTTATGACGCTCGCAGACCGCGCGCAGGAACGAGGTGTCGAACTTCGCGTTGTGCGCGACGAGCACCTTGCATTCGCCGCAGAACTCGAAAAAGCTCTTCACGGCTTCCTCCTCCTTCGGCGCGCCCTTGACCATTTCGTCCGTGATGCCGGTCAGCTCGGTGATCTTCTCCGGG
>JAGAOD010000096.1 GCA_017623855.1 Clostridia bacterium
ATACCGCTTTTTGCGGCAGGGACGGACACCTTGAAAAAGGTTTCGGTCGGTGTTGCACCGAGTGCAAGAGATGCATCCTCATATTCCTTCGGCACGGCATCCAGTGCCGTGATAGACACTTTTATAATGTTCGGCAGTATCATAACGGCAAGCACGATAATAGCGGCAAGCAAGCTTGCTCCGTCCGGTACGTTGAAAATCTCACGGATCGCCGGCACGAGCACAAGCATACCCACAAGACCGTACACGACCGAGGGGATACCGGCAAGCAGGTTAACGGCGGCTTCGACGACCGCTTTGACTTTCTTATTTGCCGCCTTTGAAAGATAAACGGCGGTAAAAAAGCCGATCGGCACACCGATCAGGATCGCACCTGCCGTTCCGTACACGCTCGTCAGAATAAAAGGCAGTATTCCGTATTTCGGCTCGGCTGCGGTGGATGCCCATTCCCTGCCGAAAAGGAAATTAAGAAGCCCGATCTCCCGAATGGCGGGAATACCCGAAATGATCAAATACACCGTAATGAGCAGGACACAGCCGACGGTTATTAAGCCGAGCACAAGGAATATGCCGTGAACGATATTCTCAAATAATCTGTTTTTCTTCATCATCAACCTCAATCAGGAACAAGCGGCGGCGCCTGCGCGCCGTCGCTCTGTGTTCTTAGTCTGCAGGAACGACGCCTGCGCCGCTGATGATCTCATTTGCCGCTTCACTCGTTATGTAGTCAAAGAACCGCTGCGCACCTTCAGAGAGTTTTGCGTCCTTCTTTGTCACGAGAATGAAGGGGCGCTGAACCACGTAGCTGCCGTCTTTGATGGAGGCTTCGCTCGGTGCAACACCGCCCACGGTAAGCGCCTTGACGGTATCCTTAACAGAAGCAAGGGATGCATACCCGATCGCCGCAGGGTTGCTTGCAACGGTGGTGATCACGTCGCCGGTAGAGGTCAGCTCCTGACGGTAGTCACATTGATCTTCGGTATCGGTAATGGACTCAAAGCCATCTCTTGTACCGCTGCCTGCTTCGCGGCCGATGAGCACGATCTCCGCGTCGCTGCCGCCGACTTCCTTCCAGTTTTTGATCTCGCCGGTGTAGATCTTTGCGATGGTCTCGACATCAAGGTCGGAAACGGGGTTGTCGGGATTCACGATCATTGCGATACCGTCATAGGCCAAGACCGTTCCTTCAAGTCCGTTTGCCTTTTCTTCGTCCTTGAGGCTGCGGCTTGCGAGACCGATGTCGCATCTGCCTTCCCCCACAGCCTGAATGCCTGCACCGGAGCCGGTCGCATTGTAGGTTACGGTGATGCCGGTGTCGGCTTCAAAAGCTTCGCCCAAAGAGCCGATGACCTTGCTCATCGATGTGGAGCCGTCCGTTGTTACCGCCTCATTGCCGGTACCGCAGCCCATAAGTGTACATACGAGCATGATTGCAACGGTGAATAAACTGATGATCCTTTTCATTTTTTGAGTCTCCCTTTGATTTTGGATTTTCTGTCGATTTTCTCGACTACGGTTATATTTTAGCCGACCACTGTAAAATCCATAATCAAACAGGTGTAAATTCGCGGTAAAAGAGAGGCGCCGTCCGAATTCCCGGCGACGCCCTCATGATCAGTTTCTCACATTTATATGTTATACGAAAGAAAGATACTTCTTGGTATATTCCGTATATTTCTCTCTGCAGAACGCATTGTCGCTTCTGAGTAGCTTCAGGGACTCGTGCAGATTCATGTTCTGCTCTTTGGTATCCATAACGCAGCCTGCAATGTTGGAGCAATGGTCGGAAACTCTCTCCATATTGGTGATCAGGTCGCTCCATACAAAGCCCGCTTCAATGCCGCATTCGCCCGTGCGCAGACGGTCGATATGACGGGTGCGGAGGAGCTCCTTCATTCTGTCAATGACCTGCTCGAGCGGCTCCACGAGGTTTGCCTGCTCGGCGTTATTCTCCGCAAAGGAGCGGAAAGAGAGCGTTACGATCTCCTTCGTTGCCGCGCACAGCGAATTCATTTCCGCTCTTGCACCTTCGGAGAACACGATCTTCTTTTCACGCATTTCTTCTGCGGATTCGATGATGTTTACGGCATGGTCGGAGATACGCTCGAAGTCACCGATGGCCTTCAGAAGCATGGAAGCCATTGCACCTTCGGTTTCATTCAGCTGCTTCATGCTCAGCTTGACAAGGTAGCTTCCGATCACGTCCTCAAGGTGGTCGGTTTTATCCTCCGCATCGCGGATGGCGTCCGCTTTCGTTTTATCATAGGACGCGAGGCAATCCACACCCATCAGGAGCGCATCCGTTGCGGCCTTTGCCATATCACAGGTGAGGTTATATGCGCACTCCAGAGCGATCGCCGGGGTGGAAAGCAGTCTGTCATCCAGCTCGGATGCCTTTTCGGGCAGCTTTGCATCGGGGATCAATTTGTATGCAAGTCTCTCCAGAATGCCGGACATCGGAAGCAGGAGCAGGGTGCATACGATATTAAAAACAGAGTGCGATGTTGCTATGCCGGCAAAGGAAGCCGCTTCGTCCAGCAATGCCGGTGCGAGCAGTACTTTGACCAGGGAGAACACGATCAGACAAATGACCGTACCGATGATATTAAAGGACAAATGCACAAGTGCTGCACGCTTTGCATTCTTTGTTGTGCCGACGGAGGAGATCATTGCCGTCACACAGGTGCCGATATTCTGACCCATAATGATCGGGATCGCCGCACCGTACGAAACGGCACCCGTCGCTGCGAGCGCCTGCAAAATACCGACGGAAGCGGAGCTGGACTGAATGACAGCGGTGAGCACTGCACCGACGATCACACCGAGGATCGGATTTTTGAACATGAGAAACATTTCCTGAAACGCAGGGATCTCCCGCAGTCCGGAAACGGCATCCGTCATTGTCTCCATACCGAACATCAGCGTCGCAAAGCCGAGAAGAACCACGCCGATATCCTTCTTCTTATTGCTCTTCGTGAACATAACGAAAACAATGCCGATCAGCGCGAGAACCGGCGTAAAAGAGGAGGGCTTTAGAAGCTTTAAGAACATATTGCTGCCCGAAATACCGCTGAGGCTCAGGATCCACGCTGTAACGGTGGTCCCGATATTCGCACCCATGATCACGTGGATCGCCTGCTTTAAGGTCATCAGCTTGGAGTTTACAAAGCCGACGACCATGACCGTTGTCGCGGAAGAGCTCTGAATCACGGCGGTTACGCCGAGACCGGTGAGCAGACCCGCAAGCTTACCGGTGGTCAGCTTTCCGATCATGACTTCAAGCTTGCTGCCCGCACTTCTCTCCAGTGCATCGCCCATAAGGTTCATGCCGAAGAGGAACAGACACAGTCCGCCTACGAGTGTTAATACGTCAAAAATGTCCATTTACACAACCTCACATCGTCTTGATCTTTTTTCAAATGCCTTTTTTCGGCATTTTACAACGATTTTACAGCAAAGCTGTAAAATCGGTCATCAAGTCCGTGTAAAATCCGTGTAAAATCGAAAGAAGGTGCTGCATTGTGCAGCACCCTCGGTTTGTCCGTTATAGCTTTTCTACGGGGAAATACATATAGCCTGTGCCGTCCTTCGGGTCGGTGAAATCGTGCACCGCACCGGCGAGCGTCAAGCCGTTTTCGTCAAGATAGCCGAGCATCTTCGGGAAAACATCCGGCGCATCGTTCTTCACGCGAAGATATGTAAAGCCCGGCACCTGCCACTTTGTCCAGCCTGCAGGTACCTCTGCCCCGTCCTCCGTCTCCGCGCCCGCGAGATACAACCCTTCCGAAAAACCGTTTTCCCAGGGCAGGAACGACAGTGAAAAATCGGACATCGCGCCCCAAAAGCCGACGGGCACACCGTTTTCGTCCTTTTTTACGACCGGTGCGATCTCATCAAAATGCGTGTTTGCATCTTCCCACAGACGCGCGATGAAGCCCTCGCCGTCCCTTGTGGAGCCCTGCCGCCCGATCACCGTGAATGCCGGTTTTGTGATTTTTTCGATATGCATATTACTCACCCTTTCAAAAGGATCTCATCCAATGTCTTTCCCGGACGCATCGCCGGACTTTTCGTCGGATAGCCGATCGCCGCCGTTCTGCTTTCAAACCGCCCGATACCTCTTCTCCTGAGGCAGATATTCATACAGTGCACCGTATTTCCTCCGAATAAAAATTGTGATCGCGCCGTTTTCGTGGATCCGTTCCATTTCGTAAATCAAAGGTCCGTCCTTATAGATTTCCTCGTACATCTCATCGAGCCATTCCAGTCTGCCGCGATATACATCCCAATGTCCATCCGGCACCTTCAGCCGCACACTTTCCGCTTCCGGAAACCGTTCGCAAACCTTTTCGATCGTCTTCTCCGGGAGACCGCCTTCCTTTCCGATCAGATAACAAAACGTGTCGTTCTCCCAGCTGTGGCCGATGCCGACCAGCAACATTTTCGGATGGTATTTGCGGACCTCGTCCCAAAAAGCACCGAGCACATCGTACTGCTCACCGTTTTTGCAGCTCACACGTAATTGTACGCCGCGTACAGTCATAAAATCAACCCTCTTTCTTTTTTACGGGGATCCATATCTCGGTATGGACATCGTCCCCGTGATAAATCTCCAAATTGTAATTTGCCGCAAACTCCCACTCGGGGTTTCCCGGCAGCCATTCGTTGAAGATCTGTGTGTTCACACGCTGCAGCGCACCGGTGCTGTTGAATTTTGCCCACGTATTTTCGGGCACTTCCCAAATCTCCAGCCCCTCGGGAACTGCGCCGCCGTCATAGTCGCCGGCGATCCAGTATTCGAATGTCCCGCTATCCGCATCGTCCACACAGATACCGTAATGTCCGACATTACAGCGTCCTTCTAACTTTTTATAAATACTCTCCTTTTCGTTTTCGATGACCTCATCCCAATACTTCGGGATCGCCTCGTATGCATTTTCGAAGCTGAACCGGCGGTGGATGCCGATCACCTTGAATGATGCCATTTTTTCGACCGTGTAGTCCATATCGCTGCCGCCTTTCACGGAAACCGTGATTTTCAGAGGAAGGAACGGGCGGATGCCGCCGTGCGCCTGTCTCGTCTGCGCGGGCGTCATGCCGTGGAATCGCCGATATGCCTTCGAGAAGCTTTCGGGCGTATCGTAACCGTATTTCATGGCAAGGTCGATGATCTTCACATCGTCCGTCAAAAGCTCGAGCGCGGCAAGATACAGCCGACGGTTTCGGATATACTCGCCGATCGTATAGCCGCTCATCAGGTGAAAGCCCTTCTGAAAATAGAAATCCGAGATATGCACGGCTTCGGCTATATCCTTCGCCGAAATATCCTCCAAAAGATGCGCCTCC
>JAGAOD010000097.1 GCA_017623855.1 Clostridia bacterium
CCATTATGTCCTTATTGTACTCATGCGCGGTCTTTGCCAGAAGCTCGATGTCGGTTATCTTGAGGTTGGGGTTTGCCGGAGTTTCGAGATACACGGCAACGGTGTTCTCTTTGAGGTTGGCGGTCAGATTTTCGAGCTTGCTCAGGTCGGTGAAGGTAACTTCTACACCGTACTGGGTCATGCCGTGCTGCAGCAGCGCGAAGGTGCAGCCGTAAAGGGTTTCGTCAGCGATGATGTGCTTTCCGGCACCGGCAATGGACCACAGACAGGACGAGATAGCGCCCATACCGGAGGCCGCTGCGGCGCAGGCCTCTCCGCCCTCAAGCGCCGCGATCTTGTTTTCAAGTACCGTGGTGGTGGGGTTTCCGAGACGGCTGTAGATATAGCCGTCCTCCTCGCCGGCAAAGCGGCGGCCGCCCTGTTCACAGTCTTTGAAATAGAAGGTCGAGGTCTGATAGATGGGCATTGTCAGTGAGCCGTACTGGGCATCCCTGATGTTGCCTGCATGCACAGCGCGGGTACCGAAGCCTGCTTTTTCAAGAGTTTCTTTTGCCATTTCATTTCTCCATTCATTTAGTTTTGTGTTTCTGTTTTCCTGATAAAAATATTATACAATGTATACAAAAAATTTGTCAATGCATTCCCGCATATTTAGTCATAACTACATAATTTAAAGCGATGAAGTGCGTTGCGTTTGAAAAAAGCAAAAAAATGTCCTTACTCTCTGCCGTATCGGCAGAGAGTAAGGAAAGAAGAAAGATAAAGAGAGGATAAGAAATAAGCTGGATCAGTCGTAGTACTGCACCTGGGTATCATATTCTGCGGCAAGAGCCACGAGATCGACGCCCAGATTATCCTTTATCCACCGCAGGCAATTGGTGCATTCGGAGTTGATGTCAACACACAAAGAATCGTTAAATGATGCGGATTCATAATCGGAGCTGATGACTTTATTTGTCAGATAGATCTCAAGGCTGGCGTAATAGGGATATTCGCCGCGCCCGATGACCTTGTTGCCGCTCTTGATATCTGGGATGAGCGCGTTTTGGTAAAAATCAACGGCCTGCTCGGGGGAAAGGGAGAAACGGTAATCATGCGACGTTTCGTTGCCGAATTCGTCATAGCTGTAGAAGGTACTGTAGAAGTATCCGCCGGTGCAGTGCTCGATGTCAACGGGCACAGAGGGGGTAAATCTCTCTAACTGCACCTCGGGCGACGAGATAATGTCGTAATATGCCTTGTAGTTTTCGTCGTTGTCTATGTCGTACTGACGGCTGAAAACGCTGCCGTCCTTCATAGTGTACCGGAACATGACGTAATCATACGCATTATCATTCTCTATATAGCGGTCGCGGTCGTCAATGATCTCCTTCTGAAGCTCGGTGAACTGCTTGATAACGTCCCTGTTTGAGATAAGGCCGGCGTCGTAAACTTCGATGCTCTCGACCTTGTCCGGATCGGGGACTATTCTGCCGATACCGAGTACATCCATGTCGCAGCAGAAGGTGAATACGGCGCAGAGGCAGGAGAGAACGATAAAGCCGGTCCATCCGCCGCGGAACACATGGAAGCTCTTTTTCAGCAGCATTTCCGAGCCGAAGTAGCCGATGAAGGCGCATATTATCATGCAGGGTATCATGATAAACGGCGCCGCGGAGCGGCTGTCAAACACGGAGGCGAAGATGACGAACAGAAGCAATCCTCCGCACAGGGCGGTGCAGGCAGTCACGCCGTATTTGAACACCGGCCGCAGGCAGGGTACCGCGATAACGTCGCCGGCCGATTCCATCCTGTGCTTTCGGAACATTAGCAGGGCGATAGCCGAGAACGCTATACCGACCGCGAAGTAAATAAGCAGC
>JAGAOD010000010.1 GCA_017623855.1 Clostridia bacterium
GATGCGCTGCTCGCTGACGAGCTTCAGTCTTTCGTTCGGGATAACAACGAGGGAGTCAACGTGCTTGCGCAGCTCAGCAATGCCCTTTTCAGCCTGCTCCATGCGGCGCTTGCCCTCGAAAGCAAACGGCTTTGTAACGATACCGACGGTCAGAGCGCCCATATCCTTTGCAACTTCTGCAACGATCGGAGCTGCACCTGTGCCTGTGCCGCCGCCCATACCTGCTGTAACGAAGACCATGTCTGCACCCTTCAGAGTTGCAGCGATCAGCTCGCGGCTTTCCTCAGCAGCCTTGGCACCGATCTCCGGCTTGGAGCCAGCGCCTCTGCCCTGTGTGTTCTTCTCACCGATCTGAACGCGGGTCTTTGCCTGGGAACGGGAAAGAGCCTGACGGTCTGTGTTCATGCAAACGAGCTCAACGTGCTGAACGCCTGCGTCTGCCATACGGTTAACAGCGTTTCCGCCGCCGCCGCCGACACCGACAACTTTTATGGTCTGGGGGGATTCATCAAGCATGTTATCAATTTCAAAAGGCATAATATTTTTCCTCCTTAGTTTGAATCTCGGTCTGCTTCCGACCGCGAAATATCCTTAAATTTACACAGTTCGAAGTTTACAGCAAGTGTGTAAAGGTGTTTTACTTTACAACATTCGTGTAATTCTGATCACTCTGCGTCCTATATTGTATAATTTATCACTTTTCCGTTTGAATTGCAAGACGATTATCGCAAAAAGTAAGCCGTGATGCAAATATTTTTACTTTACAGCACCGCAAAGCCTTTACAGCCGTGCTCCACTGTCTATTTTGCCCACAGTTTTCAAAAAACGCAGGCGTTCTGCGGAATTTGCGACCGTCAGCTCTTGGTTCTTGCGGAAAGATCCCTGCCCGCGGCGATCACCTGTACGTTGCCCTGCTCCATGCCGGGCACGACCTCGCCGTAGATGACCTTCTTCTTATCCGGCACCATGGTGAGATCCATTTCTCCGTACGTATCGTCTTCGATCGAGCCCTCGTTGATCAGATAGTTCAGCGTTTCGATGCCGTACGCCATCTTGGACTGCATGCTGGCGGTATTGCCGAACTTGAAGCGGATACGGCCGTTATACGTCATCGTCACGTCGTAGCGGTTGCGCATGTCGATATCCGTTACACCGGCAACATCCTTCTCTCGCAGCTGGCTGATGATCTCGCCGAAAACCATGGCGTCTTCTTCATCCTCAAAGCCGATCGTCTGGCTCGGCCCGGTCGCCGTAGGCGTTGTACCGCGCACAACGGCACTGCCCACACAGGGGATCTGCGCGACCTCCAGAACCTTGCCGGAATGATTGACGTACAGATAACCGAGCTGCGACTCTATGGAGTACGCCGTCTTCGTTTCCGTGATGATCACCTCGACCGTGGACGGCAGGCGCTTTTTGATCTCCACCTTCTCGATGTACGGGAAGCGGTATTCGAGTTCATCCTCGCGTGCACCGGTCGCAAGCAGTACAAGGTTATCCCCTTCATTTATATTGCATATACTGAGGATATCTTCCTGCCGATAGCTTGCACCGCCGGTGATCTTCACCGTGTCCACCTTAAAGAAC
>JAGAOD010000098.1 GCA_017623855.1 Clostridia bacterium
CGGCCTTGCGGTTCTGAACAACAGCAAATACAGTGTGGATTTCCACGACGACACGATCGGCTTCACTGTCCTGCGCAGCCCGGTCTATGCGCATCACGACCCGTATGCGCTGCGTGACGACGAGGAGTATTCGTACATCGACCAGGGCATCCAGCGCTTTTCCTACACTTTGCTGCCACACGACGGCTGCTGGAGGAAAGCGGGCGTCATGCAGAAGGCGGCGCTGCTCAATCAGCCGCTCGTCACCGCATTCGAGACCTTCCACAAGGGCACACTGCCGCTCAGAAAGAGCTTCCTGACGGTCGAAAAGGAAAATATCCAGATGACCGCATTGAAGCATGCCTATCAGGGTGAAGGCTATGTCCTGCGTTTGTTTGAGAGCTTCGGTGCAGAGACGGAGACGGAGATCACCGTCGGCGGAGTGACATTCACGGCAAAATTCTCACCGTACGAGATCAAGACCTTTAGGCTTTCCGCAGATGGACAGGTTCGCGAGGTCGACCTCCTCGAATGGGAGCTGTAATTCGTATAAACATAAAAACAGGGCGTTTTCCGTTTCGGAAGGCGCTCTGCTTTCGTTTTTCGGGCTGAAAATATCTGGAAAATAACAAAAATGTTTCAAAAGGGCTTGAAAAAGTTACTGATTTGTAATATATTATAGGCGTGAATTTTTGTGCCCGGTTTTTTGCGGGCACAGTACGAGGTTGAATATGAGAAAAAAGTCAGTTAAAATTCTTGCATTTATCATGGCGGTCATGCTGCTTATCACGCCGAATGCGTTTGCGACGACCGTTAAGGAATATAATAATATGATCAGCGAGATCAAGGACAAGCAGGCGGCGAACAAGGCTGCGGGTCAGGAGCTGCAGGCAAAGCTTGACGAGCTCAGAGACCAGACCGCCGAGGCTGAGGCTTATCAGGCGGCGCTTGCCGAGCAGATCCTGAATTTTCAGGAGAGCATCGACCTTGCGATCGCGCATATCAACGAGCTGAATGAGAGCATCACAAAGCTCGAGGACGAGATCGACGCCGCGGACCGCGAGCATGAAAAGACCTTCGAAAAGCTGAAGGTGCGTCTGCGCGCCATGTATACCTCGGGCGGCGACCTCACAACACTGGAGATCCTGTTTGACGCGGCCAGTCTCAGAGACTTTTCCATGCGCTCCGAGGCGATCAAGCGCTTCACGGAGCACGACAAGATGCTGATGGATCAGATCCAGGATTATATGGAGAAAACGGCAGTACAGCGTGATCTGCTCCAGACACAGAAGAATGATCTGGCCGAGCAGAAGAAGGAGCTCGAGAGCAAGCAGGCTGAGCTGCAGGTGCTCGAGGCGGAAAATCAGCGTCTCATCGACGAGCTGAACATCAAGAGCGCCGAGCAGGAAGAGCTCATTGCGGAAAATGAGCGCTTGAGCCAGGAATACATCGACGAGATCAGCGATCTTATCTATAAGCGCAATCAGCAGCAGAAGAAGGAGGACGAGGAACGCCGTAAGCAGGAGCTGGCGGCAAGCGGCTCCGTTGCCCCGAGCGGCGCCGGTCTCGGTTCCGTGTCGTTCTGCTGGCCGCTGCCGGGTTACGGCTACGGCTACATCACCCAGCCGTACGGCGGCATGTACAGCGGTGTTCCGCATAAGGGTCTCGACGTCGGCGCACCGTACGGTACACCGATCGTAGCGGCGGAATCCGGCGAGGTCATTTCCTCCGGCTACCACTGGTCGTGGGGCAACAATGTACTCATTTGGCACAACGGTACATACTCCACGCGCTACGCGCACTGCAGCACCTTGATCGTGTCCCCCGGACAGTACGTCCAGAAGGGTCAGGTCATCGGTTATGTCGGTTCCACCGGTCAGTCGAGCGGCAACCACCTGCATTTCGAGGTGTATCAGAACGGCTCCCGTGTCAACCCGTCCAATTTCGTATAATTTGATTTCGGAGCGCTCCGGCTTCGGTCGGGGCGCTTTTTGTATGTTTTGCGGACTAATGTGCATACTACTTTCAAAAATCGGAAGGTGATCGTATGAAAATACAGAAGGTCTTTGCGGTGGAAATTCTCGACTCCCGCGGTACGCCCACCGTCGGCGCGACCGTCATTCTGAACGACGGAGCCATCGGTGTCGCGAACGCGCCGTCCGGTGCGTCCACCGGCAAATTTGAGGCGCACGAAAAACGCGACGGCGACAGAAAACGCTATAACGGGCGCGGCGTGCAGAAGGCGGTGCAGGGTGTTTCGGAGCAGATCGCGCCGGTTTTGGAGCATCTGCCGCGTGTGACCGTCAAAGAAGTCGACCGGATGCTCATCGAGCTGGACGGCACAAAGAACAAGGAAAAGCTCGGTGCGAACGCCATGCTCGCCGTTTCCATGGCGACGGCAAAGGCGCTCGCGATGCACTATAAGCTGCCGCTGTTTCGCTATTTGGGCGGCGTGAATGCGGGAAGACTGCCCGTGCCGATGATGAACATCTTAAACGGCGGTGCGCATGCGGCGAACAACATTGACATTCAGGAGTTTATGATCATGCCCGTCGGCGCAAAATGCTTCTCCGAGGCGGTTCGCATGGGTTCGGAGATTTATCACGCGCTCGGAAAGCTTCTTAAAAGCCGCGGGCTTTCGACCGCTGTCGGCGATGAGGGCGGCTTTGCGCCGGATCTTCCGAGCGACGAAGCGGCGATCGAGTTGATTTTGGAAGCGATCACCGCGGCGGGCTATACGACAACTGAGGTGAAGATCGCGCTCGACGCCGCATCCAGCGAATGGGTGACGCCGAACGGCTATAAGCTCCCGAAGCGCGGGACGCAGTACACCGCGGAGCAGCTCATCGTCTACTGGGAACAGCTCTGCGAAAAGTACCCGATCGCGTCCATCGAGGATCCCCTCGGCGAAGAGGATTTTGCCGCGTGGACGACGCTGACGGAGCGCCTCGGCAAAAAGATCATGCTCGTCGGCGACGACCTGTTCGTCACGAACCCCGAGCGCATTCGGGAGGGCATTTTGAGAAAAGCCGCAAATGCCGTGCTCATAAAGCCGAATCAGATCGGCACGCTCACGGAAACGCTTGCGGCGATCGGTTTGGCGAAGGAAAACGGCATGAAAACGATCCTCTCGCACCGCTCCGGCGAGACGGAGGACACGACGATCGCGGATATCGCCGTCGCGGTGAATGCCGGGTTCATTAAGACCGGCGCACCCTGCCGCAGCGACCGCACCGCAAAATACAACCGCCTCCTGCGCATCGCACAGGAAAATGATCTCGACAAAAATTACGGAATAATTATGGAATAAGAAAAAGGCTTGCTCACCGAAAAGTGAGCAAGCCTTCAGCTTGTCGATAAATCCTCTGCACCAAAGATTTCGGAGGGAAAGATAGTGTGAAAGAAAACCGTCAGGGTTGTCTTTCGCGTATAAATCAGTCGAAATTTTAGTAAGACTCTCGAAAACAAGCTTTTTTCCTGGCAGGGATAGTGTGAAAGGGGCGGTCTTGGAGCCCCTTTCGCGTATGTTCAGGAGATACATTCAGAAACAAC
>JAGAOD010000099.1 GCA_017623855.1 Clostridia bacterium
CGAATGACGGAGGTATTATTATGAGAATGTACGATGTAATACTCAAAAAACGCCACGGCGAGATCCTTTCCGATGAAGAGATAAAGTTCTTTATTGAGGGATACACGAAGGGGGAGATCCCGGATTATCAAGCGTCCGCGTTCTGCATGGCGGTGTGCTTCTCCGGAATGAACGATGAGGAGTGCGCGTCTCTCACGTATCATATGATGAATTCGGGTGACACGGTCGACCTCTCCGCATTTCCGCGCACTGCTGACAAGCACAGCACGGGAGGAGTGGGAGACAAGACCTCGCTCATCGTAGCACCAACTGTGGCATCCCTCGGATGCACGGTCGCGAAGATGTCGGGCAGGGGCCTCGGACATACGGGCGGCACGATAGACAAGCTCGAGTCGATCCCCGGATACCGCACAGGCTTTACCCCCGAGGAGTTCATGGCTCAAGTAGAGAAAATCGGCGTTGCAGTTGTCGGACAGACGGGTAACCTCGTTCCCGCCGACAAAAAGCTCTACGCACTGCGCGACGTTACGGCAACGGTCGATTCCGTTCCGCTTATTGCTTCAAGCATTATGTCGAAAAAGCTTGCCTCAGGGGCGGAGTCCATCGTTCTCGACGTGAAATACGGCAGCGGAGCATTCATGAAAACTACCGAGGAGGCTGAGGTCCTCGCCGAAAAGATGGTAATGATCGGCAAGATACAGGGCAGGAAAATGTGTGCGCTTATCACGGACATGGACAAGCCCCTTGGTAAAAATATCGGCAACTCCCTCGAGGTGATCGAGGCAGTGGAGGGACCGTATATGATCTCCCGCTGTCAGGGCGATGCGTACAGCTGCACCCGTACCGACTGCCGCCTGCACGGCATCTACGGGAAGATCTCCGCGATGGTGCGAAAGGAGCTCGATGCGATCTCCTTCGACACGATCTGCGGCGACGAGTAAAAAATACCTAAAAAAGGCTATCCGGTCATGTATCGGATAGCCTTTTTGCGTCTTGTGTTTTACTGTTCCATGAGATAGCGGTACGTTTCGGTGAGGTAGGAGAGCTTTTTGTCGCGGATGGGAAGCGGCGCGTGGTTCTCGCCGGGGATTTCGTAGTTGAATACCCCTTCATAGCCGACGTCGTGCAGCGCGCGCACAACATCCGTGAAATCCACCGTACCGCGGCCGAAGGGCATCAGGTGCTGATCTGCCGTGCCGTCGTTGTCCGCAATGTGTATGGCGCGCAGATGCTTTCCGACCGTACGGATGAAGTCGCCTTGTGCTGCGGTCTTCACCATATTGAGGTGACCGGTGTCGAGCGTAATGCCGAAATTCGGAGAGCCGACACGTTCGAGCATTTCGAGCAGCTGCTCCACGTGATCCGAGCCGCGGCGGAACAGGTTCTCGAGACAGATGTAGATGTTGCGTCCGCGGATATAATCCGCGAGTGCCTTAAGGCTTTTCGCGTTCAGATCATGTATTTCGCCAATCGTTTTTTCTTCCATATTATACACGTCCATGTGCAGGACCATGTTTTTGATGCCGATCGCTTCATAGAGGTCGATCCAGTTTTTCAGGATCGGGACGGCTTCGGGGTTCGAGACGATGCGCGCCTGCAGCCACAGATGTCCCTGCGAGATCTGCATGCCGTTTTCTTTTACAAACCGACCGAAGGCTTTGCCGACTTTTACGGGATCGCCGCGTTCGAGGAGCATAGCACCGTGCTCGCTGGAAAGCTCTGCCGCATGGATGCCGCAGCTAATAAAACGCAGAACAGCATCCTCGGGGGAGAGATCAAAGTAATATCCGGACCATACGGAAAGTTCCATAGCCACGAAAAACACCTCGCTTAGATTATCTTAAACTGTATTTTACTGCGGACCGGGCCGCAAAGTCAACACTGCAGCAGAGGAGAATTATGGCAGAAAAAGCAGTTTCAGGAAAAATTTTCCGAAAAAGAAAAAAGAGGGCAGAAACCCTCTTGACAAACCACAAAATATGGTGTAATATTTTACAATGTATCATCATGGATAGATATGCGGTTTTATTCGTTGAACGCATTATATCACATCTTCTTCGAATAATCAAGCATTATCTTGAATTTTTAACATGAACGGATATGGTTTACAGTGTTTTTCAGTAGATTTTGCTGAAAAATGCAGGTCAAATACTAAGAATGGAGTGGTTGAGTCAATGGTGAATGTTAAGCCGGTACAGCTTGGCAAGAACACGCGCATGAGCTTCTCTAAAATCGATGAAGTCTTACAGATGCCGAACCTGATCGAGATCCAGAAGAATTCCTATGACTGGTTCCTTAAGGAAGGTCTTCGTGAGGTTTTCGATGACGTCTCCGGTATTACGGATTTCAACGGTAATCTCGTGCTGGACTTCGTGAATTACAAGCTCGACGAAAAACCCAATTATACCGTTGCGGAATGCAAGGAGCGCGACGCTACGTTTGCAGCGGCTCTCCGTGTTACCGCACGCCTTCTGAACAAGGAAACAGGTGAGATCAAGGAGTCCGAAGTATTCATGGGCGACTTCCCTCTCATGACACCGTCCGGCACCTTCGTCATCAACGGTGCTGAGCGTGTTATCGTTTCCCAGCTCGTTCGTTCTCCGGGTGTATACTATAAGATGGAGTACGACAAGACCGGTAAGCAGCTGTTTTCTTCCACGGTCATTCCGAACCGCGGTGCATGGCTTGAGTACGAGAACGACGTAAATGACGTTCTCTACGTCCGCATCGATAAAAACAGAAAGATCCCGATCACCGCATTCATTCGTGCTCTCGGTCTCGGCACCGACGAGCAGATCAAGGAGTATTTCGGTGAAGATGAGCGCATCCTTGCTACCATTGAGAAGGATGGCACACATACAATGGAAGAGGGCCTGTTTGAGGTCTACAGAAAGCTCCGTCCGAGCGAGCCGCCCACCCTTGAGAGTGCGCAGTCTCACCTGAACGGTCTGTTCTTCGACCCCAGACGTTATGACCTCTCCAGAGTCGGCCGCTATAAGTATAATAAGAAGCTGAACCTCGCAGGCAGACTGCAGGGTCATCAGCTGTCCCGTCCGGTCGTAAATCCGGCGACCGGTGAAGTCATGGCGGAAGAGGGCACGGTCGTGACCCGCGCTATGGCGGAAGCTATGGATGATGCAGGTGTATCCGTTGTATACATCCGCATCGAGGATAAGGAAACAAAGATCATCTCCAATGGTATGGTCGATATCAATAAGTATGTTTCCTTTGACGCAGAGGCTGAGTGCGGCGTTAACGAGCGCGTTCGTTACGAAGTACTGGCTGAAATCCTTGAGGCCTGCGGCGACGACGAGGAAGCTCTGAAGGAGATGCTCGTTGCACGTCACGATGACCTGATCCCGAACCATATCATTATTGACGATATTTTTGCATCCATCAACTATATGACCTGCCTCGCTCACGGCGTCGGTCAGGTCGACGATATCGACCAGCTCGGCAACCGTCGTATCCGTTCCGTCGGCGAGCTCCTGCAGAACCAGTTCCGCATCGGCTTCTCCCGCCTTGAGCGCGTGATCCGCGAGCGCATGACCCTGCAGGCACAGGACATGGAGTCCCTGACACCGCATTCCCTCATCAACATCCGTCCGGTCGTTGCTGCGATCAAGGAATTCTTCGGTTCTTCTCCGCTGTCCCAGTTCATGGATCAGACAAACCCGCTGGCAGAGCTGACACATAAGCGCCGTCTCTCCGCACTGGGCCCGGGCGGTCTGTCCCGTGACCGTGCATCCTTCGAGGTTCGAGACGTTCACTACACCCACTACGGCCGTATGTGCCCGATCGAATCTCCGGAAGGTCCGAACATCGGTCTGATCTCCTATCTTGCAACCTTCGCAAGGATCAACCACTACGGCTTCATTGAAGCGCCGTACAGAAAGATCAATAAGGAGACAGGTGCTGTCACGGACGAAGTTGTTTACATGACAGCTGACATGGAAGACGAGTACATCGTCGCACAGGCGAACGAGGCATTGAACGAGGACGGTACATTTAAGAATGACCGTGTCGTTGTCCGTTATAAGGGCGAGTTCATCGAGGTCGACTCCAACACCGTCGACTACATGGACATTTCCCCGCGTATGGTCGTTTCCGTTGCAACAGCCATGATCCCGTTCCTTGAGAACGACGACGCAAACCGTGCTCTGATGGGCGCGAACATGCAGCGTCAG
>JAGAOD010000100.1 GCA_017623855.1 Clostridia bacterium
CGGGCGGATGAGACGCTTTACGGCGACAGCATCGGCGCGACACCCGGACGCGACGAAAACGGCCCGACGGCACTGCTCGCTTCGTGCCTTAGCTTCGACCATACCCTGCCCGGAAGCGGCTTCATTCTGAACCTCAAATTTGACAGAGCACTGCTTTTTTCCGAACACGGTCTGAACGGATTTCTCGCGCTGTGGCGCACCTATTTTGAAAACCGCGGACAGCAGCTCTCCGTGACGGCCGTCAGCCGTGAGGCACTTTTGGATGCCGCGGTGCATCCCGAAAATCACCGCGACCTCATCGTCCGCGTCGGCGGCTTCAGCGACTACTTCGTAAATCTCACCCCGGAGCTTCAAAGAAACGTGCTCGCCCGAACGGCGCACGGCATATAAGACAGCGCGTACCGATCCCAAAACGACCGGTACGCTTTTTTCACGGAGCGGAGAAATCCTGTTGAAAAAAACGCCGCGACAAGGTATGATATAATTGTAAATTTGTTCTCATGTAAAAATCCGAACTACGGAAAGGAAAATAGAAATGGAAAACAAGACACTTACACCGGAAGAAAATTACGCGCGTCTGCTTGATATGATCGCGCTCACCCAGCAGATGTGGATGATCGACAGCGACGACGGCTACGTGACCATCTCCATCCCCGAGGGTAATTTCCTGCCGCTGTGGCACGACCAGCAGTCCGCAGCCGCATTCGCCGCAGAGGGTCAGAAGCCGGTTTCCGTCGGCGTCGGTCAGTTCTTCCTCATGTGCGAGCAGCTCTATGACGAGATCCTCGGCTTTGCCGTCTCCCCCACACCGGAAGGACTCACGCTCGTTCCGGCAGCAGCTCTCTTAAATGACCTTGAGGACCGTCTCGGCCTGAAGGACGACGAGCCGCAGCAGTAAGGTGTGCACATGAATCAGACAGTTGTAACACTCAAAAAAGGCGAGGGCCGCAGCTTTAAGGCGGGCGGTCTTTGGATCTATGATAACGAGATCGAAAGAATTGAGGGCACGTTCAAAAACGGCGCGGTCGTGACCGTACACGACAACAACGGTTATCCGCTCGGCCGCGGCTTCATCAATCAGAATTCGAAGTCGTCCGCATGATGACACGCGACGCCGCTCAGGAGATCGATGAAGCGTTCCTCGAAAAGCGCGTGCGCGCCGCCTGGGAATACCGCAAAAAGACGGTGGACACCTCCTCCTGCCGCGTCATCTTCGGCGAGGCGGATTTCCTCCCGGGTCTCGTCATCGACAAATTCTCCGATGTGCTCGTCGTCGAGTCCCTCGCGCTCGGCATCGACAAGATGAAGCACACGATCGTCGAACTCTTAAAAAAGGTGCTCCTTGAGGACGGTGTCGCGATCCGCGGCGTATACGAGCGCAGTGATGCGCGCGAGCGCCTGAAGGAGGGCATGTACCGCGTCAAGGGCTTCATCGGAGACGAATTCGACACGAATGTCGAGATCGTCGAAAACGGCGTGCATTACATCGTCGACGTGAAGGACGGGCAGAAGACCGGATTTTTCCTCGATCAGAAATATAACCGCCTCGCCATGCAGCGCATCTGCAAGGATGCCGAGGTCCTCGACTGCTTCACGCACACCGGTTCGTTCGCACTGAATGCAGGCTACGCGGGCGCAAAGCACGTGCTCGGCGTGGACGCTTCCGAGCTCGCCGTAAATCAGGCGAGGGAAAACGCCGCACTGAACGACCTCTCCGGCACTGTCGAATTTCAGTGCGCAGATGTTTTCGACCTGCTCCCCGCGCTCGAAAACGAGGGCAGGCAGTTTGATGTCGTCATTCTCGACCCGCCGGCATTTACAAAGTCCCGCAATTCCATCAAAAATGCGGTCAAGGGCTACCGCGAGATCAACCTCCGCGGCATGAAATTGGTCAAGGACGGCGGCTACCTCGCCACCTGCTCCTGCTCGCATTACATGGACGCGCAGCTGTTCGCACAGACCATCGGACAGGCCGCCCGCGCGGCGCATTGCCGTCTCCGTCAGGTCGAGTTCCGCACACAGGCACCCGATCACCCCATCCTCTGGAGCGCGGACGAGTCGTATTATCTGAAATTTTACATTTTCCAGGTGTGCAGGGAGATCTGAAGCTCCGCCGCACCGTATACTGCATTACTGACAAAAAGGAGTTGTATTTATGGCATTCAGATCCGTCCCCTATGAGTCCCTCTCGTTTAATCCCTTCACGAAGATCGGCAAGGATTGGGCACTGCTCACCGCGGGCAGCGAGGGCGATTACAACACGATGACTGTCTCCTGGGGCAGCGTCGGCTTCATCTGGGGCAAACCCAGTGTGACCGTCTATGTCCGCCCGCAGCGCTACACGAAGAAATTCGTCGACCGCGAGACGCTTTTCACGCTGTCCTTCTACAGCGAGGCGCACAAATCCGCGCTCGGTTACCTCGGCAAGGCATCCGGAC
>JAGAOD010000101.1 GCA_017623855.1 Clostridia bacterium
AAGAACGCGACCTGCAGGTGTACTCATTTTGCTGTCGAGTGAGGTAACGAACGACTACGCGGACGTTCGCTGTCCACTGTTCGGCTCTCTTTCGGGAGCATTCCGAAGAACGCGACCTGCAGGTGTACTCATTTTGCTGTCGAGTGAGGTAACGAACGACTACGCGGACATTCGCCGTCCGCCGTGCGGACTTACCAGGAGAGGCCTTCGAATTTCTTGAAGGCTTCCATGCTGATCTTGACGCTTTCCATCTGTGTCAGCTGCGTCCAGTCCTGCTCGAGGACGATGTACTCTGCGCCGAGCTCGTTCGCGGCATTGATGATGGACTGAATGTCCATGATGCCGGTGCCGATCTCGCAGAAGTCCGTCGGCTGTGCAGCGCCGCCGAAGGTCTCACGGGTGATGAGCACGTTCGGGTCCTTGATGGTCCACAGGTTGATCGGTGTTGTGGAGGTCTTGGAGAAGTCCTTCTGATGAACGAGCTTCAGACGGGAGCCGAGACGCTTCATGACTTCGATCGGATCCATGCCGCCGCGCATTGCCCAGAATGTATCGAGCTCAAAGCTGACATACTCGGGATCGGTGTTGTCCATGATGTGGTACAGGACTTCCTTGCCGTTCAGCTTCTGGAACTCATGGTAATGGTTATGTACGAGGAACTGCATGCCGTTTTCGGCAAGCTTCTTGCCGACCCAGTTGTAGTACTCGCAGCGCTCGAGCAGATGCTCATAGCTGTCATAGAAGTCGGAGGACTGGCCGATGTACTTGGTGCCGACCTTCTTGTGATACTCGATGAGTGCATCAATGGTGTCCTCGTTGATCGGGCGAACATGACCGCTGATCAGCTTTGCGCCTGTTTCGGCGAGCAGAGCGTTCATGGTGTCTGCGTCAACGCCAAAGCCTACGCCCGGATCGGTGTCTGCCTTGGAGCTTGCGAATTCGAGGTTCTTGTAACCGAGACCGGCTACCGTGCGGATCGCATTGATCGGATCCTTTGCCATCTCGTCACGTACGGAATAGAGCTGAATACCAACCTTCATTGCCATTTTGATCATTCCTCCAAAAGATAAGATTACATAACACCAAACCCTGAACACATAAAACGCTGCTTTGGCATAAACTGGTGCAGAGAAAGGGGGGACAGGTCCATGCAGAAAACCGGAGAGGAACGCACGCTATCGTCCCTTCGTGTCGGGCAGAGCGGCATCGTGTGTGCCGTGCTGACAAAGGGGGATATGCGGCGCCGCCTGCAGGATCTCGGGCTCGTATGCGGGACGCGTGTCGATTGCGTCGGGATCAGCCCGCTCGGAGACCCGAAGGCATTTCGTATCCGCGGTGCGGTGATCGCGCTGCGGCACCGGGACGCGGAGACGGTCCGGATCTTAGGGTAGACCGTGTTATGCACTGTAGTTGATTCTATTGTATCTCTATCTAAAATAATCGTCAAGGGTCTGTTTGGACAGACTCTTTTGTTACGGCTAAAATTATGTAAACTTGACAAGACTATAAAAAATGCGTATGCTTTATATTGCAGGTATTGTATTATGCAGTATCTGCGGTCAGTCGCAAAATCCTGACCTTAAACAATACTAACGCGGGCGGGCTATGTCCGCGCCGCGGTCAAAAGGAATGTTCAAAATTGAAAACAACAAAAAGAGCACGTGCGCTTGCGATAAGCGCCGTGATCGCGGCCATGTACGCCGTTCTGACGTATGTGGCTGCAGCCATGAATCTTGCGTTCGGCCCCGTGCAGTTTCGTTTTTCGGAAGCCCTGACGGTGCTGCCCGTCTTCACGACGGCGGCGATCCCGGGTCTTGCGGTCGGATGTCTGATCTCGAATCTTGCAAGTCCGCTCGGCATTGTCGACTGGGTCTTCGGCACGGCGGCTACACTTTGCTCGGCACTCTGTACACATGCGCTCAGAAATGTGCGTGTGAAAAGCGTTCCGGTTCTGGCACCGCTGCCGCCGGTTATTTTTAATGCGGTGTTCGTCGGCTTTGAGATCGCCTGCCTG
>JAGAOD010000102.1 GCA_017623855.1 Clostridia bacterium
CGATGGTGATGATCGCCGCGATGCCGATGATGATACCGAGCATGGTCAGCACGCTGCGCATTTTATGCCCCCAGATTCCCTGAAAGGCAAGCCTGATGTTTTCCATATCTCCACCTCCTTAGTTGTAAAGATCTTCCCAGGTGCCCTCCTGTGTGGGTGCACCTGCACGGACGTCCTTCCCGTACGGGAACGCGAGCCAATCCTCGCCGGTGAGTCCGCTTCTGATCTGTGTATAGCTGCCCCAAAGGCTGCCGCCGACCTGCACATTGCGCTTCTCGAGATTCCCGTCCGCACCGCGGACATAGACGTAGCTCTTTGCGCCCTCCGTGCGCAGGAACGCATTGTCGATATACAGGCTGCCCTGTCCCTCGCTGCCTCTGAGCGTCATCGAGACGTAGAAGCCGTCCTGCAGCTCAGCGGAGCCGTCCACGAAGACCGTGTACGGGTAATAGCTGACATTTTGGCTGCCGCCGTAGTAATACTCGTTGTTTTCCATCGGGAACTGGCCGACCTCAGTGACCGTGCCCTCGTAACTCATGCCGGTGTCCCAGCTCATGATATCCACGGTCTGCCCAAGCTGCAGTGTATCGAGCTGCAGCTCGCTGACGGAACCTTCGATGTAAAATCCGCCGCCGTCCGTCACCTTCATCAGCGGCATGCCCTCGTCGCAGAATTCCGGGTCGGTAAGACCCATCACCGTGCCGTCAAACTCGGCGAGCAGCTCGCCGGAGTCCGCTTCCTTCTGCATAATGTTATATTCGGCTTCCTCCATTTTGATCTTGAACTCGAGGTCCTTGATCTGCGCCTGCTTTTCCGTGCGCATCTGCGCGATCTCCGCGGCGGTGTAGCCGGAATTCCACTCCACGCCGGGATCGACGGGCGGCTCCTCCGGTACGACCTTCTCGAAGAACGCAAAGCGATATTCCTCCTCGGTCGTGCCGTCCTCAAGCTCTATGACAAAACGCATCAGCTTGATGCCGTACTCGCTGAGGATCTCGCCGTCTGCTTTGTCCTCGGCGGTATGCTGGAACAAAACAAACAGCACGTTTTCGGAAACGCCCTCAAAAAGCGCCTGCATCATCGTTTCGTCGACCGTCGCGTCGGACTTCAGCCAGCAGTATTTCGGCGTCAGCGAGGTACTGCCCGAGCCGGAATACGGCAGGAAGGTCTTGTCTGTGAGGTCGAACGTGGAAAGATCCGCGATCGGCTCCGGCGGCTCCGTGGGTTCCGGCGGAATGACTTCGTAATAACGGATCGGCACGTACGAATTGATGACACGCAGCTCCTTCTGTGCGGTCTCTAAATCAAGCTTCGCCTGCTGCACCGCAATATCCTTCTGCATGAGCTGGATGTCGGAAAGCGTTGTGTCGTAAGTAAAGAGAACGTCACCCTTTTTGACTTCCTGTCCCTCGGACACGAGGATCTCCTTCACGGTCTGCGTCTGAGTCAGAAAAACATTCTGCACGCGGTCGGTCGTGACCATGCCGGAGCTTTCGCCCGTATAGTCATAATAATCCGTCATGCCGACGATGCCCTCCTGAAAGCTGAAAACATAGACGGGCTCGCGGTTTTGGGACGCGTAATACACGCCGCCGACAGCCGCAGCGGCCAAAATAACGACCGCTAAGGCGATATAGATCCATTTGCGTTTATTCTTCTTCACGCGCCGTCACCCCCTCATTTTCCGGGATCAAAAGCCGTCCGTCCAGAATGCGGCAGATCTTATCCGCGCGCTCCGCGACCGCCAATTCATGCGTGATCATGATGATCGTCATGCCCTTATCACTGAGCTCACGGAAGATCTCCATGATCTGGTCACCGGACGCGGTGTCGAGCGCGCCGGTCGGCTCGTCCGCCAAAAGCAGCTTCGGGTTCGTCACCATCGCACGGGCGATCGCCACTCTCTGGCACTGACCGCCCGAAAGCTGATTCGGGAAGAACTGCACGCGCTCCTCAAGACCGACCGCCTTAAGTGCTTCTGCCGCACGTTCGCGGCGCTCCTTTTGGCTCACGCCCGCATAAAGCAGCGGCAGTGCGACATTATCGAGCGCATTCATTTTCGGCAGCAGGTGGAAATTCTGAAAAACAAAGCCGATCTCGCGGTTTCGGATATCCGCCAGAGCGTTGTCATCGAGCTCGTTGATCTTTCTGCCGTTTAAGAGGTGCTCGCCGGCAGACGGCGTGTCGAGGCACCCGATGAGGTTCATCAGCGTCGTTTTGCCCGAGCCCGACGGGCCCATGATGGCAAGATACTCCCCCTCCTCGACGGAAAGGTTGATATCGTTCAGTACCGGGATCTCCGTTTTGCCCCGGTAATAATTCTTAAATACATTTTTAAGTTCAAGGATCATAACGCTCACTCCTCCGTTACGATCTCAGCGGCATCCACAGCCATTTCATCCTGAGCGGTACCGTCCTCTACAACGACGTCTTCCTGCACGGTGTCGCCCTCTGCCGGCATTTCCGTACCCGTACCGGTGAAATCCTCGGGCTCGCGGCGCATAACGGATGCACCCGCGACACAGCCGGGATCAAACGGATCTGCGATATAATCCTCTGCGGACACGCCGGAAAGGATCTCGTAGCAGCCGGTCATCCCGTCGTACATGCCGAGCGCGACACTGCGCTCCTCCAATTTGCCGCTTCCGTTTTCAGCAAAGACCGTGGCACTGAGTTCAAAGGTCTCCTCGTCCGTCTCAAAGTTCACGAGGAAATTTTCCGGGATCCACAGCCCCTCCGTCATTGCCGTCTCCTGCATGAGCTCAATGTACACATGCTGACCGAGAAGCAGACCGTCCACGCTGTCGAGCTCCACGTCGAAGACGTAGGACGAGGTCGTCGTCATCGTTTCCGCGATCGCGCCGCCCACAAAGCCCATGTTCATATTGCTGTCCTGCATAACTTCGGATGTGTTCACGGAGGTGACCGTGCCCGTCCATGTGTCGTCATTGACACGGGAGAAGATCTGCACGCGTGAGCCGCTCATCAGACCGCTGCCCATGCTCATTTCATTCAGCATGCCCTGCACGCGGTATGCGCCGCTCTGCTGTACGGTGATGAACGAGCCGGACTGCCCTTCCTCGTCCACCTTGCGCACAGTGCCGTCCACAGGAGACAGAATATCGATATTCGAGAGCATTTCCGTGAGCGTTGCGATCTCCTTGTCCTTCGCCTTCAGATTATACTCCGTTTCCATCAAGGTCGTTTTCAGGGTGTTGATCTCCAGCGTGAGGCGCACCTTGTCCGACTCATTCCATGTATTATTGAGCTTCTTTTCGAGCTTTTCGAGCTGCGCGGTATAATCCGTCTGCTCGTTCGTCATTTTCTCGACCTCAAGCTGTGCCTTTTCGAGCGAAAGCTCCAGCTCGTCGGAGTCGTAGGAAAAGAGCTTGTCGCCGGCGCTGACCGTATCGCCGACCCCCACATAAAGCTCCTCAATGCGCTTTGAGCTGTCGCGGTTGATCTCCACGACGTTATTGCTGACGACAACGCCCGCATATCGCTCTCCGGCAACGCCCGCGGACATCAGGCGATCCGCCCGCTGTACCGTGACCGCCGTATTGCCGCCGCTGCAGGCGGCAAGGCTCATAACGAGCACGAGAGTGAGTAACACACAAATTCCTTTTTTCATATCGGTAACCTCCTCAGTTCCGGTTTCTGATTACATCATAGCATACAGGACATATATGCACAACTTAATTTTTCCTAACAGTATGTAAGAAAACCTGTGCCGTCCGTTACAGGGCAGCGCAGTTTTTTTCATATGGTATCACTGTGCGTAAAACTGCAGAACGCCGACGAAATTGATCAATAAACCCGAAACACCGCAGATCATAAACAGCATTCCGCCGATCTTCTGCAGGATCGGCATATTTTGCGCTTCGTCGGGCTCGGTCAGCTTACAAAGCACCAAGTAAAGCGCGGGGAGCGTGTCGATCAGATAGCGGTTTCCAAAATGTGCCCCACCCATGGTGCGGTGTGCGCACAGGAGCAGGATGTGTGCGGCGGACAGAACGAGCAGCATGATAACGGAAATATATGCCTGCTTGTCCCCCGCGGAACGGGAGCGGATCCGGCGATAAGCTTCTGCGATCACCGCAAACAGCAGCAGTGCGAAGATCGGGAAAACGATGAAGATATTCGTCCCGTCGAAGCCTTGGAAAACGAGCTTGCGGCTCTCGGGGTCAAGGGTGGGGAGCTCGAACAGGCGCGGGAAATTATGCAGCAGATATTCCGAAGAAAACTGCCCCTCTTCGTGCCGCAGAAACTCCGGCAGGAAATTATGACCGAACTCGAACGGATCGTCAAACCGCAGGACATTCAGCACCATGTAGGATGCACCGAGAAGCAGCGCGGGAACGAAGCGGTAGATCCGGCGGAGGAACACCCGCACGAAGCTCTGTCGGCTCATAAGCTCCTTTTGCACGAGCCAATACAGAATAACGGGCAGATAGACGATCTGAAACGGGCGGCAGCCGACCGCGGCCGCGAGGAAGAAGAGCGACCTGCCGAATTTCCCCATTAAGCCGTAATCAAACGCCATGAGCGTCAGCGTCAGCGCCAAATTCTGCGCCAAAAACCACACCCACGCGTCCACCGTGACCATCCAAACATTATTCGCACAGTACAGAAACACCGCCATGCATGCACTTGCCTCTCCGCGCATGCCGCAGTGATATGCTGCGCGCACCGCATACACGACGCCGATCAGCATAACACAGAAAGCGATCACGCTGTCCGGGGTATTCTCGCCGAAAACTGCCGTAAACGGGAGCAAAAGATACGACGGAAACGGCGGGAAAGACACAAAATAATGCCCCTTGTAGACGGCTAATTCCAGCCAAGGGTAATTTTCCGGCAGCCAGAGCGTCCCTTCACACCATGCCTTTGCCTGCAATATGTAGGAATTATACGGATTGGACGCGAGCAGATGCTTTCCCGAAAAGAGCATGAAAACCACATGCGCCGCTGCCACCGTGAGCACGGCGCACAGAACGGGCAGGATCAGCTCCGTATTTCGTTCTCTCTTTTTGTAACGCATAACGGTCTCCTTTTTCGCCAAATGCGAGTTTACTTTTATAAGCATAGCACGTACCCATAGCCGTGTCCAGTACTATATCGCTGCACTCCGTCGCAGACAGAAAAAGCGGGCACAGAACAGCCGCTGCACCCGCTTCACTGTAATATTCAGCTTTCTTTTGTCACGTAATACTGCGCCTGTGCGTTCCAAAGGGCGGCGTATTTGCCGTCTTCGTCCGTTACAAGTGCGTCGTGTGTACCAAACTGCACGATACTGCCTTCGTCAAACACCGCGATCTGATCGCAGAACCGGCAGGAAGACAGGCGGTGGCTGATGTACACGGCGGTCTTGTCGCCGCAGATCTCGTCGAACTTCGTATAGACCTCCATTTCGGCGATCGGATCAAGTGCGGCGGTCGGCTCATCCAAAATGACGAACGGCGCGTCCTTATAAAGCGCTCTGGCTAAAGCGATCTTCTGTGCTTCGCCGCCCGAGACCTGCACGCCCTGCTCGTCGAAATCCTTGTTGAGCATCGTCTTAAGGCCGTTCGGGAGTGTTTTGAGGCGTTCACTGAAGCCGGCTTTATCAAGACAGTCGAGCACGAGGTCAGCATCATATTCGACCGCAGCCGCGACATTCTCACCGAGGGAGAACGACATGAGCTGGAAATCCTGAAAAACGACGGAGAACAGCGCAATGTACTCATCATAGCTGTACTTTCGAATGTCGATGCCGTTTAAGAGGATCACGCCCTCCGTGGGGTCATACAGGCGGCAAAGGAGCTTGATGAAAGTCGTCTTACCCGAGCCGTTCTGTCCGACGACCGCCAAACGCTCGCCGACCTTGAACTTCATGGAGACATGCCGCAGCGCGTAATCCTCTGCGCCGGGGTACTTAAAGGAGACATCGCGAAATTCGATCTCATACTGACGGTCGCTGCGTTTCTCGGTCGTGAGGCTGCCCTGATACATCTCATTCGGGATGTCGAGGAATTCGAAGGAGGTACGCAGCATCGTGACATTCGCACGCATTTCTCCCCATGTGGAAATCAGCTTACCGATGTTCGCAGAAAGTGAGGTGATCGCCGTCACGTACTGCGCAACAGAGCCGACGCCAAATGCACCTGCCCACGCTTTGAGACAGGCGAAAACATACGCTAAACCGAGAAAAACAGCGGAAATGCCCTCCGAAAGACCCGAACACAAGCCCATCCCTCGCCATGCTGTCCTTGCTAATGTACCGTTTGTAGAAAATGTAGTATCCTTCCCCAAATGATACGCCGCAATACGTTCCTGACGGTAAATACGAACATCCAGCTGACGATGCTTCATTCTCGCAATCCCTGCAAAAAAGCTAAAAGCCCGATTCAGATCTATAATGGATGACCATGCTCGCATCCATAATGCACTGGCTACATTTTTGCATACCGGAGCTAACAGGGATATGATAAGCAAAACAGAAAGAGCTCCTAACAGAACCAACGGGTTATTGAGAAGCACCCATTTTCCTGCAGTTTCAGGAACTTTTGTTGTAAACAGCGTGACCGATAATGCCAATGCGCCAAAAATTCCGGCGACAGACTGTACTAACGGCTCAATTTCACGAAGCACCTTCATGAGGCCACCGGACGTAAAATTGTCATTTTGCTTCATGTGAGAAAGCAGATTATGTGTTTCAGCCGCATCTGCCGCCGCAAAATCCATGGAAAGCAGTTTATCCGAGGTGATACGCCATTGCCTGTGCCATATCGCACTGCCGCAAACCTGCTTCCAACGCTTCAAAATAGCGGTCAAAAGCATCATCGCGGCGGTAACGCTGACCGTCAGGATCACAAGCGTCCGAAGGCGCTTCGGGTCCCGTTCTCCGGCCAGCTCATTCAGAATCTGTGCCGAGAAATAAATACTGACATACGGCGTCACAGCAGAAACGACCGCCAGCAGGAAAATGGACAAAATATAATTCGGAGAATACCGGTTCCAGATTTTGCCGGCACGCACGGTCGCCTGTAATGTTTCTTTAAAGGACGGCAGTTCTTTATTCTTCATGGCTCTCCCCCTCCTTATCTCTGTAATACCGGCTTTGGATCTCGAACAGATCCGCATATTTCCCCTTTTTCAAAAGCAGAGTCTCGTGCGTGCCTTCTTCGGCGATCACGCCGTCGGCAAGATACAGTATACGGTCGCAGAAACGTGTGGACGCCAACCGGTGCGAAATATAGACCGAAGTCCTGCCCTTTGTCAGATCGTTATACTTCATGTAGAGATTGTGCTCGGAGATCGGGTCGAGCGCGGCGGTCGGCTCATCCAGAACGATGATCGGCGCATTTTTGTAGAGCGCACGCGCCAGCATCAGGCGCTGCGTCTCGCCGCCGGAAAGCTCTACGCCGTCTTCGTACACACTGCGTCCCACATGGGTCTTTACCCCGTTCGGCAGCGCACGGATTCGGTCCAGAAGATCGGCTTCCCGCAGCGCATTTTCCAGCTTCTGTTCATCAAAGGACGCATATTCCTGTGAGATATTTTCTGCAAAGTCCGTATCCAAAACGGAGAAATCCTGAAACACGGCGGAGAAATGGCGGTAGTAATCCCGGCGGTTATACTTTCGGATATCCTCGCCGTTCAAGAGCACCACACCCTCTGTCGGGTCGTAAAAACCGCAGATGAGCTTTACAAGCGTCGTTTTACCGGCACCGTTCAAGCCGACAACGGCAAGCTTCTCGCCGGACTTGATCTTCAGGTCGATATTCTTCAAAGTATATTGCTCCGCGCCGGGATAACGGAAGGAAACATTCCGAAGCTCGATCTCGTACGCCTTTGTCACATCGGGTTCAAGCTTTTCACCGTCCTCAAACTTAAACGGTTCCTTAATCTCCAGAACCTCGCGCATAGTATTGATATCGAGGCTGAACTTATGCAGTTCAAAGAAACCGGAGAGAATTCCGGTGATCCAGTTTGTAAAACCGCTCACCGCTGTAAAATACAACAAAAACGCAGAAGCTGAAAGACTCTCGTTCAGTACCATACGAATGAGGTAAAAATATGCAATTCCGTTTCGGAGAACACTCATAACAAGGTCTGCAAGATCGCCGATCAGGTAGACGCGCTCGCCGCGAATCGTAAAATCCCTGTAAAGATTCTGCGCTGCAGTAAAAACCTCTCCAAGCCACTTGCCCATTCCGAAAATACGGATATCCTTGAGCGCACCATGTTCTTCCGCCTGCTTCGTAACATACCACATTCGGCGCGCATAGCGTCCTTCCTCGTCTTTGTGACGGTAACCCCACTCGGAAGTGTGGCGGTTAACAAAATAAGCCGCCACCGTTGTTATAAGGGTCACTGCCATGAGGATGGGGTCCACCGAATAGAACAGGAAAAGATAAATCGCGAAGCCCAACACACTTTGCAAAATGTTCGTAAGTGTTTCCCATATCGCTTCTGTTGCGCTGGAGTTACTCGTCAAAGCCATATGTGCTTTTTCACAGGTATTCAGGAAATCCTGATTCTCTAGGTACGGGTACGATACCGTGCAAAGCTTCTCACTTATTTTCGTAACCAGCTTCATTCTGACCCATACACGGCCCATCAGCTTATTTTCCTGTAAATATGCTATTAGTCCCCGCACCAAAAACAGACCGCCCGCAAAAAGCGCTATAGTCAGAAGCAGATCGGATATCTTCACTCTATCCTCTACCTTCTGCAATATAACGGGCGCAATGTATAATTCCAGCAGGCTTGCCGCTACCGCCAGCAGAGC
>JAGAOD010000103.1 GCA_017623855.1 Clostridia bacterium
CCGTAAGGATTGGCGCCCCGCCTCTTTTGAGGCGGGGCGTATTTTTTGCCGAAAACCCTTCGAGCCAAAGATTTCGGAGGGAAAGATAGTGTGAAAGAAAACCGTCAGGGTTGTCTTTCGCGTATCAATCAGGTAGTATTTTGTACTTTCGCGAAAGTACGGAATACTTTTGAGACTGTAGAAAAATTTTTCGAAAGTCTCCGGCGCCCCGTCTCTTTTGAGGCGGGGCGTCTTTTTTTGTTACTGTATGCTGTTATTTGTATGGGAATAAGTGTAATGCAGAAAAGCTTTACATGCTGAACACGCCGTGCTTTTGTGTATACAGGATCATTACACTCTTATATATAAATAGAAAGAGGGTGCTGCATTTTATGTTTTGCAGCACCCACTTTGAGCTTTATGGAGTTTTGAAATGCGAATTATATGTTATGCGAAGAGTCCGAAGAACCAGTCGAGTACACCGAGGTGTTCCAAAAGAATTTTTGTGCCCATGAGGATGAGTACGATACCGCCGAGGCGTTCCGCTTTTGTCTTGTACTTTGCACCGAAGATATTTCCGAGGCGAATGCCGAGTGCGGAGAAGACGAATGTAGTGACACCGATGAAGAGCACTGCCGGAACAATGCTGACCTGCAGGAATGCAAAGGTCACGCCGACGGCAAGTGCGTCGATGCTTGTTGCGATGGCGAGCGGGAGCATTGCCTTAAAGCAAAAGGAGCAGTCCATTTCTTCCGCACAGCCGCAGGATTCCTTGATCATATTGCCGCCGATCAGAACCAGCAGGATGAAGGCGATCCAGTGGTCAACGCGTTCGATCATGCTCTGGAAGTTCACACCGAGCAGGTAACCGATCGCCGGCATCAAGGCCTGAAATCCGCCGAAATACAGGCCGGCGAGCAGCATATGCTTCGGCTTTACCTTTTGCACGGAAAGTCCTTTACAGATCGACACCGCACAGGCATCCATGGACAGGCCGACCGCGATCACAAATAGTTCTAAAAGTCCCATAATAAAACCGCTTTCTATATATTATATTTTGATTACGGATATATAAGAGGGCTGCTGCACAGCTGCGGCAGTCCTCTCTGTTTATGCAATTCCCGAAGGGAATTCTCCTGTGCCGTTTATGCCGTACGCCCTGAACGGCATTTATAACATACAGTATTTAAGCATATAGGACTTGAAATGTCAAGGAAATATGCGAAAAAACGCTTGACGAACGGACACACATAGTATATACTGTAACTGTACTAATACACACAGTACAGTTAATACAGAAAAGGAGGTAAAATATGCTTTATATCGACTATAAGAGCGGGTTGCCGATTTATGAACAGGTCTATAACGGGATCCTGCAGCTTGCATCTCTCGGTGTTCTGAAGCCGGGGGCACAGCTTCCAAGCGTTCGTTCGGTCGCGTCTGAAGCCGGTGTAAATCCGAATACCGTGCAGAAGGCCTATGCCATGCTCGAACGTGACGGGGCGATCGTATCCGTACCCGGCCGCGGTTCGTTTTTGGCAGAACAGAAGGATCTCATGAATGTGCGGAAAAAGTCTGCGCTTGAGGCACTTCAGGGCTCGGTGTCGGCTGCGCTGCAGATCGGTGTAACGGAAGAAGAGATCCTTAGGACGGTCAAGGCATGTTTTGAAAAAGGAGATTTTGGAAAGGAGCGTGACGCGAAATGATCGAGATTTTTGAACTCGCGAAATTTTTTGAAAATACGGCTGCGCTGCGTAATGTTTCGCTGACGGTCGAGAAGGGCCGCATCATGGGTGTTGTCGGCTCGAACGGCGCAGGTAAGAGTACACTTCTGCGCTGCATTGCCGGTATTTTCAGCCCGGACGGCGGTTTTGTCAAGGTGGACGGGGAGATGCCGTATGAAAATGTGGATGTGAAATCCAGAATGTATTTTGTTCCGGATAACCCGCATTTTGAGCCGGGCGCCACGGTGGACAGTACGGCAAAGCTGAATGCAAGCTTTTATCCGCATTTTTCATGGGAGAAGTTCGAGCGCTTGTGCTCCGTTTTTCAGCTGGACCGCAAAAAGAAGATCTCTGCCATGAGTAAGGGTATGCAGAGACAGGCTGCGCTGATCGCAGCACTTTCCACCGTGCCGGAATATCTGTTTTTGGACGAGGTTTTCGACGGGCTGGATCCCGTCATGCGCAGACTTCTGAAGCGTGTGATCGCAAGTGAAGTGGCTGACCGTGAGATGACCGTTCTCATCGCTTCGCATAACCTGCGTGAGCTCGAGGATTTCTGCGATTCCGTCGGTCTTCTGCATCAGGGCGGCGTTCTGCTCGAGAAGGAAGTGGATGAGCTGCGTCTCGGGATGCACCGTGTGCAGGCTGTGTTCCGTGAACCCATGGATGCGCAGAAGCTTCGCGAAATGTTCGACCTTGCTTCGCTGACACATACCGGTTCTCTCTGCACAATGGTCATCCGCGGGGAACGTGAAGACATCGAAAAGAAATTGGAAGCGCTTTCGCCGCTGTTCAGTGAATTCCTCTCTCTGTCGCTGGAGGAAGTATTTATCAAGGAAATGGAGGCAGTTGGCTATGACTTTGAAGAAATTGTCTTCTAAACGTGTTTTTGCTGTTTGCAGAACGCAGCTATATCAGATGCGTCTGCTTTTCATCCTGTTCGGTCTTGTTCTCGCCTTAGTTCCGTCGCTGTACACTTTGGGTGAGCTTACAAACCGGTATTGGGACGTGGAAGAAATGAGGCATATGCAGAATCTGATCGTCGGTACGATCGGCATTGCCGGTTTTGCGCCGATGTTCGGTCTCGGCATGGGCATGGCGGTGCAGCAGTTCGGTTATCTGCACAAGCGTCAGAAGCTTGACTATTTCCACGCGATCCCGGTGCTTCGTGCCGAGCATTTTCTCGGCCGCGTTTTGGCCGCGTTCGTGTCGCTTACAGCTGCGTCCGCACTGGTCGCACTGGGTCAGATCTTTGCGGTCGGCGTTGCCGTGGGCTTTACCGGACATGAATTGGTCCCGTTTATTCTTTGGCGCTGCTTCTGGATCGTTATGCCGGCGTTTTCCGCCTATCTGTTTACGGTGCTGATGATCGTCCTGACGGCCACACTGTGGGAAAGCGTCTTTTCGCTCGTTGCCGTTTCGGCACTGAGCCCGGCGGTTTTCCTGTTTGCATCCGCACTGATCACAACGTCCATCCCGATCCACGGTGTCGTGGAGCCCTGGGATCTTCTTTCCGTATTTTCTCCGCTGATCTTCAGCGTTTATTATGTCGTTGAGCTTTGCGTAATGGAGTCGCACGGTGCGTTCGTTCTTGTCGCTCTCATCGGTCTCGTTCATGTACTGCTTTGCGGCGGTCTTTCCATGTGGACGTTCTGCCGCAGACGCAGTGAGTTTGCCGAAAGCAATATGCCGAGCCGTTTTAAGCTCGTTGTACGTTTCTCCGCGACCTTCTGTGCGGCGGTGCTCGGAAGTCTTGTCTTCCTGTGGATCACCGAAAACTACGCTGCTTACTGGATCGGTGCCGTTATCGGCGTTGTGATCGGGTGGCTCATCATGGAGATCCTCTATACGCGCTCGGTACGTAAGGCGATACGTGCGCTGTGGATCAATGGTCTGAGCTTTTCCTTGTTCATTCTGATCAACGTGCTTGTTTTGACCGGTATGATCGGCATCCCGAACATTCCGGAGTCCGCAGAAGTGCAGGCGGTTTCCGTGCAGTACGGCAAGGAGTTCATGAACGCTGATATGGGTATGACCTATCAGAACTTCAACGGCAATTCCGAGATCGTCTATACCGATGAAGGGCAGCGTCATGTGGCTATGGCTACATGGGAGGCGGAGCAGATCGACGCCGGTGTTGCACTTGCAAAGGCGATGCTCGAAAATCAGAAGGATCTTTACTTCCCGTACACACCAAGCTATATGAATGGCTACAGCCGCTATAATGTGACATATGACATATACGATGCGAAGGACAGAGCTGTCAGCTACGACGTGATGCTGCAGCTGTATGTCGACGGAAAGGTGCAGAGCCTGTCGTACGGCGATATGGGCGGACGCGGCCGCATCGAGGAGCTGTACGATCGCGCGAGAGCGATCTCCGAGACGGAAGAGTATCGCAGGAGCAACCCGTCCCTCGTGATGATGAACGAGCTCGAGCGTGTGCAGTATACAAACTACGAAAAGTCCGATGAGCCGGAAGAGTTCTTTATGAGCGATCTCGAGGACCCCGAGGAGTTCATCCGCAGACTTAAGGAAGCTTATCTTGCGGATATGTATTCACAGACTAAGGGCACAGAATACGAATTCTACGAAAAGTACGGCGGTGAGGCTGTAGAGAATACGACCGTGGAGGTTGAAGCGATCCCGACCGCTATGTCGGACGAATATACGCTCTATCTTGATCCTGCGGCGAAGATCGTCCTTGAAGGCGGTATACTGGATTCCATGTATCCGGCAGCAGGCCTTGAGTGTCGTCTGTCTCCGGAATACACTAAGGCGTTCGACCGCAGCGCTAATTACTGGACGGACAGTACGGCGATCTACTTCTACCGCGCGGAATTCCCGCTTACCTGTGCGGTTCTGGATGAACTGAGGGCGGGCGAGACAGCTGAATAACCGTTTCGGTGGGGTGTTGCGATTTAGCAACACCTCATCTATTTTGTATGATGTATAGAAAATAAGAGCGCTTTTTGAGCGAAATTACGTCCTTTCTTTTCGAAGCGGGATTTGCTATACTGTATACAGGCTGATATACAGCGAATAAAAAG
>JAGAOD010000011.1 GCA_017623855.1 Clostridia bacterium
CATGGGTCAACTACCCGGGTCTTGAAAGCAGCGAATTCCACGCACTTGCGAAGAAGTATATGCCGAACGGCACCTGCGGTGTTGTTTCCTTCGGTATCAAGGGCGGCAGAGAGGCAGCGACGAAGTTCATGGACAGCCTCGAGCTCGCATCCGTTGTCACACATGTTGCGGATCTGCGCACCTGTGTTCTGCACCCGGCAAGCACCACGCACCGTCAGCTGTCCGATCAGCAGCTGGAGGATGCAGGCGTAAAGCCCGACCTCATCCGTTTTTCCGTCGGCATTGAGAATGTTGAGGATATCCTCGACGATATCAAGCAGGCGATCGAGAAGGCAGTTCAGTAATTTTCGATATCCTTTACCGCCGAAGAGGGGAAACTCTTTTCGGCGGTTTTTGGTTTTGGTATTAGTCCGATGTTTTCGCAAAATTCGGAGTGAATTTTGTTGATTTCTACAAGTACCTGTGCTATAATTTTTTTGATTTAGATAAGCGGTTATCTAATGTTTCGTATCATTATATCAGGGAGGAAATGCTTTTATGAACCACAAGAAAGTAAAAGTCGGCGTTATCGGCTGCGGTACCATTTGCCGCGGTACATACATGCCGAACATGGTAAACAAGTTCAATATCCTCGAAGTCGTCGGCTGTGCTGACCTCATTCCCGAGCGTGCACAGGCTATGGCCGATCAGTACGGCATCAAGGTCATGACGAACGAAGAGATCTACAACGATCCGGAGATCGAAGTCGTCTGCAACCTGACCTATCCGGAGTCCCATTTCGAAGTCTCCTCCGAGGCTATGAAGCACGGCAAGCACGTTTACTGCGAGAAGATGATGGCTGTTGACTTTGCTGAGGCGACAGAGCTCATGCGTCTTGCAAAGGAAAATAACGTCATGTTTATCACCGCACCGGATACTTTCCTCGGTGCATGGGAGCAGTCCGCACGCTTCTACATCGACGCAGGCATCATCGGTACACCGGTAGCCGTTCATGCACAGCACACCTGCTCTTACCGCCCGGCTAACCCGATCTTCGACCTGTCTCCGGACAGCTTCTTCTTCCCGCTTCATCCGGGCGGAGGTCTGCCGTTTGATTGGGGCGGATACTATCTGCACACCATGCTGAACATCCTCGGCCGTATCACAAAGGTTGCAGGCTTCGGCGGCAACTATGAGCCAAACATGAAGTATACACACCCGGCACATCCGAAGTACTGCGAGAACTTCTTTGTCGATACACCGACGTCCATTTTCGCAGCACTCGAGTTCGAAAGCGGCGTGAACGGCACATTCCATCTGACCTCTGAGTCCTATAACTCCGAGTATTTCGAGATCACCGGTACAAAGGGTACTCTGCTGCTCGGCAATCCGAATAACTTTGACGGCTCCATGGTCCTCAAGCGCCCGAACATGAAGGAAAAGGAAAGACATATGGGTCTGCCCGGCGCAGGTCAGAACGGTGCTCAGGTCGCAGCTTCTCAGCTCGGCGAGTTCGCAAGACCGGAAGAGATGGTACTCCCGATGCTCCACGGCTTCAACGACGGTTCCTGCCGCGGTGTCGGTCTGGCTGACATGGCTTACGCTCTGCGCAACGGCCGCAAGCCGCGCGCTGACGCACAGATCGGCTACCATGCAATGGAAGTCATCCATGGCGCGATCGAGTCTCAGAAGACCGGCATGACTTATGTCATGACCTCTCCGTTCGAGCGTCCGGCTCCGCTGGCTACAACGATCGCCGCAGGCATCACCGGTCAGGAAGCCGTTCTCGACGACTGATCTTCTGCTCTGCCAAAATAGCATTTCGGCACCCGGAGAGCACGCTTTCCGGGTGCTTTTGCGTTTGATATTACGATGAAAAGCTTGAAAAGGAGGGAGCGTATGCTGTATCACGGCACGGTAATGCCCGGACTGCAGTATATAAAAGCGAATTCAAGATCGCATACTTCCGGAGAAAATGTCGCGTATTTCACGGCTGACCGGTGCTATGCGCTCATCTGCTGCAGGGATGCGAAAAATAATTTTGTGACCATGGGGCTGCGCGCTGACGGGAAGCAGCATTATTTCGAGCGGTTTCCGGATCAGCTCAAAACGCTGTACGGCGGCAAAAGGGGATATCTCTATATTCCGGATACGGTGGAGGGTCTGGAAAACACAAAGGGAAACACATGGGAAAGTCAGAATGATGTACACGTTTCCCGGTGCGAGGTCATCGAGGATGTTTATCCGGAAATATTAAAGGAAGAAGCCCGCTGCAATGTTGTTATCCACCGGTACAAGGAGATCGACCCCGAAGAACAAAAGATGCAAGAAAATTACATCAAGGCGCATCTGGATGCACAGGGAGACCTGATGCGTGAATTTTTCATCGCGCATTTTTCTTCTCTTTGGGACGAATAAAAAAGAAAACCGATCTGTGGTGCATAAAGCCACAGATCGGTTTTTTCATATCAGCGTATTCAGATTCAAAACCGCTTTGCGGATCGTGTCCGCGTCATTTCCGCCGTAAGTAAAATGCGTCGAGTCGGGCAGATAAATGAGGCTGCACGTCGGATGGTTTTCAACATACTTCTTTGAGCGGACGGAGACCATTTCGTCATCGAGACAAAGAAACACGGTCGTCGGCGTTCTCAACGCCGGAAGCTTCTTTCGGGTGCTGCGGATCTTCGAAAAGAGCTCTAAGTAGCGCGGGATCCAACGAAAATATTTCCAAATGCGCTGTTCGGTTCTTAAGCTGTACGCATGCCGGACGCCGGAAAGCTCAGCGTCCAAATTGCCGCCGAATCCAAGCCCGATGCGGTATGCATAGCGGATAAGCCTGCACTTTGGGCTGACTTTGAGCGGCGGAGAGAGGAGTATGAGCGCCTTCAATTTTTCCGGATGCGCCAACGCGGCGTCGATCGCAAAGAGCGTACCCATGGAATGTGCAATAATAAAAACATTTTCATATTCCGAGCAGAGCGTGTTCACGGCGTCTGCGACCTGTGTTTCCCATTTATGCATGGAGCTTTGTCCGAACGCTTCAACCGAGCCGCCGTGCCCGTCAAGAAGGAGGTTGATCATGCTCCATTCCTGCGGGATCGCCGGCAAAATGGGGTCGAACTGATGCGGTGTACCCAAAATGCCGTGTATGAGCAGGACAACTGTGTTGCTCCCTTCTACTGTACGGATCTGTGTTTCGTGGGTCATGACATCCTCCTTTCATAGAAGCTTATGCATTTGATGTATCGTTATCTTCTTCGGCTGCAGCTGCACCGGGCTGGAATTCAAGCGGGAGTGTGATCTCCACGCTGAACTGGTCTCCGTTTACCGAAATGCGGAATGTGCCGCCGCAGGCCTCCGTAAAGCTCTTTGCGATGGAGAGACCGAGACCGCTGCCTGTGGAGGTGCGGCTTGCGTCTCCGCGCACAAAGCGTGCGGTCAGCTCTTCGCCGGTTTGACTGAGCTCATGCTTTGAGATGTTCTGCACGGAGAGAAGCGCACGGCCTTCCTGCTTCACGAGTACAACGTATACGCGCGAGCCTTCAAGTGCATACTGTGCGGCGTTCTTAATGATATTTTGAAATACACGGTACATGCGCTGTCCGTCCACATAGACGGGGTATTCGTCCTCGGGGATCTGTACACGCCACTGCAGTAGTGTGTTTTGGATCAGCTCGTCCATATCGGCGAGTGTCTGCCTGAGCAGTGTCTTTAAGTCAAAGTGCTCGGGACTTAACGATATATTGCCGGTCGTCGCCTTGGATACATCGAAGATATCCTGGATCATGGCGCGAAGCCGTTCCGCCTTCTGTGAAATAACGGACACATAGTCCTTTACATGCGGCGGCAGATCCTCCTCGGCTTTTAACAGCTCAATATAGCTGATGATCGAGGTCAGCGGTGTTTTGATGTCGTGAGAAACATTCGTGATGAGCTCCACCTTGGTGCGCTCCGACCGGACGCCGTCGTCGACCGCAATGCGGATGCCGTCGCGGATCATATTCAGCTGCATGGCATAGCCGTAAAGCGGTGAGGCGGAGGTGATATGATTTACGGCGTTCAGATCGCCTCTGTACATTTTCTCGATCTGATCCATCAGGATGCCGTAGTCGCGAAGATCCTCACGAAGTGCGGCGCCGAACCAAAACAGCGTTCCGGCGGCAGCAAATGCGATCGCACCGTAGAAGAGGATAAGGAAGCGCCACTTAAAGCCGTGGATCACGGCGAACACCGTGACGATCACGGTCAAAAGCACAAGTCCGCTCAGCACGATGACCATGGCTAAGAATTTCCGGTATTCAATGTGGTCAAACCGGCGGTTGCGCCGTGCCTGCGAGATAAATCTCAGAACGGAGTGGACAATGTTGTGTCTCCATATCCGACGGTTGTGCGAAAGGTCAACAAGCAGCAGATGGATATAGAGAAAAACAAGGCAGAATCCGCAGATCGCGGCAAAACCGCTGCCGGACACAAAAACGAGCAAATAGGCTGCAGCAAACAGCACAAAAGTCAAAAGGAGCTTAATTTCGATCCAGATATGCCGCATCCAGACGGAGAGACGCTCCGTGAACAGCAAACGGTCACGCCGGAAGATGATGCCGAAAAGGAGCATCAAAAGGAACAAAACGGCGGCCGTGACGAGCAGGGAGAGCTGGAACAGAAGTCGGTTTGCGCGGTTCTGTGCGCTGCCGATGATTTCGTTCGAAGCGTAATAGCTGGTAGCCTCCTCGCGGACGGCAAAATAGATGTCGGGCGCAAGCGGATCCTTTCGGAGCGCGTCAAGCGTATAGGTCAGCGCATTCGTGTAAAAAGAACCGGCTTCCTCACTGCTGTACACACAGCCGAGCGTATCACCCTCAAATTTATGGTAGATCGAAACACAACGGTCTTCACAGACAAAAAGATAATTAAAGTCTTCGGGAAGAGTGCCGGGCGTCCAGTTCGGATCGTTCGTCGAAGTGATACCGTTCGGGTCCGTGCTATAGTCGATCACACAGTAGAGATTATCGCGCGAAATGCTTTCGAGGTACTGTGTGCCGTAGTACAGGCTGTTGTTTGCCGCTTCCCGTGCCTTTTCCTTCTCGGTGTCCGATGTGCGCGTGTTATAGTAAAGTCTTTCGAAGAAAGCGGAAGCACTTTCCTTGTATGTGTCGAGTTCTCTCAGCTCACCGATCATAAGCTGTGCCGAGGTGTCTATAACACGTTCCGCCTGTGTGAAAATGTCCGAACCGTAGCTTGTGAAAAGTGCGATGCCGTACACTGTGACAGAGATGAGCGTGAAAAAGACAAGGAGATAGCAGAACCACGAGAACAGTCCGCGGGCTAAATTAGTGCCTTTCGATTTCGTATCCAAGTCCCCACACCACCTTTAAGTATTCCGGCTCGCTCGGGTTGAGCTCGATCTTTTCGCGGATGCGGCGGATGTGTACCATGACCGTATTTTCCGCGGAATATGCCGGTTCATTCCATATGCGGCTGTAGATCTCCTCTGCCGGGAAGATGCGTCCAGGGTGACGCATCAGAAGCTCAACGATCTTGGTTTCGGTCGCTGTCAGCTTTACGGGGTCGCCGTCCGCATACAGGACATGCTCGTCCAAATTAAACGTCAGCCTGCCGTTTACGATGCAGTTATCGCTGCGGGCGTTGATATCGCCGAGACTTGTATAGCGGCGCAGCTGCGATTTGACACGTGCGGCGAGCTCAAGGGGATTGAACGGCTTAGCCATGTAATCGTCCGCACCGACGGAAAGCCCGAGGATCTTGTCGCTGTCCTCACCCTTAGCGGAGAGAACGATGATCGGCAGATTCTTTTTCTCGCGGATCTTCATAATGGCGGAAAGTCCGTCAAGTTTCGGCATCATGATGTCGATGATAATGAGGTGGATCTCATTGGTGACCGCTGTCTCCAGCGCTTCAAGCCCGTCATACGCTTTCAGGATATTGTAGCCCTCTTTTTCGAGCGTAATGGAGATCGCGCGGACGATCTCGCGGTCGTCATCCACGACGAGTATCGTTTTCTTATCGGACACGGTTTTCTCCTCCTTCAATAGTCTGAATTCAGTATATAAAATATTCCTTACAGCAGCTGTTATAAAAAACTTAATATTCCCTTAATTTTTCCGTCTTTCGACAGAGCATGCAGGAAAAAGCAAAAGCTTCCGTGCTGAAATTATACCATGCTTTGCATCACTTCGCAATCATCACGGAGGAACATACGGCATATCTGTTTATCAGAATGCAATGGGAGGAATGGTCATGGTGAGGAAACTTTTGATGCGCCGGCTCTTTGTTCTCGCGATCGCCGGTGCGGTACTGCTTGCGGTCGGTTTGATCTCCGCCGTGGGCGGCGGTGAAGAACGGGTCGCGGTCGAGGCTGCGGCGCCGGTCGATTGGGGTCTCAGCTTTCAGACCGAGGGAGAGGCACCGCTCGGCAATGCGACGAAGGAATATCTTGATTCCTTTAACGCACTGTACACGGGGAACACCCGGGAAAAGACAGTATACATTACGTTTGACGCCGGCTTTGAGAACGGCAATACGGAACCCATCTTGGATGCTCTGAAGAAGCATGAAGTCAAAGCGACGTTCTTTTTGGTCGGGAATTACTTCGAGACACAGCCGGAGCTTGTAAAACGTATGGCGGAAGACGGGCATACGGTGGCTAATCATACGTATTCACATCCCGATATGTCGAAGATCGCTGATAAAGAAAGCTTTGCGGCGGAGCTTACAAAAAATGAAGCGCTTTATAAGGAGATCACAGGGCGTGAAATGGTAAAGCTCTACCGCCCGCCGCAGGGGAAATTCTGCGAAGAAAATCTTAAAATGGCACAGGAGCTCGGCTATACGACCGTTTTCTGGAGCCTTGCATATGTGGATTGGTACACGGAGGATCAGCCGACGAAGGAGCAGGCTTTTTCAAAGCTCATTGAGCGTATGCATCCGGGCGCTGTCGTGCTCCTGCACAGCACGTCCTCCACAAATGCGCAGATTCTGGATGAGCTTCTGACAAAATGGGAAGAAATGGGGTATACTTTCGGAGATTTGGAAGCACTGTGCGGTGCAGCACGGCAATAAAGCGGCTAATTTCGGGTAAATCAGTCTTATAATTCTTCTGGGGAAAAATAAAGATGCGAAAATTTAGTATACTAAGCTAAATATGTTGATTTGCGGACGTTGAAAGGATAGACAGAGTTATGGTTGAAACACTTGTTAATATTTTCAGCGAAGTCATTCCGGCTGAGCTGACGGTCTTTGTGATCTCTCTGATGCCCGTCCTGGAGCTGCGCGGCGGTCTTGTTGCGGCGAAGCTTTTGGGCGTGGAGCTGATCCCTGCGATGATCATCGGTTTTATCGGCACGATCATTCCGGTGCCGTTCATTTTGCTTTTTATCCGCAAGATCTTCGACTGGATGCGCAACACGAAGCTTGTAAAGCTTGTCGATAAGCTTGAAGCGAAGGGCAAAAGCAAGTTTAAGGAGATCGAAAAGTACGAGACCTTCGGTCTGCTTCTTTTCGTCGGCATTCCGCTTCCGGGCACCGGCGCATGGACCGGCTCACTTGCGGCGGCACTGATGAAGATGCCGTTCAAGAATGCAATGTTCTCCGTGATCGGCGGTACACTGCTCGCCGACATTTTGATGGCGATCTTTTCTTACGGTCTTTTGGGATTGTTCTTCTGATTAGGAGTGCTTATGAGAAAAACGGATATTGTAATCATTGGCGGCGGTGCGGCCGGTCTTATGGCCGCCTGTGCTGCCGCTCAGACATTGAAAAAGAAGGGTGCCGTCGTTGTTGTTGAAGGCAATCAAAAGCTCGGCAGAAAGCTTTTGGCGACCGGAAACGGACGCTGCAACCTGACGAATATGAATGTATCTTCTGTGCATTATCACGGGGATGTGAATGCGATCGGGTCGCTGCTTGAGACGTATTCGCCGGAGTTTATCCGCGGGCTGTTCCGCGAGATGGGGCTTGTCACGAAGGCGGATGAGGAGGGACGGGTCTATCCCTATAATCTGCAGGCTGCGGCTGTGCTTTCAACGCTCAGAAGCTGTGCGGAGGAAAACGGCGCAGACTGTGTGATCGGCAGTGCGGCGATCTCCGTCCTGAAAACAAAGCGCGGGTTCTTGGTCAAATGCGAGGACGGCGAGGAGATCGAAGCGGCAAAATGCATTTTGGCATGCGGCGGCGCGGCATCTCCGAAGCATTCCTGCAGTGCGGACGGCTATACGTTCGCAAAAGATCTCGGGCACAGCGTAACGCCGCTCTATCCGGCGCTGACACAGCTTGTCTGCAAAGGAAAGCTCATGAAGTCGCTGTCCGGTATGCGCTGCGCTGTAAATGCCGCCCTTTTGGCGGACGGCAAGCCGGTTTATGAAGAAGGCGGCGAGGTGCTGTTTTCCGATGTCGGTCTTTCCGGTATCTGTATTTTCGGCCTTTCCGTCTATGCGGCGGAGTTTTTCAACATGGGCACAGTCAAAGGTACGCCGCACAAAACGCTCGGCGTATCTCTCGATTGTCTTCCGGATTGGAGCTTTACGGAGATCACGGCGTACTTAAATGAGGTGCGCATGCATTTTCCGAACCGTATGGCGGGTGACCTTCTTTCCGGACTTTTGAATATGAAGATCGGCTATGCCATGGTGCAGTCAGCCGGTATCGACGTGAATGTCAGCGCGAAATTTATTACGGCGGCGCAGCTGCAGAAGCTGGCGTCGATCGTAAAAGCATGGCATTTTGAGGTCACCGGCACTAAAAGCTGGAACGACGCACAGATCACGGCGGGCGGCGTGCCGCTTCGTGAGGTGAACGCTGTGACCTTCGAGTCCAAGAAAGCACGCGGACTTTATCTTGTCGGTGAGATGCTCAACATCCACGGCGACTGCGGCGGCTATAATCTGCATTTTGCATGGTCCACGGGCCATGCGGCAGGAAAATCGGCTGCCGAATTGAGATCTTGACAGAAAGGAGCGGCTGAGCCGTGATCCGTATTGCAGATATTCCTATGCCGCTGGATCATTCCGCGGCTTCGCTCAGGGCGGCAGCCGCAAAAAAGCTGCGGCTCGACAGCCAAAAGCTCAAGGCGGTGACCGTCGTGAAGCGTTCGGTCGACGCCCGAAAAAAGAATGATGTGAAATTTATCGTGACCGTTGACGTGCAGGTGGACGGGGAGGACAGAGTGCTTTCGCGTCTGCGTGACGGGAAAATCAGAAAGGCACCCGACCGCACGTATAAAATGCCGGCGTTCGGAAAACTTTCCTGCCGTCCCGTTGTTGTCGGTTTCGGTCCTGCCGGTATGTTTGCGGCGCTTTTGCTTGCGCGTGCCGGTCTTTGTCCCATCGTCGCGGAGCGCGGCGCTTCCGTTGAGGAGCGGCAGCTTGCGGTGAAGCGCTTTTGGGAAACCAGAGCGCTGGATACTGAAAGCAACGTGCAGTTCGGCGAGGGCGGTGCCGGAACGTTTTCCGACGGCAAGCTCAATACCGGCACGAAGGACGAGCGTATCTTTTTCGTGCTCAAAACCTTGGTCGAGCACGGTGCGCCGGAGGATATCCTTTTCGACGCAAAGCCCCATGTCGGCACGGACAGGCTGCCCGACACCGTTCGTGCGATCCGCGAGGAGATCATCAGTCTCGGCGGAGAGGTGCGCTTTAACACGAAAATGACGGATATTCTCATAAAAAACGGCGCCGTCTGCGGCGTAAAGCTTATGACCGGACGGACCGAGGAGACCGTTGAGACCGGTCATGTGGTGTTGGCCATCGGTCACAGCGCAAGAGACACGTTCTGCATGCTGTTTGACAAAAACGAGATCCCGATGGAGCCGAAGCCGTTTTCGATCGGTGCGAGAATAGAACACCGCGCCGGGATGGTCGACCGCGCGCAGTACGGTTCGTTTGCGGGAAATGAACATTTAGGTGCCGCGGATTATAAGCTCAATGTCCACCTTGAAAACGGACGCGGCGTATACACCTTCTGTATGTGCCCGGGCGGCTATGTTGTCGGTGCGGCATCGGAAGAAAACAGCGTCGTCACGAACGGCATGAGCGAATATGCGCGTGACGGGGAAAACAGCAACGCGGCGCTCCTTGTCGGCATCACGCCGTCGGATTTCGGCTCCGAGCATCCGCTTGCAGGTATTGATTTGCAGCGTTCGGTCGAAAAAGCGGCGTTCACGGCGGGCGGCGAGAACTATAATGCGCCCTGTCAGCTCGTCGGTGATTTCCTTGACGGGCGCGCATCAAAGGCATTCGGCGATGTACAGCCGACGTATGCGCCGGGCGTGACCTTAGGCGACATTGGAAACGTGCTCCCCGAAGAGATCACGGCATCCATGGCGGAGGGCATCCGCTGGATGGGCAGATATCTTTCGGGCTTTGACAGCCATGATGCACTATTAACTGCGCCGGAGACGCGTTCGTCTTCGCCCGTGCGCATACTGCGCGGGGAAACGAGAGAATGCCCAACGGTCCGCGGTCTGTTCCCGTGCGGTGAAGGCGCCGGTTATGCGGGCGGCATCACGAGCGCCGCGGTGGACGGTCTGCGCTGTGCGGAAGAGATCCTTCGCCAAAGCACGGAGGGTTGACAAGGGCATTCCGATATGGTAGTATGAACAAAACAGAATACAAAAAGCTATGAAAAGAAACAGTAACCGGTTTTGAAAGCAAAGAGAGAAGGCGGTCGGTGCGAGCCTTCGTGAAGAAATCGGCGAACCGGTCTTGGAGCTGTGTGCGGAACGAAAAGCGGATGCTTTTTCAGTAAGTGACACCGGGTTCTCCCGTGACAGAGAGTGTGTATCGGGTTTCCTGTACACAGGAGTGCGGATTATTTCCGAATTAATAGGTTGTAAAAATGTAAAAAGGATTCTATGTGAAGACTATATGTTCTTCAGTAGAATC
>JAGAOD010000104.1 GCA_017623855.1 Clostridia bacterium
GAGAGATTGAGTAATAGGGAAATATATGGTAAAATGAAATAAAATCAATACAGAGGAGAGGAAATGTATGAAATATCAGCAGATAAAAGAACAGATTTGTGATGTATGTCATAAAATGTGGCAGCTCGGCTGGGTTGCGGCAAATGACGGCAACGTGAGCGTCCGCCTTGAGGACGGCACGTTTCTTGCCACACCGACCGGCATCAGCAAGAGCTTCATCACACCGGATAAGCTTGTGATCATCGACGGTGAGGGCAAGGTTTTGGAGGGTGCACCCGGTTACAAGCCCTCTTCGGAGATCAAAATGCATCTGCGCTGCTACAAGGAGCGTCCGGATGTCGGTGCGGTCGTGCATGCACATCCGCCCACCGCAACGGGTTATGCCGTAGCGAACAAGCCGCTCGACGAGTATTCGATGATCGAGACCGTGCTGACGCTGGGCTCCGTACCGGTCACACCGTACGGCACGCCGTCCACCTATGAGGTCCCGGAGGCGATCGCGCCGTATCTCGGCAAGCACGATGTTGTCCTGCTGCAGAATCACGGTGCACTGGCTGTCGGCGCCGACGCCGTGACCGCGTATTACCGCATGGAGACTCTGGAGCTGTTCGCGAAGATCAGCCTGACGGCGCATCTTTTGGGCGGTGCGAAGGAGATCCCGATGCAGCAGATCGACAAGCTCATGGATCTCAGAGATAACTACTATCATATTTCCGGCAAGCATCCGGGATATAAGAAGTACAGCGAAGAATAACAAAACCGACAGGGGGAGCCGGTGCTTCCCCTGTTTTGTCTCTTAAGGGAAAGAAGATGTATTTGTATTGAACATAAAAGCACTTTTCGGCGGACGTAAACGCGACGTGGACATGACTGAGGGCAATATTCTCCGTCATCTGATCACGTTTGCAATGCCGCTGCTCGTCGGCAATATTTTCCAGCAGCTCTATAATATGGTCGACACATGGGTCGTGGGAAATTACGTCAGCAACGAAGCGTTTTCCGCTGTAGGCTCCGTCGGTCCGATCATCAACATGCTGATCGGCTTCTTCCTCGGGCTTTCAAGCGGCGCCGGTGTTGTCATTTCACAGTATTACGGTGCAAAGCGATTTGACGAAGTGCAGAAGACCGTACATACCGCCATTACGATGACCTTGATCCTCGGTGTGCTGTTCACGGCGATCGGTATTCTGATGACGCCCTTCATGCTGCGCTTTATGAAAACGCCGGACAATGTTTTCCCGGAGTCTGCGGCATATCTGCGCATTTATTTTGCCGGTGTGCTCGGCTTGATGGTTTATAACATCGGCGCGGGCATCCTGCGTGCCGTCGGTGATTCGAAGCGCCCGTTCTACTTTTTAGTCGTTTCGGCTGTTCTGAATACAGTGCTTGACCTTGTTTTCGTCCTTGTTTTCCGCATGGGCGTACAGGGCGTAGCGTACGCAACGATCGCTGCGCAGGGCGTTTCTGCAGTGCTCGTCCTGTGGACGCTGATGCGAACGGATTCCTGCATCAAGGTTCGCGTGAAGGCGCTCGGGATCAGCATGGAGATGATGAGAAAGATCATCAAGGTCGGCATCCCTGCGGCGATCCAGATGGCGATCACCGCATTCTCGAACATCTTTGTACAGTCGTATATCAACTTCTTCGGTGCGGACTGCATGTCCGGCTGGACGGCATACGCGAAGATCGACCAGCTTTTGTTCCTGCCCATGCAGTCGATCGCTCTGGCGTCGACGACCTTTGTCGGTCAGAATCTGGGCATCAACAAGGTGGAACGTGCGAAAAAGGGTGTGCGTACGGCGCTCATTATGTCTGCCTGTTCGACCGTGATCGTTATGATCCCCGTACTTCTCTTTGCACCGCATGCGGTCGCATTTTTCAACAATAAGGCAGAGGTTGTGGAATACGGCACGATGCTTCTGCGCTGGGTATCTCCGTTTTACGTGCTGTGCTGCGTAAATCAGGTGTATTCCGGTGCGCTGCGCGGTGCGGGCGACAGCCGTGCGCCGATGATCATCATGCTGACGTCCTTCGTTCTGTTCCGTCAGGTATATCTGTTCGTTGTGGCAAATTTCATTTCGAATACGATCATCCCGATCGCGATGAGCTACCCGGCGGGCTGGCTGCTCTGCAGTACACTGACATTTATCTATTATCACAAAACCTCGCTTGAAAAGAACCGTCTTGTCGAGGACAAGCCGAAAACATAAACAATCGGAGCTGCGCGGGAGAAAATACTTCCGCGCAGTATTTATTTGATCGTTGTCCGCGTGCTGAGGACAGTTGTCGCAAACACATAGAAATCGCATGCTTTACAGCGGCAGTTTGTGTTTTTTGGGCATTGTGTTATCGGAAAGGTTATGATAAAATAGAGCCATAACAAGGTCCATTTATTTTTTAGAAAAGGAGAGATGGCTGATGTCCAAAATGATCGAACTCCACGACATCGATGTTCCCGCATTCCTGTCCGTTCTGGATAAGTGTGAGGGTGACGTTTTTTTGATGACGCGAGACGGCGACAAGCTGAACCTGAAAAGCAAGCTTTGCCAGCTGATCGGCCTGATGAATCTGATCGAGGGCGGCAAGATCGCGGAGGCTTTCGTTGTCTGTGAAAAGCCGGAAGACGAATCCAAGCTGTTTCGCTTTAACCTTTATAAGGATGAAACAAAGTAATGAGTGAGGAAAGAAGCTGCAGCGTTTTTGTTGCGGCTTCTTTTTTGAATAGGGAAGAGGTGTATTTTTGAGTAACGGAAGATACAGTGCGAAAAGCCAAAAACAGGCGGCGCGGCAGGTCAAAAGGTTTCTGAATAAGCTCCCGCCGAAACAGAGAAAGATCGTCACGCTCATCGGTGCGGTAGTGCTCGTCGCCTTTGCCGTATGGTATTATTGGCCGGAGATCAAAATGATGCTGACACCGGATATCCCGCCTGCGGCGGAGACAGTGCAGGTGGCTGACGGTGAAGCCGAGGTGTATTTTTTCGACGTCGGTCAGGGCGACAGCATCTTTATCCGTGTGGATGACTATACGATGCTGATCGACGCGAGCGTCCGTGAAGCGGGCGATACAATCGTGCAGAATCTCGATGCGCTCGGGGTCACAGAGCTGGATGCGGTCATTGCGACACATCCGCACGCCGACCATATCGGCGGCATGACACAGATCATCGAAACGTACCCGATCGGGACCTTCTATATGCCGGTGCTGCCCGATAAGGACACACCGACGACGCGCACGTATGAAAATATGTTGGATGCGCTCAGTGAGCAGGCGGTCCGCGTGGAGCAGATCTCCGCCGCGACAATGATATCTCCGCCCGAGGGCGCGATGTTCACGGTGTATTCTCCGTATATAGGCGACGAGTGGGACGAGACGAACGACTATTCCGTCGTTCTGCGCTTTTCCTACGGTGACGTATCCTTCATGCTGACGGGCGACGCGGAAGCGCCTGTTGAGGAGCGTATTTTGGAGACCGGCTGGGACGCTTCCGCCGATATTCTGAAATGCGGCCATCACGGCTCATCGTCCTCGACGACGGAGGCGTTCCTTTGGGCAGTCGATCCCGAGGTCGCGATCATTTCGTGCGCTGAGGTAAACGACTACGGTCACCCGCACAGGGAAACGATGGCGGCGCTGAGTGAACAGGGGTGTGAGATCTACCAGACATGGCGGGACGGAACGGTGTGCGTTGTAACGGACGGCGAGTCGTACAGCGTGGGTACATGGAGCGTCGGCGCCGGATTGCGCCCCGTCGCGTAAATTCTTTTGACGGACAGTAAAAACTGTGCTATAATCAAAAAAGCAAATTCAAAATTTTAACATAAAGGATGATCAACATGCTGACAGAAAGCAAAAAGGCGTTTATTGAGTTCATGATGTCTGCCGATGTTCTGCGTTTCGGCTCCTTCGTTACAAAGAGCGGCCGCAACACCCCGTACTTTGTCAACACCGGCAACTACAAGACCGGTGAGCAGATCGCAAAGCTCGGCAAGTTCTACGCAGAGCTCGTTAAGGAAACCGTCGGCGACGATTTCACGGCGATGTTCGGCCCGGCATACAAGGGCATCCCGCTGGCAACCACCACGGCAGCTGCTCTTTACAATGAATACGGTATCTCCAAGCCCTACTTCTTCAACCGCAAGGAGGAGAAGGATCACGGCGAGGGCGGCAGCCTTGTCGGCTACAAGCCCGCAAGCGGCGACAAGCTGATCATCATTGAGGACGTTATCACCGCTGGTACTGCGGTTCGTGAGACCATGCCGATCCTCTACGGCTGCGGCGACGTGACCGTCAACGATATGTTCATTTCCGTTAACCGCTGCGAAGTCGGCAAGATCCCGGGCAAGACCGCGATCATGGAAGTCAAGGAAGAGTTCGGCATCAACGTGCATGCTATTGTCACTGTTGAGGATATCCACGAGTATCTGAAGCAGAGCGGCGAATATGCAGATATTCTCCCGGCAATGGAGAAGTACATGGCAGATTACTGCGTCCTGTAAAATACAAAAAATACCTCCGAGGCTTCGGCTTCGGAGGCTTTTTTGTTTGACAGAGTAAATTGCCGGTGCTATACTGAAGAAAATCTCAAACGGAGAGTGAGTTGTATGCAGTATATTAAGGGCGTTACGTTCGCGCCGTTTACGCGCCGCGGGCTGTTTTCATCCGAAGAAGCGAGACAGAGCCTTGAAAATCTGATCGCACGCACAAATGCGGACTTTATCATTTTGGTGCCGCCGGCATTGCAGGAGACGCCGCAGTCCGAGACCATGGACTATGCCGCAGATTGGTCGGTGGGCGACGAGGAGCTCATCGAGTTCATTGCGTTTGCACACAGCCGCGGGCTGCGCGTGGCGCTGAAGCCGACCGTCAACTGCAAAAACGGCACATGGCGCGCGCACATCAATTTCTTCGATCACGACGTGCCGTGTGAGCCGAAGTGGTGCAACTGGTTTAAGTCCTACACCGAGTTCCAGCTGCATTATGCCGCGATCGCCGAAAAGACCGGCTGCGAGATGTTCATCGCAGGCTGTGAAATGGTGCAGACCGAACGCCGCGAGGCGGAATGGCGTCAGCTCATCGCCGATATCCGCACGGTTTATACCGGACCGGTCTCGTATAATACGGACAAATATCAGGAAGACCACGTCAAGTGGTGGGATGCCGTCGACGTGATCTCCGCGAGCGGCTATTATCCCCTCGGTGATTGGGACAATCAGCTCGACCGCATCGAGAAGGTCGTAAAGCACTTTAATAAGCCGTTTTTCTTTGCGGAATGCGGCTGTATGTCGACGGAAGGCTCGAACGCCGTCCCGAACGATTGGGGCGTCAAGGGCGCCGTGGATATGCAGGGACAGGCGGACTGGTACAATGAAATGTTCACTTCCTGTGCAAAGCGCGACTGGGTCAGGGGCTTTGCGCTGTGGGATTGGCGCGGTCTCCAGTACACCGAGGAGGAAGCAAAAACGGACACCGGCTACGATGTCTACTTAAAGCCTGCAGAAAAGGTCGTCGCGGACTTCTACAAAAATCATAAGGCATAAACAAAGGGGCA
>JAGAOD010000012.1 GCA_017623855.1 Clostridia bacterium
ATCTTTGCCTCGATCGACGATCTCATCGACGGCCGTCTGGTCTGCGGTGCAGGCGGCGGCGGTTTCCTGCAGGTCGTCCTGAAAAAGGGCGTGACCGAGGAACGGGTCCACGAGCGTCTGAAGGAGGTCTTCCAGGATAACCCGGTGGACGTCTGGCCCTGCAGCTTCGTATAATTTCGCTTGATTTCCGTATCCTGTGTGCTTCGGCGCGCAGGATACCTTTGCCTATGAAAGAGTGGGAGATTCCATGACGCCGAACCTGTTTACAAATCGCTCGGTATCGACGGAGCGCATTCTGTATTCCGCTTCCGCCTTTGCGAGAGCATCGCTTCTCTATACGCAGGAGGTCGGTACGCTGCAGGCTTTGCAGCCGCATATCTCGCGCCGCACGCAGCTCGACTCCTTTCTGTTCTTTGTTGTGCTGGACGGTGCAGGTGAATTGCATTATGAGGGCAGGCGGTATGCGTTGAATGCGGGGGATACTGTGTTTATCGACTGCATGAAGCCGTATTCTCATCAGCCGCATGAAAATGCGCTGTGGACGCTCAAGTGGGTGCATTTTCAGGGGGTGACTCTGCCCGGGATCTACAAAAAATACAGAGACCGCGGAGGAAAGCCTGTTTTCCGACCGGAGGATCCCGTTCCGTTTACGGAGTTGATCGACCGATGCTATGAGACGGCTTCCGGTCACAGCCATATCCGCGACATGGAGCTGAACAGCATTTTGGCAGAGCTTCTCGTGTGCATCATGCAGCAGACCGTTCGTGATGACAGTTCTCAAAAGCAGCGGGAATATACAAAGCGTGTGCAGCCCGCGGCGGTTAAAGCATATATCGACGTGCATTTCGAAAAGAAGCTGACCCTCGAGTCTCTCGCGGCACAATTTTTCGTCGACAAAACATATCTGGCGCGTATTTTTAAGGCGCAGTACGACAGTACCGTGATGAATTATCTGTACCGTGTACGCGTGACAAAGGCGAAGGAGCTGCTGCGTTTCACCGAGGATACGATCGAACAGGTCGGCAAGGCGGTCGGCATGGAGGACAGCAATTACTTCAGCCGTATGTTCAAGAAAATAGAGGGCATCAGCCCCGGAGAATACCGAAGACAGTGGTAAAATAAAATCAAGGGTGCTGCGCTGCAGCACCCTTGATTTTATTTGTGCTCGCCGTAACGGTCGGCGAGGGAGTATTTGATCTTGTCCGCTGCCGAAATATCGGCGCCCATCTGCACCTCGATGACGGTCAGTGCCGTGTCGGCAATCAGACTGTGTCGGCTGCCGGCGGGCAAACGCAGCATGATGCCCGGATGGACCGGAATCTCCGCATCGTCGATGACTGCAAAGCCGGTGCCGGAAACGACGGTCCATGTTTCGTCGCGGTGACGGTGACTGTGATAGTGCATGCGATGGCCGGGCATCAGCTCGACGCGGATCGTCATGCTCTCCACCTGGATGTCGAGCACGCGGTAATTGCCCCACGACTTTTCCGCGAACATGATCTCACGGTCGATCTCGTCCACGTACGGCTTAATGTAGGACGACTGCTCCTTGGTCGAGACCAAAATCCCTTCGGGGGACGCGGCGACGACGATGTCTTTCAGCCCCATGCATAGGATCGGCACACCCATTTCATTTAATACATGAACATTTTCGCAGTTCTCGTTCAGCTGTGCATCGCCGACAGCATTTTCTTCCATGGCCTCCGTCAGCGTGTTCCATGTGCCGAGATCCTTCCACTCGCCGTGAAAACGCATGACGGCGATCGAAGGCTCATGCTCGACCACGGCATAGTCAAAGCTGATCTTCGGCAGGTCGGCGTATTTCTGAAACAGATCCCGATAGCCGATGAAGTCGATCAGCTCATGTGCGCGGCGCAGAACATAGCCGAGCTTAAACGCGAACACGCCACCGTTCCAAAGCGCGCCCTGTCTGATATACGCTTCGGCAGCGGCCTTTGTCGGTTTTTCCTTAAAGGTCTCGACAAGAGATACGTGCTCCGCGGTTTTCGGGATGATATATCCGTATTTTTCGGACGGATATGTCGGGTCGATGCCCATGAGGACAAGCCCGGCAGTGCCTTTCTGTGCGATTGTCCAAAGTGCGTGAACGGCTTCGAAGTAGTCATCGTTGACGTACGGGTCAACCGGACAAACGACGACGGCTTCGTCCTCACTGACGCCCTGCACATCTTTAAGATAGGCAGCTGCCAGCGCGATCGCCGGGAAGGTGTCGCGGCGGCAGGGCTCGACGGAAATACCGATGTCCACACCGAGCTGGTTGTGGATCGCCGAGATCTGCGTTTTAGAGGTCGCGATCGTGACCTTCGCGTCCTTGTCCTGCGTCTTGATCTGCCGGTACACACGCTGTACCATGGATTCAT
>JAGAOD010000105.1 GCA_017623855.1 Clostridia bacterium
GGGCAATATCACTTGGCGCGTCAGCGCCAAATATCACTCCGGCACCGCCGGAATATCACTGCGCCTGCCGCGCAGGCGCCTATGCGCGGCAGCGCAACAAAAAAAGGTCTGCCGAAGCAGACCTTTTTGTCTTATTCCGTAAGCATGGCTTCCGTGATGATCTCGTCGTTATAGACGGCTTCCATGAGATCCTTTGCCTTTTCTACGGTGTCCTCATCCGGCCACATGACGTAAGCGTTTTCCGCCATGGACCACGGCTTCTGGTGATCGCCCCAGCCGGAGACCGCGTAGCGGGTGACGTTCCAGTCGCCGCCGTTTTCGAGCTGATTGCGGACGATCTTGGAGATCTCGGAGGACGGGATATCCATCTTGATGAACGTCGAGACGCTGTCGAGCAGCGTGGTGTACTTCGTGAGGATCTCCGGGGACATCGCCTTATTGATGCAGCCCTCGATGACCTTCAGCTGACGCTTGCCGCGGGCTTCCTCGCCGCCGGACAGCTTTCTGTCGCGGGCGAAAGCCATAACGTTCGAGCCGGTCAGGGTGATCTCACCTTCGGGGTAGTACTGGCCGGTGAAGGTGGAGAAAGCGTAATCGTTATAGACCGTGATGCCGCCGAGCGCGTCGACGACCTTCTCAACGCCCGTGAAGTTGATGCGGAAGTAATAATCGATCTCGGTGTCGTAGAGCATCGCGAGGGTATCCTTCGAAACCTCGATATCATAGATGCCGGCGTGGGTCAGCTTGTCGCGTACGCCGCCGGAAATGGAGAGCGGAACGTAGTAGTCACGCGGGGTGGTGACGAGCAGGACCTGCTTCGTCTCGGTATTGACGGTCGCGATGATATTAACGTCGTTTCGCGCCTGCTGATTGATGGAACCGCGGCTGTCACTGCCGCCGATATAGACGGAGAAGACATGCGGCTTATCGTCCTTTTTGTCTTCCTTCTCCGGCTTCTCCTTCTCGACCTCTTCCGTGAGGACGATGGTCTCGAGCTCGCGGATCGCGTACTCGAACTCCGTGTAGCCCTCGATGTCCGAATACATCTGGAGATACGCCGTGTTGAGGATCATCGCGCCGGTCTCGCCGGAAAGCAGTGCGTCGGCGAGCTGCGTGAGGCTCTCGTAGCCCTGCGTCGTGACGTCCTTCTTGAGCAGTGTGCTCATTTCGTCGAGTGTTTTTGCGGTGTTTTCGACGTCCATATTCGCGAGCACGCCGAAGGTATAATCCTTTGCGTCCTCGATGGTCTCCGCCGGGTCATCCGCACGGACGTAAATGCCGACCGGAGTCTCGATCGTGTCCACGTCGGAGAAGCTGTTGAGCGTGTTCATGGTCAGCTGGATATAGACGGCGCCGACGATGAAGACGATCGACATCAAAACGGCGATGACCGCGCCGAACGTGAACTGGAGCTTATTTCGGATGTCACGCGTAAAGAGCGCACAGGCCGTTGTCACAAGGACCGCAGCCACTGCGCCGAGAACAAAATACTTTGTCGGGAGCATCGCGCTCAGGCCGAGAACGACGAGGAAAGCTACCGTCGCGACCGCTGCCACAGCGGAAACAACAAGGCCCGGGATGCGTGTTTTTTCGATTTTCAAAATCTTCATACCACATACCTCTTTTTTCAGTTTTTGGGGATCCTGTTCCCGGATCCCGATCTATAAGGATCCCGATTCGGGAAATAATTACATCCTTGTAATTTTATCTCGAAACCCGCCCCGCGTCAATCTATTTTACTAAATTTTAATAAAATCGTCATAATGCGCTATTTTCCCGCGGAGTTACGTACCGGCGTAGGCAATATAACCGCGAACGCAGAAGGCGAGAGTGAAAGATGACAGTGGAAAGATGATAGTGGAAAGTTAATGCGGCTCGCTTCGCTCGCTATTGTATGTGACGTGGTCGGAGGCGGATCGTAGGGGACGGATTCCCGATCAATCGCTTTAGCGATTTGCGCCCAGAAATGCTGCGATCTGACGGGACGGGAGACCCGTCCCCTACAGTGATTGCCGCCCATACGTATTGCCTGTGGTGCGCGCCGTGTCATCGCCTCCCTCTGACGAGGTGAGGTAAATTTCTACGTTGTAGAAATAGGGAGGGTGAGAAGAATTTACGCATTACAGGCAGCCGTCGGTAAACCGCAACCTGTCTCTCCCCCTCATCTCCCATCCCCGCGGTGTAATAAATGATAGTTTGTTAAATATTTAACAAACTATCATTTATTCCTGAATTTTGAGGGTCAAGAACGAGGTTATTTAGGGCGGCGGTGCGTATCACCTCCGGCTCGCTGCGTTCGCGGCGGGAGCCGAGCCCATACAATCGCTTTAGCGATTTGCGCCCATACGATCCGCCTTTGGCTGTGGTGCTGTAGGGGATGGGTTCCCCGTCCCGAAAACGCGGTGGTCTGACGGGACGGGAGACCGATTAATCGCTTCAGCGATTTGCGCCCCTACAAGCAGCCTCCGGCACGGAACATATAATAGCGAGCGAACGCGAGCCACCGCAACTATTCACTATTCACTTTTCACTGCGCCGCAGGCGCCCGTCGCCACCGCAACATTTGCGAAGCAAATATATCGCTGCGCGAAGCGCAATATCGCTTGACGCGTCAGCGTCAA
>JAGAOD010000106.1 GCA_017623855.1 Clostridia bacterium
CCCATATCGGCTGATATACTCGTATGAATATTTGAAGTTAAAAATGCGCGAAAGCGTCTCGGAGTACGGGTCCTTGAGCTTGGAAACGCCGCCCGCACCGCAGGCTAAGACCGTCTCCGTCTCGTCCATCGTGAAGATATTGTAGGCGCAGACGCAGCCCGGCTTTGCCCAGCCCGTGTTCTCTAAATTGCCCGCCATACGGCTCTGACGGTAGAGATAATACGGCTCATAGCCGCTCTCCGTGAGCCTCCTTTCGGCGTACGCCATCATGCGGTCGGCAAGGAGCGCGTCCTCGTGCGCCCTATTCACCTCGCCGCTCTGCGTGATGAACGAGGAGCGCTTTAAGGCGAGCGAATGCACCGTGACGTTCTCGGGGTCAAGCGCCAAAACCTTCTCGATCGTGTCGCAGAAGCTCTCGAAGGTGTCGCCCGGCAGGCCGACGATGAGGTCCATGTTGATATTCTTATGCCCCGTTTCGCGTGCAAGACGGAACGCGTCGACGGTCTGCTGCGCGGTGTGGCGGCGACCGATGTTTTCGAGCACATTGTCCTGCAGGGTCTGGGGATTGATGCTGATGCGCGTCACGCCGCCCTTAAGGAGCGCCGTGAGCTTTTCGCGGTCGACCGTGTCGGGTCTTCCGGCTTCGACCGTGAATTCGCCGCAGTGCGAAAGGTCGAAGACCTCGCGGACGACTGCGATCATGTCAAACAGCTGCTCCGCGCTGAACGTGGTCGGCGTACCGCCGCCGACGTAGACGGAGCGAAGCGTGAGCCCCAGCCCGTTTGCGATGGCCGCCGTCTCGCGGATCTCCTCCAGCATGAGCTTATGATACTCCGGGATCTGCTTTTTCGCCTTTTCGACGCTCTGCGACACGAACGAGCAGTACGCGCAGCGCGTCGGGCAGAACGGGACGGAAATATAGAGCGAGAAGTCGTTTTCGCCGACGTCATTCGTGACGGGCAGCTGCGATGCGAGCGTGCGCGAGGCGATCGCCGCTTTCTCCTCACTGACAAAATATTTCTCGCGGAACAGGCGGTTTGCTTCCTCACTGCCGAATTTCTCCGTCAGCTGGCGAAGGAGCTTGATCGGGTGGATGCCCGTCAGCATGCCCCAGCGCGGCACCTTTCCGGTGTGCGCGGAGAGCGCCTTAAAGAGCAGTGCCATCAGCCCGTATTCGTCGTCCGCTTGCTTTTCGCCCGTCATCGTGCGCGCGCCGCTTTCGTCCTCGACACGGACAAAATACGGCTCGCCGCCGGGCCTTATTTCGGTATATACATTGCGGCTCTGCGCTTCATATTCCGCGTCCCCGCGCACCGTCGTGACACGGTCGAACGGGAAAAAGACGCGGCAGAGGTTTTCCGCTTCATAGTGATAGGGATGTGCTTTGATAAATAAATTCATAATGTTTCCTTGTTCAGAAATTCAGATAAGGATTGAGGCGCTTTTCGTCCCGGAGGGTCGTGACGCTGCCGTGCCCGCCGCAGACCGCGAGGTGTTCGGGAAGCGCCATGAGCTTTTGAAGCGAGCTCATCAGCGCATTTGCGTCGCCCGTCGGGAGATCCGTACGCCCGACCGAATAGCTCATCAGCGTGTCGCCCGTAAAAACGGCGTCGTCCGTGACGTAGCAGCAGCCGCCCGCGGTGAGTCCCGGGGTGTGCATGACGCGCACCGAAATGCCGCCGATCATAAACCCGTCGCCGTCCTTGACCGTTTCGTCGACCTTCGCGGTGATCGCATGACGTAGCATATGGAGCGAGCCGTTCAGCGCCGCGTCCTCGACGAGCGGCTTTTCCGTATTCAGCGACACGACGGGCGCCGCGGTCAGCCCCTTTACCATATACGCACGGCGGATGTGGTCGAAATGCCCGTGCGTGAGCAAAATATAACGGACGTTAAACGCACCGATCGCCTTTTCGAGCGCATCGTTCATGAAGCCCGGGTCGATGACCGCCGCGTCCTTCGTGTTTTCATCGTAAAGCACGTAGCAGTTTTCGGCGAGCGGGCCGCCCGTGAAAGAGAGAAATGCCATATCTGTCTCCTTTTAGCTGCGGTCGATGGAGATGACGCTCTTGACCTTCATCAGGCGGTCGATAACCTGCTGCAGGTGCGTCAGGCCGTTGATAGAGATCGTCGCGGAAATGACCGCGTTATCGGTCTTTTTGTCCTCGTGTGCGTTCAGCGCATGGATCGAAATGCGCATGTTCACGAGCTGTACGGTGATGTCTGCCAAAAGACCGGGACGGTTTGCGGAAATGATGTGCAGGGTGGACTTGAATTCCTCCCTGACCTCGCCCGCCCAGTGTGCGCCGACCCAGCGCTCCGGCTCGGGGACCTTCGTCATGTCCTTCGGGACGTTGACGCAGTCGCATTTATGAATGGACACGCCGAAGCCGCGGGTGATGAAGCCGATGATGTCGTCGCCCGGGAGCGGGTTGCAGCAGCGGGAGAACTTGATGAGGCAGTTGTCCATGCCGTCGACGAGCACGCCGCCGACCGCCTTGCGGTTCTGCTGCAGGTTCTGCTGCGAGATGACGACCGGGCTTTCCGGCTTCTGGATCTTCTGATATTCCTCCTTGACGCGCGGGATGAGCTTCCAGAGCTGGATGCCGCCGTAGCCGACCGCCGCGTAGAAATCGTCCGCCGTCGTGCAGCTGTGCCGGCGTCCGACGCTGTCAAGGATGTACTTCATGAGCTCGTCGCTCATGACGATGTTGTTTCGTTTGAATTCGTTTTCGATCTGCGCCCTGCCCTCGATGATGTTCTCCTCGCGCTTTTCCTTCTTGAACCACGCGCGGATCTTGTTTCTCGCCTCACTCGTGCGGACGAGGGACAGCCAGTCGCGGTTCGGGCCGCGGCCGACCTCCTTTGTGGTCATGATCTCGATGATCTCGCCGGTCTTGACCTTATAGTCGAGCGGGACGATCTTCTGGTCGACCTTCGCGCCGACCATGCGGTTGCCGACCGCAGAGTGGATGGCGTAAGCGAAGTCGATGACGTTCGAGCCCATCGGCAGGTTGATGACGTCGCCCTTCGGGGTGAAGACGAATACCTCCTCGGGGGCGAGGTCGGTCTTGATGGAGCTGATGAGGTCGGTGACGTCGCCGGTCTCGTTCTGATTGTCGAGCATGTTGCGGATCCACTGCAGGCGCTCGTCGAGGGAATCGTTCTTCTCGTTGCCGCTCGTCATGCCTAATTTATACTTCCAGTGCGCCGCGATGCCGTATTCTGCCGTGTGGTGCATTTCCCATGTGCGGATCTGCACCTCGAACGGGATGCCCTCCTTGCCGATGACCGTCGTGTGGAGCGACTGGTACATGTTCGGCTTCGGGGTGGAGATATAGTCCTTGAAGCGGTTCGTGATCGGGGTGTACATGTCGTGAATGATGCCGAGCGCGTTGTAGCAGTCGACGATGCTGTTCACGATGATGCGCAGGGCGAAAATATCGTAGATCTGCTCGAAGGTCTTGCCCTGCAGGAACATCTTCTTATAAATGCCGTTGATCGATTTGACGCGTCCCGTGAGATACACGCCCGGAATGGACGGCTCGATGCGGTTGCGGATGGTCTCCATCGTGGTGTCGATGAACTGGCGGCGTGTGGTGCTGACCGCCTCGAGATCCTCCTCGATCTCCCTGTACGCGACGGGGTCGAGATACCGGAGGGAAACGTCCTCCATGAACTCCTTTACGTTGCGCATACCGAGACGGTGCGCGATCGGCGCGTAGACCTCAAGGCATTCGAGCGCCTTGTCGCGCTGCTTCTGCGGGGCGACGAACTCGAGCGTCGCGAGATTGTGCATGCGGTCCGCAAATTTGATGATGATGACGCGGATGTCCTCGCTCATCGCCATGAGCATTTTTCTGAGGTTCTCCGCCTGCTGCTCCTCGCGCGAGGAGAACGGGATCTTACCTAATTTCGTGACGCCGTCGGTGAGGTTCGCGACTTCCTTTCCGAAGAGCTTCGCGACGTCCTCGTACGTGCACTCGGTGTCCTCAATGACGTCGTGCAGGAGACCGGCGATGACGGACGGGGTGTCCATGCCGAATTCCACAAGTCTGCAGGCAACGGCGACCGGGTGGATGATGTACGGCTCACCGGATTTGCGGATCTGGTGGCCGTGGGCGTCGTCCGCATAATGGTACGCCTTTTCGATCAGATTTAAGTCGTACTCCTTGTCGCTCGACATGATGAGCCGCACAAGGTCCGCATAGGTTTTTGAGGGTTCAGCCATGATCTTACCTCCTTTATCTTACAGCCCCGAAAGCTCCATGAGCTTCGGAGAAAGGGAAATATCGGTTTTGCCGCTCGTGGCACTGAGCTCCGCCTTAAAGCGGTCGCCGAGAAGCTCGGTTTTCACGAGCCCACGCTCGGAAAAGACCTCAAGCGCGGCCAAAAGCTTGCCGACCGTGATGTCCCGGCCGAGCTTCGACACGAAGCGGACGGTGTCGCACGGGGTGCCGCTCACGGCGCGCAATGCACGGTATACGGCGGCTAAATCGTCCCGGCTCGGGCACAGCCGCGCCTTGTCGTCCTTTGTAAGTCCGTCGCCGCGCTGCCATTTTTCGAAGCTTTGGAGCGACGCGATGTTCTTTTCGGTGTCGAAATCCGTCGGCTTTATGTCGCGGACGATGACGGTCAGCGACTTCTGTCCCCTGTACTCGCGGGCTTCAAGCTGCACCGCGAGGTCGAGCCGGTCGCCCGGCATGTACGGGAAATCCTCCGCCTTCGTGTTAAAGCGCATGGCGGTCATGACCGTGCCGCTCTTTTCGAACGTCAGGCGCAGATGCGAGCCGCCGCCGACCGGGGCGATGTCGATGAGCTCCATGCCGAAAAGTCCGAAAAGGGGCTGCGGGTTGCCGTTGCCGAAGGGCTCGAGCGCCGAGAGGGTCTCCGCCATCGAAACGCTGAGCGCCGCCGGGTTCAGCCTGCAGTCGAGCGTGACCGCCTGCGCCGGCATCTGCGGGAATTTCTCCGCCGCGTACGCGTTGATCGCTTTTCTGAATGCGTCGATGTTTTCGGGCTTTAAGGTGATGCCCGCCGCCATGGCGGTAATTGACCATTTGGAGTTGTTACAAGTGGACAATCAGATGAATTACATCTTGTACGTGTTTGATC
>JAGAOD010000107.1 GCA_017623855.1 Clostridia bacterium
ATCGTAAGCTGTCCTTTCTATCAGTTTCATGTTTCACGCAGCCGGCCTCCCCGCCGGTCAGAAAATCAATGATTATTGTACCACAAAGTGCATTTTCTGTCAAGAATTTTCCGTCTGCCTCTTCCATTCGCGGCGGCATTGTGATATAATTGAGAAGATATCTTTCATTTTTACAACAGAAAGCCGGGTTCTATTTCATGCTTTTTTCCAACAAAGATCTGCGGCGGCTGATTCTGCCGCTGATCGTCGAGCAGATTCTTGCCATCAGTGTCGGTATGATCGACACCATGATGATCTCCCATGAGGGCGATGCCGCGATATCGGGCGTATCTCTGGTCGATATGGTCAACCATCTGCTCATCACCGTCCTTTCCGCCGTATCGACGGGCGGTGCTGTCATTGTCTCGCAGTATATCGGGCACCGTGACCGCGATGCCGCCAACCGTGCCGCCGGTCAGCTCATCACCGTGACGACGCTGATCTCCGTCGGCATTGCCGCGCTGTGTCTGATCCTCTGCCGCCCCCTGCTGTCACTGCTGTTCGGTGCCATTGAAGCCGATGTCATGGAAAGTGCCGTCACCTATTTCCGCATATCTGCCCTCTCCTATCCGTTTCTTGCGGTATACAATTCCTGTGCTGCGCTGTTCCGCTCGATGGGCAATTCCAGAATCTCCATGATCGTCTCCGCCGGCATGAACATCGCCAACGCCATCGGCAATGCATGGCTGATTTTCGGACTGGACATGGGGGTTGCGGGGGCTGCGTATGCTTCGCTGTTCTCCCGGGCCGCGGCGGCGGTTGTCATGTTTGTTCTCCTTCTGCCGCAAAGCAATCAGGTTTATCTGCGAATGCAGACGGTGTTCCGCTGGGAGTGGCCGCTCGTCAGAAAAATTCTATACATCGCATGTCCCTCCGGCATTGAAAACGGCATTTTTCAGCTCGGACGGGTGCTGGTTGTTTCCATCATTGCAGGCTTTGGCACCACACAGATAGCGGCAAACGCAGTCGCCAACAACCTTGACGCGATGGTCCCGCGTCTGCAGACGCAGGCGGGCATCTAAGTTCGAAAGCGGCTCGTCGAGGAGCAGGATGCGCGGCATCTTGACGAGCGCACGGGCGATCGCAACGCGCTGCTGCTGACCGCCGGAAAGCTCGCCCGGCTTTCTGTCCATGAGATTTTCGATCTGCACGAGCTTCGCCGCCGCTTCCGCCTTTTCATTCATTTCGGCTTTCGAGAGCTTCTCCTTGCCCTTTAGGTTTCCGAGCGGGAACATGATGTTCTGGCGCACGGTCAGGTGCGGATAGAGCGCATAGTTCTGAAACACCATACCGACGCCGCGGTTTTCTGCCGGCAGGTCGGTCACGTCCTCGTCACCGAAGTAGATCCTGCCCTCAGAGGGGGTCAGAAGTCCGCAGAGGAGATTCAGCGTCGTGCTCTTGCCGCAGCCCGAGGGGCCGAGCAGGCCGACGAGCTCGCCGTCCGGCACGGTGAAATTAAAACGGTCGACCGCAACGACATCCTCGCGGCGTCGGCTGCGGTTCGGAAATTTCTTCGTAAGGTTTTCTAAAACGACCTTCATTTTCGATCCTTCTCTCTTAATTACGGCCCGTATCTCGCTGCGGGCCCGGATATACAGGCTTATTATAATCCCCCGAAAATTGTATTGCAAGATTTTTATGACAGGATGGCCGCATAAACTATAAAGCGCTTAATAAACTCACTTTATTTCTCGAAAACATCTTGAAAATTGTTGGAATTCATGTATAATATGATGTAATGAGACCTGTGTGCGGACACGCGGACACAGGCAGTACGGGCCGGAAAGCTTACGGCCCGAGAGAGAGGAAACAATTCCGCACTTTCAGCGGAGAAAGGATGACAACAATGAGTATTGAAAAGATCCGCATCGGTATCATCGGTGTCGGCGGCATGGGCAGCGGACACGCTATGGGCATCCACAGCGGCACAGGCAACACGATCTGGAGCACACAGATCGATTATGTTCCGCCGTTCCCGGGTGAAATGACTTCCAATCTGCCGGATTACCTCGAGCTTGCCGGTGTTTATGACATCAACCCCGCAAGAAACGAGTGGGCTAAGGATCACGGCATTAACGTATTTGAAAGCAATGAGGCTATGATGGCTGATCCGACCGTTGACGCTATCCTCATCGCTACCCCGAACCACCTGCACAAGCAGCTCGCGATCGCCGCAATGCGCGCAGGCAAGCATGTTCTCTGCGAGAAGCCGGTCATGATGTCCAGCGAGGAGCTCCTTGAGGTCATGGCGGTTTCCAAGGAGACGGGCAAGGTATTCTACCCGCGTCAGAACCGCGAGTGGGACGAAGACTTCCTCATGGTCAAGAAGATCTATGACGAGGGTCTGCTCGGCAACCTGTTCAACATCAAGTGCCGCATCATGGGCAGCCGCGGTATCCCGGGCGACTGGCGCGGTGTTAAGGAGTTCGGCGGCGGCATGATGCTCGACTGGGGCGTACATATCATCGACCGTATCGTCAAGATGGTCCCGGAGAAGATCACAAACCTCTTCTGCCACTTCACCTACATCACCAATCCCGAGTGCGACGACGGCTTCCAGCTGAACCTCACCTTCGAGAGCGGTCTGACCGTTAACCTCGAGGTCGGCACATGCCACTTCGTCAACGAGCCGCTGTGGTGCGTATACGGTGACAAGGGCTCCGCAATGATCGACGGCTGGGGCAAGGACTGCAAGATGGCTCGTCTCGTATCCTGGGACGACAAGGACGCTACCCCGATCATGGCAGGCGCAGGCCTCACAAAGACCATGGCTCCGCGTTCCGGCGGCAGCTCCGTTGAGGAGTTCACTCTGCCGAGATTCGACTTCGACCGCAACACCCTGTACAGAAACTTCGTTGAAGTCTGCCGCGGTCAGGCTGAGCAGATCGTCACTCAGGAGCACGCCCTCCGCGTCCTCCGCATCATGGAAGCCTGCTACGAGTCCAGCGAGACAGGCAAGGCGATCGCTTTTGAAGCATAATCCGATCCTACGTAAAAGGGGCTGTTTCCTCGCCGGGAATAGCCCCCTTTTTTTCGGCAAGCCGGCATTTCCCACGTCCGGCAGGGGCGGCTTGCCCCTGCCTATTTCCGGTCTCCCGACAAGCCGGGGCGCGTTTTGCAGCGCGCCCCGGCTTTCTTTATACAATCTTAATGTCATGAATCGCACTCTTACACCGCCTTTAAGCGGATAACCGTATAATGGATAACAAAAGGGAGAGGAGAAGCGTTATGACGGACGCGGTACATAAAAAACGACATTTAACTTCATTTCAGATCATCATCCTCGGCTTTGCCGGCGTGATCCTTGCGGGTGCATTGATACTGATGCTCCCCATATCGGCAAAAGGCGGTGCAGTCACGCCGTTTCATGAGGCACTGTTCACATCGACCTCGGCCGTATGCGTAACAGGGCTTGTGGTACGGGATACCGCGTCCTATTGGTCGGTCTTCGGACAAGGCGTCATTTTGGTGCTGATCCAGATCGGCGGTCTCGGTGTCATCACGGTTGCCGCGTCCTTTACCCTGCTCTCGGGGAAAAAGATCTCCCTGATGCAGAGGAGCACCATGCAGGAAGCGATCTCTGCACCGAAGGTCGGCGGTATCGTCAGGGTGACCTTCATTGTGCTGAAGGTCACCTTTCTGCTCGAGCTCACCGGCGCCTTAGTCATGATGCCGACGTTCATTCACGACTTCGGAGCAAAGGGCCCATGGATGGCCCTCTTTCATTCCATATCCGCCTTCTGCAATGCAGGCTTCGACATCATGGGCACAGAGGGCGCCGAGTACGCCTCGCTCACAGCCTACGCGGCAGATCCCGTCATCAATATCACGGTGATGGCTCTGATCATCGTTGGCGGCATCGGCTTTCTGACCTGGGAGGATATCGTAACGAATAAATACCATTTCAGAAAATTTCGGATGCAAAGCAAGGTTATTTTGGCGACCACGGTGATTTTGATCCTGCTTCCTGCGCTGTTTTTTTACTTTGTGGATTTTGCTGGCCTGTCCGGAAAAGAGAGAATACTCAGCGCTCTCTTTCAGTCGGTAACGCCGAGAACGGCAGGCTTCAATACGGCGGATCTTACACGGATGACCGGTGCGGGACAGGCGATCATGATCGCGCTGATGTTGATCGGCGGTTCTCCCGGATCGACCGCGGGCGGCATGAAGACCACGACCCTTGCTGTTTTATTTGCCAATCTTCTTGCGAGCTTCCGCAGAAAAGAGGATGCACAGCTGTTCGGCAGACGAATCGACGGCAGGACGGTGCGGCATGCCGCAGCCATCCTGATGATGTACGTTATGCTGTTTTTCGGCGGCGCGGTCATTATCAGCACTGCGGAAGGATTGCCGATCGGCGTCTGTCTCTTTGAGACGGCGTCCGCCGTTGGTACCGTTGGGCTTACCCTGGGCATCACACCCGATCTCGGCGGTATGTCACAGATCGTTCTGATCCTTCTGATGTTCCTTGGCCGTGTCGGCGGCTTGACCCTCATTTACGCTGCACTGTCGGGAACCGGCAAAAATCTTTCCAAACTGCCGCTCGAAGGGATCACAGTAGGTTAAAGGAGAAAAAAGCATGAAATCCATATTACTTATCGGACTTGGAAATTTCGGCAAGCATATTGCCCTGCAGCTCAATCAGCTCGGTCATCAGGTGATGGCGGTGGATCATAATGAAGAACGCGTCAACGACGCTGTGGATCTCGTGACCAGCGCACAGATCGGCGACAGCACCAACGAGGAATTCCTGCGTTCCCTCGGCATCGACAACTACGACGTCTGCATCGTTGCCATTGGCGGGGATTTTCAAAGCTCCCTCGAAACTACCTGCTCGCTCAAGGAGATGGGAGCTAAAATGGTGGTATCCCGTGCCGAGCGTGACGGACAGGCAAAGTTCCTGCTCCGTAACGGTGCGGACGAAGTGATCTATCCCGAAAAGCAGGTGGCAAAATGGGCTGCCATCCGTTACAGCTCCGACCATATCTTCGATTATATCGAGCTGGATGAAACGCATTCCATTTTTGAAGTGGCGGTCCCAAGAGCATGGCTTGGAAAAACAGTGGTGGAGCTGGATATCCGCAGGAAATACGGCATCAATATTATCGGTATGAAGCAAAACGGAAAAACCAACGTGACGATTACACCGGATACCCTGTTATCTGAGGATAAAACGCTTCTTGTTATCGGGGAGGATAAGGCACTGCAAAAGTGCTTCCGTATATAACCGCCGCTATTCAAACGGTTAGGAGATGAGCATAGTGGAGGTATGGAGAGATATTTTATTGATCCTGTGTGTTCTGGGAGTATTCGTGTTCGGCTGCTTTCTGATGGCAAGACTGGATAAGTTCCTTGAAGAAAACCGCAAGACCATTGAAAATGAGAACGAAAATAGAGAGCCATCCTGTGTTATGCTTACCGAAGAAATGTCGGATGAAGAGATTGCAGCGGAAGTCAAACGGTTTCGGGATAAGCACGCAAGTGCCCGAATCGTCCTTTACGACAGCGCTGACACAAAATTGTCGGAAAGCATGGATTACTATGCAGACCGAAACCGGTAGAATTTTTCACAAATCTGTGATATAATAGAACAATAAGAAGGCGGAAGGCGGTGATGCGGATGAAAAACATAAAGAATAAAGGAGATGCGGACTCAGAGCATACCCTTGTCTGCCTGTCCGCTTCGCCCACCAATGCCAAGATCGTAAAGACGGCTGCCAGGATGGCCGCCGCCTTCGGCGGCAGCTTTACTGCGCTTTATGTGCAGACGCCCAATTCGGAAAAAATGGACGATGCCAGCAGACGCAGACTACAGTATCACATTCGCCTTGCGGAGAAGATGGGCGCTACGATCACCACCGTTTACGGTGAGGATGTATCCTTTCAGATAGCGGAGTTCGCCCGTATTTCCGGGGTCACCAAGATCGTGATCGGCAGAAGCAACGTCAAACGCCGTCATTTCTGGAGCAAGCTCACGCTGACGGAGAAGCTGGCAGAGATCGCGCCGAACCTCGAAATTCACATTATCCCCGACAACACGGCGGATCCGAAATACAAGGAGAAGCCGCAGAAGCTGTGGCAAAGCTTCATCCCATACCCGCGGGATCTGCTCATAACCCTTTTGGTGCTTGTTTTGACGACGCTGCTCGGCGTTGCCCTGTACTACTTCGGCTTTACCGATTCCAATATTATCCCGGTATATATTCTCGGTGTACTTCTGACATCCCTGTTCACCAGAGGATATTTTTGCGGTGTTGTAAGCTCGCTTTTGAGCGTTATGCTCTTTAATTTCTTCTTCACAGAACCGCGTCTGACCTTTCACGCCTATGACTCTAAATATGCCGTTACCTTTGCCATTATGCTGACAGCATCAATTATCACAGGTACTTTGGCTTCCAAGCTGAAATCTCATGCAAAGCTGTCCACGCAGGCAGCTTTCCGTACCAAGGTGCTCCTGGATACCAACCAGCTCCTGCAGAAGGCACAGGACGATGATGATATCTTCAATATTACGGCAACCCAACTAATGAAGCTTTTGAACCGTTCGGTGGTAATGTATTCGGCGCTGGACGGAAAACTATCGAAGGGTGCTCTTTATTCGGCAGATCCGGAGGTTTCCGGAACGGACTTATTTACCGCAGCCGAAGAAAATGCCGTAAAGTGGGCGTTTGAGAACCGGCACAGAGCCGGTGCTACGACAGACACCAGACCACGTGCAAAGTGTCTGTATATGGCAATTCGCATCAATGAACACATTTACGGCGTTGTGGGTATCCATATTGACGGAAAGCCGTTGGATTCATTTGAAAACAGCATCCTGCTTTCCATTTTGGGCGAATGTGCTTTGGCTCTCGATAATAACCGTAACGCCAAAGAGAAGGAACTGGCTGCCGTGCTTGCCAAGAACGAGCAGCTTCGTGCCAATCTGCTTCGAGCCATCTCCCATGACCTGCGTACACCGCTGACCTCCATTTCCGGCAACGCAAGTAATCTAATATCCAATCGGGAGAAGCTGGATGAGGTGACCAAGGAGCAGATATACACCGATATTTTTGACGATTCACAGTGGCTCATAAGCCTTGTGGAGAATCTGCTTTCGGTTACCCGAATCGAAGAAGGCAGAATGAATTTCAACATGTCGGTGCAACTGATGGATGAGGTCATTGACGAGGCACTGAAGCACATCAGCCGCAAGGGAGCCGATCATAATATTAGCATTGATTGTAAGGACGAACTGCTCCTTGCCCGTATGGATGCCAAGCTCATTATTCAGGTCATCATCAACCTCGTGGAAAATGCCATCAAGTATACCCCTGCAGACTCTGATATCCGCATTGTCGCTGAAAATATGAATGGATATGTTTCGGTCAGCGTTTCGGATAACGGATCCGGTATCAGCGATACTGAAAAGGCTCGTGTATTTGAGATGTTTTACACAGGGGACAACAAGAGCGCAGACAGCCGCCGCAGTCTCGGTCTCGGTTTGGCATTGTGCAGATCAATTATCAACGCGCACGGCGGAGAAATAACCCTGACGGATAACGATCCGCACGGTTGTGTATTTACATTTACCATCCCGTCAGGTGAGGTGAACATCAATGAATAAATTACAGATACTTGTGGTGGAGGACGACGCACCTGTGCGCAACCTCATGACCACCACATTAAAAGCAAACGAATATAAATATATTGTTGCAGAGAACGGAAATGAAGCGATCCGTCAGGCATCCACCTGCAATCCGGATATCGTTCTTCTGGATCTCGGCCTTCCCGATATGGACGGCGTTGATGTCATCAAGAAGATCCGTACCTGGTCCAATATGCCCATCATTGTTATCAGCGCCCGCAGCGAGGACAGCGACAAGATCGAGGCGCTGGATAACGGAGCTGACGATTATTTGACAAAGCCCTTCTCCGTGGAAGAGCTGCTCGCCCGTCTTCGCGCAACCGGCAGAAGGCTCGCCGTGATGCAGGCAAACGCCGGAGCCAATGAGTCGGTATTTACGAACGGCAAGCTCAGGATCGACTACGCCGCAGGCTGCGCCTTCATCGGCGAGGAGGAGCTGCATCTGACACCCATTGAGTACAAGCTGCTTTGCCTGATGTCGCAGAACGTCGGCAAGGTGCTCACACACACCTTCATCACCCAAAAGGTCTGGGGCAGCAGTTGGGAAAACGATGTGGCTTCGCTGCGTGTGTTTATGGCTACACTTCGTAAAAAGCTGGAAGCGGCTCCCGACTCGCCCACGTATATTCAGACGCACATCGGCGTCGGATACAGAATGATGAGGGTGGAATAAGAGAGCATCCGTCTGAAAGCTGCATCCGGAGCCGGACCGGCATTGCGGAGTCATCGTCGCGCGAAATGCATACTCCTCCCTCTCCCCGCATACATTACACCATACAGAAAGCGGGGCGTGCATTATGAAAATCACAAAAAACGATCTTTACGGATACGGAATCTCGGTCGCGGCTGCGGAGCTCACGGGGCTTCTTTCGCAGCTTCTGTCGGGCGGGATGAACACGGACTTTTTCGCGTCGCTCACGCAGCCGCCGCTGTCGCCGCCCGGGTGGGTCTTCCCGGTCGTGTGGACTTTGCTCTATGCGCTGATGGGCATTGCGGCGTACCGCGTATATCGCACCGAAAGTCCCGGTCGAACCGGTGCGCTCGTCCTTTACGCGGCACAGCTTCTCGTCAATTTCCTCTGGCCGATCGTCTTTTTCCGCTTCGAAAACCTCGGCGGCGCGCTGGCACTGCTGATCCTCCTGTTCGTCCTCGTTCTTCTCACGGCGGTGCGGTTTATGAAGCTCGACCGCACGGCAGGCCTCCTTCTTCTCCCCTATCTCCTCTGGACGGTCTTCGCCCTGTACCTCAACATCGGACTGTATTTTCTGAATAAATAAACGCAAAAAAGCTCCCCGTGGGGAGCTTTGCATTTTTCGTTCTGGTTTTGAGATCCTTTGCGAACAGCCACTTGAAGACCGTACGGACGGCGGACTATTTCACTTCCCAAAATCGATGATTTTTCATTTTTGGGAAGTTATCATTTATTCAGCAGCCAATCCGCCACATCCACGATTCTAACACCTTCATACTGATACTCAAGGTTTCTGGTTCGTGCTATAACCATGTTGGGGTAAGCATCATTAATTTTCAGTAAAGGATCAACTTCTCTTCTAAAGGTTTCCGGCAAAGCAATATTATCCGATACTTGGATATATATTTTCTCACTTCTTTTCAAGGCTACAAAATCAATTTCCTTTTTATATAGGACGCCGACATAAACTTCATAGCCTCGTCTCAACAACTCCATTGCTACAATATTTTCTATCACTCTGCCGCTGTCCATATTTTTAGTACCAAGTTTCGCATAACGAAAAGTATGGTCACTTAAATAGTACTTATCATTCGTTGTCAGATACTTTTTGCCTTTAATATCATATCTACGAAACTTGTAGAAGGCAAATGCATTGCAAAGATAAGCGAGATAATTGCCAACAGTTTTATGATTGATCTTATCTTTATTCAGAGTGAGTGTATCCGTTATGCTTCTTGCCGAGGTGAGGTTGGATACATTGTCCATCAGAAACTGTGCAATTCGATCCATCAACGCCGGGTTCTTTATTTTATACTTCTGTCTTATATCCCGTAAAATCAGAGTATCAAATACGTTTTCTATATAATCAAATCTATCCTCCGGTTCTCTGTACAGATACGAACCGGACATACCGCCCTCAAGCATATATCTATCAAAGGCCGCGTATCGGTCAGTTAACTCAAAATATTGAACATACTCCGCAAAAGAAAACGGATACACCTTAATTTCAAAGGTTCTGCCTGTAAACAGCGTTGCTAAATCCGAACTGAGCAAAAACGCATTGGAGCCGGTGATATAAATGTCGTACATTTCGGTTGCATGAAGATTGTTTATGCACAGTTCAAAATTGTGGCACATCTGTATTTCATCGATTAAGATGAAGTTATTCGTTCCGTCAACATAAGCGTCTTCAATATAAGCATTCAGAGTCTTATACTCCTTGAGTGCATCAAATTTTGAAAGATTAAAATTGATATGAATAATATTTGCATGCGGGATATTGTTTTGCACATAGCTTTTAAAAGCTTCCAGCAGCTTGGATTTACCCGAACGTCTTACACCCGTCAGCACCTTAATATCCGGTGTACCGATCACATTGATCATCTTATTCAAATATGAACTGCGCTCAATCAATTTCATAAAATCCCCTCCGTTCATATTATGCCACATTCACTTCCCAAAATCAACATTTTTTCATTTTTGGGAAGTGGAAGCACATTGTATCGTGTGCGTACAGCAGAAAAGCTCCCCGCCGGGGAGCTTTTCTTGTTTCTTGTCCGTTATTCCGTTTCGAGCACCGTGAGGATCATCTCCGCGGCCTGCTTTGCACAGAGGCGATAGCCCTCCTCGGTGAGATGGAGCTTATCCTCGCATTTGTAGCAGTTTTCGTCCTGCTTCATGAGCGTATAAAGGTCGTTCACGGGGACGTTCTCCTCCTGCATGACCTTCATCGCCGCTTCGTTGTACGCCCTGACCCACGCGTCGTTATAGCTGATGCTGTCGGCGCCCGTGCCGGTGTTGTCGGCGGCGGTGCCGGTCTCTGCGATCGGGGTGGTCAGCGCGAAAATGACCTTCGCGCCGTTTTGGCGGATCTCCCGCGCGATGCGGCGGAGCAGATAGCTGTATTCCTCGACGGGGTACAGCGCGGTCTGCATCGGCGCTTCGACGTTCATGTCCCAGTAGCCGTTGTTCCAGTGAACCACGTCGAACGGCCCGTATTTTCTGAACATCTGGTTCATCTGCCAAAGCGTGTACGCGGCAAAACGACCGTTATCCTCCGCGTCGTAATACACCTCGCACTTGCCATCGAGCAGCTCCTTCACATAATCATCATACCCCATACGAATCGAATCGCCGAGCAAAAGAACTTTTTTCATAAGAAACCCCTTTACTTAGATTTTACTGTTGTTATCGATGCGATCAATAGCCGACGGATCGCACCGCACTCATTTTGAAAATGGTCATAAACATCTTTTGATATACACTCTGTTTCAAAGAGCAATTCGAGCCAGTACTCGGTTTCATAACATTCTTTCAGCGCTATTTCAAATTTAGAAATGAAGTCCTTTTCCCCTTGCGCATATTTCGCTTCATGAATATTCGCACCGATCGAAGTACCACAGCGGAGAATTTGATTGATCAAAACCGTTTCTATTCTCTGCTGTTTCAAATCTCGACAAAGAAAAACGATATCCTTTGCAAAAGATTTTGCCCGAACTCGTAAAACACCTTCAGACATTACGTTCACCTCAAGCTGTATAACGATATTCCGACTGACGTCGGAGCGATATTATTACCTTACGGTAATAGCGATATTGAAACCTACGGTTTCAGCGATATGATATTCGCTCTTAAAGCTCGGCGAAGCCGAATATCGCTCGCGAAGCGAATATCGCTGTGCGAAGCACAATATCGCTCGCCGTAAGGCGAATATCGCTGACTGCCGCCCCATCGGGAAGAAGAGAGCGGAAGCTCAGCACTCAGCATCCATTTCTAATGTA
>JAGAOD010000013.1 GCA_017623855.1 Clostridia bacterium
ACGGCGGCAGTGCGGCGGACGCGGAGCACATCGCGGGCGAGCTCCTAAAAGGCTTCCTTTTGAAGCGTACCCCGACGGGCGAACTGCTGAACGCGCTGTCTGTACAGATGGGAGAAGAGGATGCTATAAAGCTGCAGCAGGGCATTTCGGCGGTTCCGCTGCCGTCTCTCGTCGGCGTCGGTTCTGCATTTTGCAACGATGTCGACCCCGCGCTCGTCTACGCACAACTCGTGCTGACACTTGGCAGAAAAGAGGATGTGCTGTTCTGCATTTCCACATCCGGCAACTCCAAAAACGTCGTGCAGGCGGCAAAAGCGGCAAAGTCGCTCGGTATTTGCACGGTTGCACTGACCGGTGCGTCCGGCGGCGCGCTGAAATCGATCTGCGACGTTTCGATCTGTGTTCCGGAGACGGAAACATACCGCGTGCAGGAATATCACCTGCCGGTATATCATGCGATCTGTGCACAGGTGGAAGAAACACTTTATGGGGAGGAATGATCTGTGAAAACGATTTCTCTGAACGGGATCTGGCAGCTTTCCGGTAAGCCGCAGGAGCAGGATGTGGATAAGATCATGCTTTCTGCCGAAGTTCCGGGCTGCGTACAGCTTGACCTCTCGCGTGAAGGCATCCTGCCGAAGGATCTTTTCATGGGCGAAAATATTCTTGAGGCCGAAAAATATGAGGATTGGGAATGGTGGTATTCCCATACCTTTACGGCGCCCGAGGAGCGTGAGCATGTATTTCTCGTTTTCCGCGGTGTGGATTGCCTTGCGGAGTATTTTCTGAACGGGGAGAAGCTCGGTGAGAGCGACAATATGCTCATTCCGTTTGAATTTGAAGTCGGTCATCTGCTCCGCGACGGGGAGAATGAACTGACCGTACATATTACGTCCGCGGTCATCCGCGCGCATGAAACGGGTTATGATCTTGCACAGATCGACCTCAACTGGCGCGGGGACGCGACGGAGCAGGCTGTGCGTCGCGCACCGCACAGCTACGGCTGGGATATCATGCCGCGCGCCGTAACCGCCGGTCTGTGGCGTGACGTGCAGCTGGAGCTCCGCGACAGCGTGCGCCTCAGCCAGATCTTCGTCGATTGCAGCCGAAAAGGGCAGTATACGCTTTGCTATGAGGCAGAAAGTGATTGGTCGGCTTTTCATGATATGGAGATCGAAGTCGAAGGCGGCTGCGGAGACAGCACATTCCATGTGCGCCGCAAAATGCCGCATAAGACCGGAAAGCTCGAACTCAGCATTGAAAATCCGAAGCTCTGGTGGCCGTACGGCTACGGAGAAGCGAATCTGTACAGCCTGACGGTGCGTCTTTACCGCGCAGGCGAGCTGATCCATGAAGCAAACACGCATTTCGGTATCCGCACGGTCGAGCTTGACCGTACGGACATGACCGACGGCGTGAACGGGCGCTTCCGTTTTCTCATTAACGGCGTCGAGATCCTCTGCAAGGGCTCGAACTGGGTGCCGCTCGATGCGTTCCATTGCCGTGACCGTGAGCGCTACCCTGAAGCGCTTGCCCTTGTGAAGGATATCGGCTGCAATATTCTGCGCTGCTGGGGCGGAAACGTTTACGAGGACCGCGAATTTTATGATTTCTGCGACGAAAACGGCATTATGATCTGGCAGGATTTCTCCATGGCATGCGGGCATTATCCGCAGAATGAGGAGTTCTGTAAAAAGCTGTACATAGAGGCGGAGTCCGTCGTGCGTACGCTGCGTCATCACCCGTCCGTCATCCTTTGGGGTGGTGACAATGAATGCGACGAAATGCTGTTCGGCATGGGCGCAAGACCCTCGCAGAATAAGCTGACCCGTGAGGTGCTGCCGGATGCGGTGCGCCGAAACGATATCGGCCGTCCGTACATGGCAAGCTCCCCGTTCATTACGGATGAGCTGCTGCGTATGCAGGGGCAGGACCGTTCGGAAACGCATCTTTGGGGCCCGCGTGATTATTACAAGAGCGATTACTATAAGCATTCGAAGGCGCATTTCGTCAGCGAGACCGGATATCACGGCTGTCCGTCCCTGGAATCGATCAAAAAGTTCATTACACCCGACAAGGTGTGGCCGTATCATAATAACAGCGAGTGGATCCTGCACTCGAGCGATCAGTTCGGGAACGACAGCCGCGTCATGCTTATGGAAAAGCAGGTGCGCCAGCTCTTCGGCGAAGTACCGACGGACCCGGAGGACTATATTTTTGCGTCGCAGGTCTCGCAGGCAGAGGCTAAGAAATATTTCATCGAGCGTATCCGCCTCGGCCGACCGCAGAAAAGCGGCGTGATCTGGTGGAACCTTTTGGATGGCTGGCCGCAGATGTCAGATGCCGTAGTCGATTACTATTTTACGAAGAAGCTCGCGTATAACTACATTAAGCGTGCGCAGGCGCCGTTTGTGCTGACGGCGGATGAGATCAGCCACTGGAATTTGCGCCTTTACGCCTGCAACGACACCTTAAAGGAAAAGTCCGGCACATACCGCGTCACCGACGCAGACAACGGCGAGGTGCTTTCGTCCGGAGTATTTACAGCCGGTGTGAACGGCACATTTAAGCTTGACGAGTTCCCGGTCTTCTATTCCGAGCAGAAAATGCTGCTCATCGAATGGGAAGTAAACGGCGAAAAGGGCTTCAACCACTATCTCTGCGGTTATCCCGCCTTCTCACTCGAAAAGTATAAGAGCTGGGTAAAAAAATTGGGGCTGTAAAATATTCCGATAATATTTTTCTTTGCCTGCGTGATATTTTTGAGGTAACAATTATGAGCTTTTGGGACAGTTCATGGAATACGGTTGATCCTAAACGGATAGCAGAGTACATAGGCACCTTCGATATGGGCGAGGACGAAACCATCGCTGCATTACATCGATACGGCGTGCAAAGCGTTTGCGATGCGGGCTGCGGATGTGGAATCTATGCGTTAAAGCTTGCAGCAAACGGATTTTCGGTGAGCGGCTTTGATGTGTCCGGTCGCGCCGTGGAAATCGCACAGAGCTTAATTCAGAAAGCGGGATATTCTGCTGAACTCAAGTCTGCCAGTATCCTTGATACCGGATATGCTGAAAACCGGTTTGACTGCGTGATCTCCCGGGATGTTCTGGATCACATCAGTAAGGCAGATGCGGTTATAGCAGTTAAGGAGCTTTGCCGCATTACAAAGCCCGGTGGAATCGTTTGGTTTACTTTGGACGCGTTGGATGATGAGTACGAAACGGAAACGCACATTATAAACGCAGACGGCGATTATGTGTTCACGGACGGAAAATGGGAAGGGATGGTATTTCATCCATACAGCGAAGAAGAGGTTCACGTAATTGTTCCAATCGATGTTGTGCCGGAGATCGCAAACAACAATGGCGAATTGACTGTTGTGCTCATGAAGAAAAATATATAATACCGAGAAAAGAGAGTAAAAATGCATATACAATTTGAAATCGGCGATGCAAATTCCGAAATCGCTGACTATATTTATAAACATCAAAACGAAAAGGGCAGCTTCTGCCACCTATGTCCAAAAGATAAAGATGGTATTATCAAAGAGTTGGATCGACTTTTCTCAAAGCCTGATCCAAGGGTACTGGTGATCAGAGATGAATCGGGCGGACTCAAGGGAGTATTTAATCTGTTCATTATTCCGGAAGATCGATACATAGAAACAGATTGGGGATTTGTAACGATCCCTTCTGCCTATGATGAGTTGATCTCTCATCTTCATAACACATATCCCGGCTACCATTTGGATGCGGTGGTCACAAAATCCAATCAAATAATGTATGAAGCTTACCGGAAAAATGGTATAGTATATCAGAAAGAGCAGATTTTGATGGATCTGAAAGAATATACACCAAAGACGGTTCATGCTAATATTATTCGTTACAGCCCGGAATATGAAGCATCTTACCGGGCGATCCACGTGGATGAGGGTTTGTACTGGACAGTGGAGAGAATGCTCAAGGCTTTGGATCAGTACGACGTATATATCGCAGAAGAAGGCGGGGAAGCAGTAGGCTATATCGAAATGACCACCCTTGCCGATGAAAACGAGCCGATACAGATTCTTGTGAAACCGGAATGTCGGGGCAAGGGCTATGGCCGCGCTCTGCTGCAGACCGCTATCGAGAACAACTTTCCTAAGAAAATGGTTTTGGAAGTCGATGCTGACAATACGCCTGCTTTGAATCTATATCTTAGTTTGGGATTTCAGGAAAGGCTGCGCGAATATTTAGGCAGCATGATCGTATGATTGAGAGGTCACAATGAAAATCAAACAATACACAAAAGAGCGCATCCCCGATGTTTTGCAGTTTGAGCGAGATTTGCGCATTGAAGAAAACTTCTGGGGCTGGGAGATTGACGAGAAGTATATTGCCGATGTGACAAAGAGCTTTGAGGATCCTGCCTTTACAAATTCCCTGTCTTTACTCGCCTATATGGATGACGAGGTGGTGGGCAGAATTGATTCCACCAAGATATGTAGCCACTTTGACGGCTCCACCAAAGCTTATTTGGATTGGATCTGCGTTATCAAGAGTTATCGTCATAAGGGCGTTGCGCAGGCGCTGATGCAGACCTTACGAAAAGAACTGAAGGCACAGGGGGTCGATACGCTGATCGCCCTTATTGCGTCCAATGAAGACGCACAGCGGTTCTACCGAAATCTTCCCAATGCGATAATCAGAGACGAGGGTATTTGGATCGATTTATAGCGGAGGATATTTATGAAGCGATATGAAAGTGAGCATTATATTTTCAACTATGGTACCGGCACAAAAGCCGAGTGCGACATAACGGAGATCGCATCATATCAGGAGAGCTGTTTCCGTTATATCTGCAGTGTGCTGCATGTGACACCGGATTTTAAGATCGAGTACTTCCTGTGCGATTCGCCGGAGGAGGTCGGTCATATCTACGGTGACGACGATCCCTGCAACGGTTTTGCGGCGCCGCCGGATAAGATCTACGCGGTTTACAATGAGCAGGTGCAGTGCATCGGTTTTCATGAGGATGCGCATATCATCAGTTACCTTGTGAATCGGCCGGAAAGTCCTGCGATCCGCGAGGGTCTTGCCATGTACTTTGACCGCAAATGGTGGGGCATCCAAAATCTGGATTGGACGGGGTATTACATAAAAACCGGGCGGTATGTTCCTGTGGACAAAATGCTGAAACGAGAATTCTTCTTCGAGCATGATTGTTCGATAACATATCCCATCGTGGGTGCCTTCACGGATTGGCTGATCTCCACCTACGGCATAGACTGTTATATGGAGATGTACAAGCAGCAGAACATGGCAGAAGCCATGATGTGCGTATATCAGAAGACGCCGGAAGAGCTGAACAAAGCATTCACGGACTATGTGCGCCTGTTCAAAATCGATAAAACCCTCGAGCAAAGAATGGAAAGCCTGCTTAGTGAATCTATGGTTTGATACCGACATTGTTATCAATACATAAAGCTATCCGGGATGAGATCGCCTTCTCAGATCATAAGTGAAAGATTTTTGAGTGATGGAACTCTAAAACAGGACGTCGATCCGGGAGTCGGATCGACGTTTTTGCAGTAAAGAGTAACTGATTGCATTTTGTATAGAGAGTGATATAATTATCAAGGAATGTAATTCGAAGACTAAAGAGGTTCAGTTTTTAGGTGACAATATGAATACGATTGGTAAAAGAATAAAATATCTGCCAGCAACAAATGATCCACTGTCCGCAGATGTATATTGCATCGAGGGCAATAAATACTGTTACATTTATGATGTTGGAAATAATGAACGATCCTTACAGCTTGTTAATCAAATATGTAAGGAAAAGGTTGTCATTCTTTCTCACCATCACAAGGATCATACCGGTAATATAGCAAGTGTCGGTTACAGAAATTTATATGTAGGAAAGAAAACATTTGAAACCATTGGAGCGGGTGTTATTGTTGATGATAAAATCATAATCAACGATGGAGTTAAGATAGAAGTGATGCATTGTATTTCGCCGCATACTGAGGGTAGTTTAATTATCAATGTAGACAATGAATATACGTTGATAGCTGACTTGTATTTTACCCGACTACCTTTTGATAAGGAAAAAGCACTGAAAATGATTGAATCACTGAGGGACATCAACACACAATATTTTGTAATCAGCCATCAAGAGGATGAAAAGGTAATTCCCAAAGAGATTCTGATTGCTGAATTAACAGATTATTTTAATCACTAAAAAACATAGGAAGATGATATAATGAGGAAAGTGATTACAATCAAGCAGCCATTTGCTTCTCTGATAGCGGCAGGATTGAAAGAATATGAGTTCCGCACATGGAAAACCAACTACCGTGGGGAAATTTTGATCCATGCCGGGAAAAGTATCGATAAAGTAGCAATGAAGAAGTTTGAATGCTTTAGATTAGATTATCCTACCGGCTGTATCATTGCCAAGGCTGAATTAACGGATTGTGTTCCGGTTACTGAAAATATGAAAGGCGAACTTCGCGAGAAAAACTTTTTGGTTTATTCAGGTACAACAGAGAATGTGGGCTGGAATGGATATGGTTTCAAACTTGAAAATGTAGAAACCGTGGAACCTGTATTTGTTAATGGGATGCTTGGTCTTTGGGAGTATAACTTGGCAGATGTATCTAATAATATATGAAGAGAAGAACGGCAAGTACCACGAACTGTGGAACGCTCAGGCACGGTATTACACCGAGAAAACCGCATAAAAAAGCGTGTGCTGTAAGTTGTTACATACAGCACACGCTTTTTTATGCGGGGATAAGACCTTGGAGCAGAACAAGAATGATCAGCACGGGGAGAACAAATTGGAATACGGGTTTCAGCCAGCGGGGCATTTTCATGCCGTTGCCGGTGTTGGTCTCTTCAAGGTATTTGTCGAAGCCCCAGCCCCATCTTGTTACGCAGAACAAAAGGAAGATGAGACAGCCGACCGGAAGCAGAATGTTGCTGACGAGAAAGTCCTCCATATCCATGAAGTTCCGGCCTGCGATCTGCACATGCTTCAGAACATTCAGACCGAGGATGCACGGCATGCTTGCAATCAGCATGAAAATGCAGTTGATCACGGAAGCCTTTTTGCGGCTCCAGCCGAAATTATCGATGCAGCTCGAGAGCAAATTTTCGAACACGGCGATGACCGTCGTGAAGCTCGCGAAGGTCATGAACAGGAAGAACAGTGCGCCCCAGATACGGCCGCCGGTCATATTGACGAATACGTTCGGCAGGGTCTCGAAGATCAGAGACGGGCCGGAGTTTGTAGCTACGCCGAAAGCGGAGCATGCCGGGAAAATGATCAGACCGGACATGAGTGCGACAAAGGTATCTAAAACACAGATGCGAACGGCTTCACCGGTCAGCGTGTTGTCCTTTTTCATGTAGCTGCCGAAGATCTGCATGGAACCGATGCCGAGGCTCAGTGTGAAGAACGCCTGATTCATCGCGGCGGTCAGAACATTGCGGAAGCCGACGTCTGCGGCACGCTTAAAGTCGGGCAGCAGGTAGAACTTAAGTCCTTCTCCGCCGTTCGGCAGCAGGATGCTGTTGACGGCGAGGATCACGATGAGCACGAGCAGTGCGGACATCATGTATTTCGAAATGCGCTCCAAGCCGTTCTGCAGACCGAAGCTGCAAACGATAAAGCCGAGAATGACCGTGACAGCCATCCAAACGGTCATTTCGATCGGATCGGCTTTCAGGTCCGTGAATACCTGTGTGACCGTGGCTGTGTCCATACCGGGCGTGAAGCTGCCGGTGAGGAACTTTGCAAAATAGCTCATCATCCAGCCGCAGACCGTGGTGTAGAACATCATCAGCACATAGTTGCCGAGCATGCAGGCCCAGCCGTGCAGATGCCATTTGTGACCGGGCTTCTCGAGGGCCTTAAAGCCGTGCAGTGCACTTTTTCCCGAGGCGCGGCCGACGGCGAGCTCCATGGTAAGTGTCGGAACGCCGAGAACGGCGAGAAACAGAAGATACAGAAGAACGAACAGACCGCCGCCGTTTTCACCGGCGACATAGGGGAAACGCCAGACGTTGCCGATGCCGATCGCACACCCGGCGCTGACGAGGATGAATCCTAATCGGGATTGAAAGCTTTCTCTTTTCATCCGTAAGCTCCCTTATTACAGGTACGCTTCAACAACGGCCATCATGTCATCCCACTTTTCTTCCATTTCCTTAACGAGGTGGAACTGGTTGCGGGCGCGGTCGAGGTTATGCTGCGGGTACTTTGTCTTGAAGTATACGTCACCGTTGAGGTAATCGGCGAGGAAACGCATGCCGACTTCAAGTGTCATCAGCTTTGCGCCGACCGGGAGCGTACGGATCTCCGTCTCGGTGAGTGCCTTGCCTGCGGCGCCGAGGAAGCCCTCGGTATAAGCCTTGTAGAGGTCAAGGTCGAAATGGACCTTGGAAAGGTCAACCTCGTCCTCCGCTGCGGTGGTTGCACCGGCGCGGATGGAATCGCCGTAATCGAATGCGGTGAGACCCGGCATGACGGTGTCGAGGTCGATGACGCATACGGCGTCGCCTGTTTCGTTATCAATGAGTACATTGCTCATCTTGGTGTCGTTGTGTGTGACCTTTAAGGGCAGCTTGCCCTCGTTCAGAAGATCCATCAGGATCGCGCAGTCCGCGCGGCGAGCCCTTGCGAACTCGATCTCCGCCGCAACATTTTCAAGACGGCCGGACTTGTTGTCGCGGATCGCGTCCTCGAGCTGACGGAAACGGTCGGGTGTATCGTGGAAATGCGGGATCGTCTCATGCAGGGTGTCTGCGGGATAGTCTGCAAGCATGCTCTGGAATTCACCGAAAGCCGCGCCGGAGGTCTTGAACATCTCGGCGGACTCCGCATAGTCGAAAGCAGTCGTATTCAGGATATTCAGTGCTACGCGCCAGAATTCACCGTCGGAATCGACGTAGAAGTCCTTGCCGTCCGTTGTTTCGCAGATCGTCAGTGTGCCGCGGGTCGCGTCCCTGCCCTCTGCCGTGAGCTTCTCGGCAATGAACTTTGTTACGCCCATGATGTTTTCCATGATCTCGTCCGGGTGCTTGAAGACATAGCTGTTGATGTGCTGCAGAACATATTCCTCGCCGTCCGTGCAGGTGACAAGGAAGGTGTCATTGATGTGACCGCCGCCGTAGGGCGCGATCTCTGCAATTTTGCCGCCGAACGGATATGCCGCCGCAGCCTCTCTGAAAAGTACTTCTTTTTTGTTCATTATAAATTATATTCCTTTCAACTTTAGATTTCGCCGGGAGCGAATTTAGTTGTTGATCACGATTCTGAGGATCTCGGAACCGCCGGCGTAGGACAGACTCATCGTGCCGCTCGAGCGTTCGATGATGCCGCGGACGGCTTCGAGCTTCGGTGTGTTGTTCTGCTTGGGTTCGAGAAGAGATTTGATGACCGAGCTCACGGAGCCTGCGGTCAGCGGCACGCGGCGCTTGACGGCGACCGGTGCGGAGTACACCGCTTCGAAGGTGATGCGGTCTTCCACGGGCAGTACGGTCATGCGGACACGCTTGTCTTCGGCATGGGACTGCTCCGCCTTTTCAATAGCATGGGAAAGAACATCGTTCAAAATTACACAGAATTCAATCGTTTTCAAATGCGTGGCGCCGAGCTCGACGTTGCTCTCAAGGCGGACACCGCAGTGGTGTGCCCATGCGGCCCGTCCGGCGACAACGGCATTGATGTACGGGTTTTCGCTGTAGAATTCAAGCAGCGGGTCACGCAGCAGTGTTTCGTCGGCGATCGTGTTCAGAACGCCCTCGCAGTTGCCCTGCTTGGCATAATCTGCGATCTCGCTGATCACAAAGCTGTGGTGATCGCGTGCGGTCTTTGCGTTTGTGACATTGCCGACCATGGCGTTGAAATAATCCGCCTCGGCATGCAGCAGCGCCTCACGGAAATCCGCACGGGATTCGTATTCCTTGAATTTCGCGGCATTGTATGCGGCGCGAACGGAGAAGGCGATGATCACGTAGAGCAGAACGGTGAGGAAAAACCGGGGTGCAAATGTCTCAACACCCAAAAGCCCCGTTACGGTGCCGTTTGCCGTCAGCCAGCAGACGACCTGCAAAAGGCACAGCCCGACGGAAAGCGTCGAGAGTCCGCGGTTTGCAAAATACTGGAACGGACGGACGAAGGTGATCATCGTGAGGAACGAGCAGAACAGGTAGACGACGGAAGCGGTCAGCACCGCGCCGAAGCCGCTGTTTCCGAAAGAAAGAGCGCCCAAAAGCTGCTCCGTCACCGGTGTCAGAAAAGCGTAATTGCAGCAAAGCAGAATCGCCACAAAGAGCTTGTGTGCAAGATTGTTGGTGAACAGAAAGACGGATGCAATGAGGAGGAGAAATACATTGATCATGTTGCCGGCAGCACCGTGCGCCGTGCTGAATGCGGGAGACAGGATCGCATTCAGGATCAAAGACAGAACGAAAGCAGCTGCGGAGACGATCCCGGTGGTGATCACGCGGAAGCGGCTGTTCAGGATCGTTGCAAAAAGAAAAACATTACATAAAAAAACCAAAGGCAGACACAGCATAGTAACAGCTCCTTTTTTGGCATAAATCTCCATTTTTCATGTGTATATGCAGAAGTATATCATATTTTTGCGCGATTTTCAATGTAAATTAAGCTGAAAATGCGGTTTGCGGGCACAAAGGTATATTTATTTGCCACAAATAATACCTTGACAGGTGAGGTATATACGTGTTATTATATAACTGAAAAGCAGAAGTATGTTGATCTGAAAAGGCTTTCCGTCCCGAGACGGAAGCTGCGGAGGTGCAAATGGCAATTACGGCAGACCTTCTCCGCGGGCATACGGATACGATCATACTGCGTCAGCTTATGAACGGGGACAGCTACGGCTACAGCATCAACCGCGTGATCCAGCAGATCACGCAGGGCGAATACGAGCTGAAGGAGGCCACACTGTACACGGCTTTTCGAAGGCTGGAGCAGAACGGGTTCATCGTATCGTACTGGGGAGACGAAAACACCGGTGCGCGTCGGCGTTACTATCATATTACGTCGGCGGGACGGGCTTATTACGAAAATTTACTCAGCGATTGGGAGTACTCGCTCTCGATCATCGAGCAGTTGATCCGTTAAGGAGGATAAGGGGGAAATTATGGAATACAGTATCCGGGCGTATGTGGATGAGCTTTTTGCGGATGTGCCCGATTCGCAGCGTGCTTATGAAATGAAGGTCGAGCTGACGCAGAATCTGCTCGACAAATACAACGATCTCGTGGCATCCGGCAAGAGCGAAGAGGATGCATACAACATAACCGTTTACGGCATCGGCGATATTTCGGAGCTTTTGAATGAGCTCAAAAGAGAAGAAGTACGCGCGAATATCGGCAGGGTCGAAACGAACTATTATGAAGCGCTGGCATATTTCAAGCGCCGCAGTGCGACCCTCGTTGCCGTCGGCGTGATGTTCTGTGTATTCAGCCTTGTGCCGGTCATCGCACTTCCGGTATTGGCCAATATGCTTAAGATTCGCGGTCTCGGCGGGATCGGTGCGGCGGTCATGTTCCTGTTTATCGGCTTTGCCGTCGGTCTGTTCGTCTGGAACGGCATCACGAAGCCGAAGCCGACGGATCCGCCGGAAATGATCGTCGATCTGTACGAGCGCCGCAGGAATAAGGCGGTCTCGTTCATCCGGATCTTTGACGCCTCCTACTGGTCTCTTTTGCTGGCGGCTTATTTTCTGCTGAGCTTTCTGACCGGACGCTGGGACATCACATGGATCATGTTCATCGCGGGTCCGGCGGTTTCCGCTGTCGTACACGCAATGGCCAAGAATAAGCGTTAACGGAGGTACAGATATGAAAAAGATCAATGCCGGTACGATTTTACGCATTGTTTCGGTCGTCTGTGTACTGATTTTTGCGGTCGCCGTGCTGTCTTACGGCTTTTCCACAAAGTTCGGTATCCCGGATCTTTTTAAGAAGCCTGCGGATTCAGCACGCGAAACGCCTTACGTTTATGAGGAAGAGGTCAAGACGCTCCGCGAGATCGAGGTGGATTGGGTCAGCGGGCCCGTCACACTGAAATACTACGACGGCGAGCTGATCCGTATTACGGAGACCGCCAAAAAGGAGATCAGCGAGGACGAAAAGCTGTACCTTGAGGTGTCCGGCGGAACGGTCTCGGTGCGGTGGAACAGCAAGCTTCTGCAGCTTGGCGTGTCCAGGGAGGAGGCGAAGCAGCTCGAGCTGCTGATCCCCGAAAGGTTCTCCGAAACGCTGGAAGCCGTCTCGATCACGACCGTATCGGGCGATATCGGAATAGACGGCCTTATGGCTGAAGAAGCGTCCTTCGGTTCGACCTCCGGCGAAATGCATCTGAGCAACATCACCGCGGAGCGCTTTGAAACGGAAACCGTGTCGGGCGGTATTTTCTGCCGGAACGTCACCGGTTCGGAACACTTCTCCGCTTCGAGTACATCCGGCGATATGGAGCTTTCAGCCGTTTCCGGCGGGGAGGTGGAGCTGGATACGACCTCCGGTGAGACCGTGCTTGACGGCACGGCAGCACAGCTCTCGTGCACGTCGGTTTCGGGCGATGTGAAGCTGGATCTGCATGCGTGGCCCGTTGAGACCGAGATCGCAAGCGTGAGCGGCGGCGTCGAGATCTTTGCACCGGACGCGGAGGATGGCTTCCTTTGCAGCTTCTCCTCGGTTTCCGGCGATTTTAACTGCGGCTTTGAGGCACAGAAAAGCGGAGACCGATATCTGCGCGGTGCGGGAAAGAATGTGCTGACGGTCGACACGACCTCCGGTGATTTCAGCCTGCACGAAAAAGTCGGATAAATCAGAGTAAAAAAACGGACCTGCGGCATTGTGTCCATCGGAACATAATGCGAGGTCCGTTTTTGTATTAAGCTCAGTCAATGACGCCCGGCGGGCTGGATTTGCCGGAGACGGAGTCGATGTCGATGCGCCAGATGCCCGTTGTTCGGGCGGAGCCTGCGGCAATGCGGCGCTCAAGCTCTTCCGGGAATTCGGGCGCGTATGCACCGCAGATCAAACGCAGTGCATGCTCCTTTTCGGCGAGATCCTCCACCTCATGCGCAGTGCCACGTACGACGGCGGAGGCAAAAAGCGTGGTATACTGTTCGGGTGCAAGCACAGCCTTCGGCACGAACAGCACGCAGACCTTCGGGTTCAGCCGCAGAAATTCGACCTTAAGTCCTGCACCCGCCGCATGGAAATACAGCTTTTCGCCGTCACGGACGAGGTTCAGCGCGACATTGTACGGGATGCCGTCCGGGGAACACATGGAGACCGCGCCCCAAATGCTCTTGTCCACGATCTTCAGCGCGGTGTCGCGGTCGAGCTCACGCGCTTTGAGACGGATATTGGTTCGTTCGAGATTAGACTTTTCAGACATAGTACTTCCTCCATACCGTTTCGATATAAAAAGTATATCATTTTCGCCCATGTTCCGCAAGATTATATTGCATATGCCGAAGTTCGGAATTCGGCTTGCTTTCCGTCCGGATTTCCGCTAAACTGATACCGTACGTGTTTTACGGAAAGGAGCCGATCCCATGAATCCGAAAGAGAAGATCCGCCTGATCGCCTTCGATTTGGACGGGACGACGCTGCAGCACGGCAACATGCTGTCCGAGCGCAACCGGCAGGCCATGGAAAAAGCAGCGGCTGCCGGCATTTTTGTTGTGCCCTGTACGGGCAGAAATGTCAGCTTTCTGCCGCCGTGCCTGAAGGAGCTTTCCTGCATCCGATATGCGATCACCTCGAACGGCGCCGCGGTTTGGGATATGCGCGGGAAGCGGTGCATTGCATCGAACCTCATTTGCCCGGAAACGGCCGCAAAGGTCGTGCGCGCGGCGGAAAAATTCCGTGTGTACATGGAGTTTTACATCGACGGGCAGCCCGTCACGGAGCGCGGTAATCCGGAAAAGGCGGAGAGCTATTTCCGTTTCCCGCCCGAGAAGCTGTTTTTTACGAAAAAGGAATACCGTTTTAAGGACAGCCTCTATGACTATGTCGTGAAGGATCGGGTGCATATAGAGAAGATCAACTTCATGTACGTTCCGGACGAGGTGCGCGACGACTTTTACGCGGAGCTGCTTTCGATCGGCGGACTCGAGATCACGTACTCGAACGTCGACAATTTCGAGCTGAACACCCTTGGCTGTGACAAGGGCTGGGGACTTCGTGCGCTCTGCGATGCACTTTCCGTGGATGTCGCGGCGTCGCTCGCCGTCGGCGACAACGGCAACGATTTCGGCATGCTGCGTGCGGCAGGTTTTTCCGTCGCGGTCGAAAATGCCATCGACGAAGTCAAAGCGATGTGCGATGTTGTCGTTGCGGATTACCGCGCGGACGGATTTGCCGAAGCCGTGGAGAAATTTGCCTTATAACCGTATTTTACGGGTCCGAATATTATGTAAACCAAGAAAGGGATAAAGAAATGCTGAATGTCAACGGGGTAGCCATCAATTTTGACGGCCAGAACCTCTTTTCAAACGTAAACCTGCAGTTCCTGCCCGGAAACTGCTACGGTATCATCGGTGCAAACGGCGCCGGAAAATCCACCTTCCTGCGCATTCTTTCGGGCACGCTCGAGCCGTCGAAGGGCGAGGTGAGCTTTGACCCGAAGTACCGCATGTCGGTCTTAAAGCAGGATCACTTCGAGTACGAAGACCAGACGATTTTTGACACGATCATGCAGGGCAATGCGCGTCTGTGGGAGATCGCGCAGCAGAAGGACGCGCTCTACATGAAGCCCGATTTCAGCGAAGAGGACGGCAATCTCGCCGCAGAGCTCGAAGCGGAGTTCTCCGAGCTGAACGGCTGGGACGCGGAGACCGAAGCCGCAAAGCTCATGCAGGGTCTCGGACTCGACAGCAATGATATGTATAATCTCATGAGCAGCTACAACCAGACCGAAAAGGTCAAGGTGCTGCTTGCCCGTGCACTGTTCGGCCAGCCGGACATGATCCTCCTCGACGAGCCGACGAACGGTCTCGACGCCAAGGCGATCACCTGGCTGGAGGATTTCCTCATCGAATACGAGGGTACGGTCATCGTTGTTTCCCATGACCGTCACTTCCTCAACAATGTCTGTACGCACATCGTCGACGTCGACTACGGCAAGATCAAGATGTACGTCGGCAACTACGATTTCTGGTATGAATCGAGCCAGCTCATTCAGCGTATGATCCGCGACCAGAACCGCAAGGCGGAGGAGAAGATCCGCGAGCTGCAGAGCTTTATTCAGCGCTTCTCCGCAAACAAGTCGAAGTCCCGTCAGGCGACCTCCCGAAAGAAGCTGCTGGAGAAGATCAGCGTCGAGGACATGCCCGCGTCCTCCCGCCGCTATCCGTTTGTCGGATTTCAGATGGACCGCGACCTCGGCAAGGATGTTCTGACGGTTTCCGGTCTCACGAAGACGATCGACGGCGTAAAGGTGCTCGACAATGTTTCCTTCATCGTCGGCCGCGAGGATAAGATCGCATTCGTCTCCGACAACGAATTCTCCGTTCCGACGCTCTTTAAGATCCTCATGGAGGAAATGGAGCCCGACGCCGGCACGTTCAAGTGGGGCGTTTCCACGAGCCGGTCTTATTTCCCGCAGGACAACTCCGCGTACTTCAACGACACGGATGACTCCATTCTGAAGTGGCTCGAGCAGTATTCAAAGGACACGACGGAGACGTATCTGCGCGGCTTCCTCGGCAAAATGCTCTTTTCCGGCGAGGATGTCTATAAGCCCGTAAAGGTGCTTTCCGGTGGTGAGAAGGTGCGCTGCATGCTGTCCCGCATGATGATGTTCGGCAGCAACGTTCTGCTTCTCGACCAGCCGACGAACCACCTCGACCTCGAGTCCATCACGGCGGTCAATAACGGTCTGATCGACTTCAGAGGCGTCGTTCTCTTTGCGTCGCACGACCACGAGTTCACGCAGACGGTCGCTAACCGCATCATCGAGATCCTGCCCGAGGGCGGCACGTTCGACCGCGTAACGACCTACGACGAATTCCTCGAAATGCGCGGATAATTGACGCATACAGGCTTCTGTGGCCCGGTATCTTGACGATACCGGGCATTTTTGCTATTTTTAGAAAAAAGATATATTTTTGTGTAACCTTTCGGTACGCGATGCTTACCTTTAGGGTGAAGGAGAATAAGGAGGGAAACGGCATGCTGAATGACGAACAGATCCTGGATCTGTACTGGGCGCGTGACGACGCGGCCATAGAGCGGACAAGTGAAAAGTACGGCGGGCAGCTTGAAAGGCTCGCCGACCGTATGCTGCGCGCAAAGGAAGACGCGGAAGAATGTGTGAACGATACATATTTAGGTGCGTGGAACAGTATTCCTCCGACTCGCCCCGTGCATTTCTTTGCGTATCTTGCGAAGCTGTGCCGCAGCCTCATCTGCAATAAGCTCGACTGGATGAACGCCGGAAAGCGCCGCGCGGAGCTTTTGCCGCTGACGGATGAGCTTGCCGCGTGCATTCCGGATCCCGTGTCCGACCGCGTTTTGGACGCGAAGGAGCTGGGGGCGGCGCTGAGTGCATTTCTGCGCACACTGCCGCAGGAGTCCCGCGTTATTTTCCTGCGCCGTTACTGGTACACGGAGAGTGTGAAGGAGATCGCCGACCGGTACGGCATCGGCGAAAGCAAGGTGAAGACCACCCTGTTCCGCGTACGGCAGAAGCTGCGCACGTATCTTGAAAAGGAAGAGATCGCGATTTGAGAAAGGAGATTTACACATGACGGGAAAAGATCTGTTTGCGTCGCTGAATTACGTGGACGATGCGCTGATCGAGGAGGCAGAGACGTATGCGCCGGCACGCATCCTGCCGCTTAGGTCCGTACGGCGTGCCGGTGCACTGGCGGCGTGCATCTGTGTGCTCGTCGGTCTGACGGCGGCCATCCGGCTCGGGCTGTTCGGCGGCGGTAAGAATGAAGCCATGGACAGCGGTACGGTGATGTACACGGAGAGCTTCGCCGAGTCCGAAGCCGCCTGTGCCGAAGAGACGGAGACCGAGGAGGAAATGCCGGAGATCGAGACCGGTGAAGGCGCGGCGGACACGGAAAAGGAGGATGCACTCGCGGCGAACACCACGACCGACGCACAGCCGACGGATAAGCCGGTCGCGAAGGAGGACGGAGAAGGAGAGGATGCCGCAGGTTCTGTGTCGGATGTAAAATATGTCATCCTCAATCAGGCTTTTCCGGATATGCAAAATGACGGAAATGTCCGGTACGCAGAGCCGGAAAACGGTAGCTTCATTATGGATGAAGAACTGCAGCGTACGGTTGGTCAGCTTGCTCTGACCCATATGAGTGGGGTACCGCGGCTTCTCGTTTCCTTTGATTTGTATAATAACGGCGAGAAGTTAGATACGGACAGTGCCGAATATTCGGAGGAAGTCGGGCGGTTAGCACAAATCGGATACGAATTCCGCTCACTCACAGTAGAGCATAAGGACAAGAGCGTGAGAACACAGCCGTGTTTCCTGGCGTCTCTAAGCCAGCTGAAAATGTTTGAAGCATCTGAAGCATTCGGTTACTTTATCTATTTCCCGAAGAACGAGGACGGCACGCCGCTTGAGTGGGACGACACAGCAGAGCTCTGCGGACTACCCACGGTTGAGTGAAAAATGACAGAAATCGAATAGCATTATAAGGCACAAAGCCCAAAAACGGCTCTGTGCCTTGTTTTTTTGAAATTTTGCTTGCAAAAATAAAACGGATATGCTAAAATGTAACAAGATTGTAACAAAGATTGCTTATACGTAACCTTTGAGATACAGTTTGTAACGTTTAGGTATGGTGATCCGTTTTGGAAAAAGTGAATGGCTGGCGCTTTGTTCGCCGATTATTATTACTCACCGTTGTCCTCATCCTGTTGGTGGCCTGCAGTGCACAGGTTCGTGCGGTGCTGCCCGGGGAGGAAGCGGGGCTGACAAAAGAAAATTTTGCGTCCGTCGCCGTGCAGCTTGAAGCTGTCGCAAGGGCGGAGGGACGTTCGATCGCGGACCGCATGATGCATAATGCCCTCAGCAGTGCCATGTCCCGGACGGCTTCCGCCGCAGCCTTCGAGACACAAACGGACGGGACGCTCAATGTGATCGTCGTGCCGGAAAGCAGACCGGCGCTGTCCGTTGAGCAGTGGCTTTTGATCGCTTTCGGTCTTTTTGCTGCGGGCCTTCTGGCTGTGTCCGTCTGCAGACAGGTCAAAAAGCAGCGCAGCGTCGTGTATAAGCCGATGCGCACCGCTCCCGTGCAGAGAAGCTATTACGCCGATTACGGCACGGCGCGTACATACAGATAATCAAAAGCGTGTGCTGCGTTTTGCGGCGTGCGCTTTTTGTTGTTTATGCATATTGTGCAATATACGGCATGCAAAATTGCATAAAATGAAGAAAAGCATGTTTTCTTTTGCAAAATATACAAAGTATTTATTCCATAATGCCCGTAACCTGTTGACAAATTGCAACTTTTTTCGTACACTTATTTCATTGCGTTTGCATCTAAAACCAAATAAAATCGGCTGTCCGGAACCGGACGAGATTTATCGTCAGGGCCGGGGTGCCGCTGCCGCGACCGGGTGCAGGCTTTGCCTGCGGTCTGCGTAAAATCCTTTGCGGAAGCAGTGTGCATATACACAGCCGGGGTGTGTGATTCACTAAGACCACGCAACTTTCGGGGAAGCCTTCCGGCTTCCACCAAACCGCAAAGGGGATGCTTTCCATGAACAAAAAGCCTATTATTACTTTGAAGGACATTGCAGTATCGTTTGACGGCGAGCAGGTGCTGAAGAATTTCAACCTCACGATCGGTGACGGTGAATTCGTGACCTTGCTCGGACCCTCCGGCTGCGGCAAAACGACCGTTTTGCGCACGATCGGCGGTTTCGTCAGACCGGATAGCGGCGATGTCTTTTTTGGTGGCAAAAAGATCAACGATGTGCCGCCGCATAAGCGCGCCGTGAATACCGTATTCCAGAAGTACGCGCTGTTTCCGCATCTGAACGTTTATGAGAACATTGCCTTCGGCATGCGCCTGAAGGGCAAAAAGGAAGACGAGATCAAGAAGACCGTTACGGAAATGCTGCACATGGTGAACCTGAACGGCATGGCACACCGCGGTGTGGGTCAGCTTTCGGGCGGTCAGCAGCAGCGTGTTGCGATCGCGCGCGCACTTGCGAACGATCCGAAGATTCTCCTCCTCGACGAGCCGCTTTCCGCGCTCGACCTCAAGCTCCGCAAGGACATGCAGAGCGAGCTGAAGAAGATCCAGCAGGCCATCGGCATTACGTTTATTTTCGTTACCCACGACCAGGAGGAAGCTCTGTCCATGAGTGACACGGTCGTTGTCATGGATAAGGGCGAGATCCAGCAGATCGGCTCTCCGATCGACATTTACAACGAGCCGACGAATGCATTCGTTGCCGACTTCATCGGCGAGAGTAATATCCTCGACGGCATGATGATCGACGACTACCTCGTAGAGGTCGCCGGTCAGCGCTTCAAGTCCCTCGACAGCGGCTTCGGCAAAATGAAGCCGGTCGATATCGTCATCCGCCCGGAGGACATCGACATCGTGCCCACCGGTTCCGCGTCCGCACACGTCAACGGCGAGGTCACAAGCGTCACCTTTAAGGGCGTGCATTATGAGATCATCGTCGACGTCGACGGCTTCAAGTGGATGATCCAGACCACGGACAGCGCCAGTGTCGGCGACCACATCGGTCTCGCACTGACCCCGGACGATATCCACGTCATGGCGAAGTCCGTCTATTCCGGCACCATGGGCGACTACAGCTCTTTCAGTGATGAAATGGGCGAGGCGCTGCAGGAGAGCAGCGAGGAGGTCACGGAAGATGCGGACTAAGCTCATCTCGGCTCCTTACACGATTTGGATGACGCTGTTCATCATCGTGCCGATGGGTCTCGTGGCGGTTTTTGCCTTCACGGACAAGAGCGGCGCGTTCACGCTCGATAATATTCTGCGTGTCGGACAGTATTCCAACGTTTTCCTGCGCTCCATTTTGCTGGGTGCCGTTGCAACAGCCATTTCCCTGCTCCTCGGCTATCCGCTTGCCTACATCATTTCGAAGGCAAAGGCGAGCCGGCAGAGCATTATGGTCATGCTCGTTATGCTCCCGATGTGGATGAATTTCCTGCTGCGTACATACGCCTGGATGTCCCTTCTTGAGGATAACGGTCTCATCAATAATCTCCTTGTCGCCATCGGTCTGCCGCGCGTGCACATGATCAACACCGCGGGCGCCGTTGTACTCGGTATGGTCTATAACTACATTCCGTACATGATCCTGCCGATCTATTCCGTGCTCGCGAAGATCGACAACAGCGTCATCGAAGCGGCACAGGATCTCGGCGCGAACGGCGTGAAGGTCTTCCTCAAGGTCGTTCTGCCCATGAGCATGTCCGGTGTCATTTCCGGCGTGACCATGGTCTTTGTCCCGGCCGTTTCCACGTTCATTATTTCCAAAATGCTCGGCGGCGGCGGAAATCTGCTCATCGGTGACCTCATCGACATGCAGTTCCTCGGCTCCGCCTATAACCCGAATCTCGGCTCCGCGATCTCGCTGGTGCTCATGGTCATCATCATGATTTGCATGGGCATTATGAACCAGTTTGACGACGACGAGGAGAACATGGGAGGAGGTATGCTCCTGTGAAACTTCTTTCCAAGATCTACACGGCGCTCATTTTCCTGTTTCTGTATGCGCCGATTTTCGTTCTGATCGTATTTTCCTTTAACGATACGGAGACCTCGAGCCGTACGGTATTCAGCGGCTTTACGCTGCGCTGGTACGAGCGCCTGTTCCAGGACCGCTACATTCTGGAGGCACTGCTCAATACGCTCATTATCGCGGTCGTCGCAGCACTCGTTTCGACCTTCCTCGGCACACTGGCTGCCGTCGGCATCAACAGCATGAAGCGTCTGCCGCGAAAGATCATGATGAACATCACGAATTTCCCGATGGTCAACCCGGAGATCGTGACCGGCGTCTCCATGATGCTTCTGTTCGTTGCCGCAACAAGAGCTATGGGCGACCGTGACCTCGGCATGGTGTCCCTCATCATTGCACACGTCACGTTCTGTCTGCCGTACGTCATTCTGTCCGTACTGCCGAAGCTGAGACAGATGAACCCGAATTTATATGAAGCGGCACAGGATCTCGGCTGCCCGCCGATCCGTGCGTTCTTTAAGGTCGTTCTTCCGGAGATCATGCCCGGCATCGTGACCGGTATGATCATGGCGTTTACGCTGTCCATCGACGATTTCGTCATCAGCTATTTTACGAGCGGTACAACGCAGACGCTGCCGATCTATATCTACTCCATGACAAGAAAGCGCATTTCGCCCGAGATCAATGCGCTGTCCACCGTTTTGTTCCTGTGCATCCTCGTGCTTTTGATCATCATCAACGTGCGTCAGGCACAGGATGAGCGCCGTCAGAAGAAGGCAGAAAAGGAGCGTGGATGATGAAAAAGATCTTTTCCGTTTTCTTCGTGCTCGTTCTGCTGTTCTCTCTGCTCGCTCTGCCCGTTTCCGCAAGTGAGACGGAAGGCGACTGGGATTTTTCGTCGGAATATCCCACAGCCGAGCCGACCGGTGTGACGATCAACGTCTACAACTGGGGCGAATATATCTCCCCCGGTACGGAGGGCTCGCTCGATGTGAACGCAGAGTTCACGCGCCGTACGGGCATCGAAGTCAATTACACGACCTTTGACAGCAACGAGTCTTTGTACTCGAAGCTTGCGGGCGGCGGTGCGAATTACGATATTATCATCCCGTCCGAGTACATGATCGCAAAGATGATCAGCGAGGATATGCTCGAGGAGATCGACTTTTCGAATATCCCGAATTTCAAGTATATCGACGACAAATTCCGTGACCCGGCGTATGATCCGGGCTGTAAACACTCCGTGCCGTACACATGGGGCACGGTCGGTCTGTTCTATAACACCGAGCACGTCAAGGAAGAGGTCACCGGCTGGTCCATCCTTTGGGACGAGCAGTACAGCGGCAAGATCCTGATGTTCGACAACCCCCGCGACGCCTTTGCCATTGCGCAGTCCAGACTCGGTATTTCCTATAACTCGACCGACCTGAACGAGTGGAACGAAGCGGCAATGCTTCTTAAGGAGCAGAAGCCCATCGTGCAGGCGTACGTTATGGACCAGATCTTCGACAAGATGGAAAGCGGCGAGGCATGGCTTGCACCGTACTATTCCGGTGATGCCGGCGTGCTGGTCGAGAACAACGACAATGTTGAATTCATCATCCCGGAGGAGGGCACGAACTACTTTGTAGACGCCATGTGCATTCCGAAGGGCGCAGAGCATAAAAAGGAAGCGGAGCTCTACATCAACTACATGTGCTCTCCGGAGATCTCCGGCGCGAACATGGATTATGTCGGCTACGCTACTCCGATCTCCGCGGCGAAGGAATATCTCCCCGAAGAGGTCGTCACAAATCCGATCTTCTATCCCGATGAAGAAACGCTTGCCCGCACGGAGGCCTTCGGCATGCTCTCTCCCGAGATCAGCACACAGGTCGATGCGCTTTGGGCGGAGGTCAAGATGGGCGGACCGGGCGACGCAGTCGTGCTGGTCGCGATCATTCTGTTCTTCCTCGCCGTTTACGTGGCGATCATCATCTGGAAGCGGCAGAAGCGCAAGCGTGAAATGATGTGATTTGTGAGGTTCTGCATATGAAACGTTTTCCCTTTGCTCCTGCGGAGCAGCTTGCGGAAAATTTATGGGTCCTTGACGAGGTGGGCTCAAATATTTTCCTCATAAAAGGCGAAGAAAAGGTGCTTGTCATTGATACGTCCTACGGCCTGACAGACCTGAAAGCTGCGGTCAGGGAGCTTTTCGGTGATTACCCGATGATGCTCGTCAATACCCACGCGCATTACGACCATAATTCCGGCAACTGTCAGTTTGACACCGCGTACGTCGGCAGATTTGACGAACCCGGCTCGCATCATGTGTACGACGAAGCGGGCAGACAGCATCTGATCGCTTTCATGGGCGACCGCCTGCTTGAATGTCCGTGTGACGAAAAGGCGTGGAACCCCGGCCCGGCTGAAAATATTGTCCCGCTTTCCGACGGCGACGTGATCGACATCGGCGGTCTGCGTTTTACGGTGATCGAGACACCGGGTCATACACTCGGCTCCATTGCGCTCTTTGAGCCCGAAAAGCGCTGGCTTTTCACCGGTGATACGGTGCTGACGTGGGAGGTCTGGGGGCAGCTTCCGAATTCGACCGCTCTGCGCATCTATGCGCAGAGTCTCGACAAGCTTGCGTCCTATGAAGATAAGATCGACTATGTTTTCCCGTCGCACAGCATGGAAAAACGCCCCGCGGGCTACGGTCGCTACTGGCTGCCGCCGTCGATCCTTTCGATCTACGCCGAGGGCACGCGTGCCATCGTTGAGGGCAAGCTGCAGGGCAGACCCTATACGGAAATAAACCCCCGCTTCACCGAAGCCGAATATGTACACTTCGAGGTTGGCGGCATGGCATACGACCCGAAACGCATCTGAATACGGTTTACTCTATCCTCCGGCGAAAACCGGAGGATATTTCTTTTGACAGAAGCAGCTTATATGTTGAAATTTCGTCCGCAGGAAGCTATAATGAAAATAATAAAATTCGTAAATTTAACCCGAAAAGAGGTCATATTATGCTGATTCAGAAAGTTACCGACGCATCCTTTACCAAGTACGGCAAGGTCATCACCGGCATCGACTGCTCCGACATCATCGAAGCCATGGGTGCAACGCCCTGCCCCGAAAACGTTGTCTATGTGCCGAGTCTCGATACCCTTGAAGCCTGTAAGAGCGCCGAGGATGTATTCTATTCCATGTACGGCGGCATGCCGTACCAGATCGGCTACTGCAACGGCAATAACTACATGCTGAACGCGCTCGAATATCACCGTGACAGCGAGGTCGATATCGCCGTAACAGACCTCATTCTGCTGCTCGGTGCAGAGCAGGACATCGTCGACGGCAAGTATGACACCGCAAAGGTCGAAGCGTTCTACGTCCCGGCGGGCACAGCCGTTGAGGTTTACGGCACGACACTGCACTATGCACCGTGCAACGCGGCTGAAAACGGCTTTAAGTGCGTCATCATCCTGCCGAAGGGCACGAATACCGACATCGAAAAGCGCGCCCCGAAGACCGCAGAGGACGAAATGCTGTTTGCCCGCAATAAGTGGCTCCTCGCTCATCCGGACGCAGCAGAGCCGGGTCAGTACGTCGGTCTCGTCGGCGAAAACCTCAGCGTAAAGTAAGAGGAACGGCTTATGGAAAGATTTGACCTTCATTTTGAGCCGACCTATGGCTGGATGAACGACCCGAACGGTGTTTGTCAGTTTAACGGCAAGTATCACGCCTTTTTCCAGCACAATCCGTTCGCGCCCGTTTGGGGCCCGATGTACTGGGGTCATGCCGTGTCCGACGACCTCGTGCACTGGCAGCAGACCGCAAACGCCCTGCAGCCCGACATGTTCTACGAGAATGAGGGCGGCTGCTTCTCCGGCTCTGCCATCGAGAAGGACGGCATGCTGTATCTGTTCTACACGAGTGTTTCGCATGAGATGAAGCAGACGCAGTCCGTGGCGTTCTCTAAGGACGGTTACCACTTTGAGAAATACAGAAATAACCCCGTGCTGCTGCACGACGATACCCGAGACGACGGCAATTTCCGCGACCCGAAGGTCTTAAAGTTCGGCGACCGCTATTACATGGTCACCGGCGCATGCTTAAATGACGTCGGCCGCATCCTGCTCTTTACTTCCGAAGATCTCCTCAACTGGGAATTTGTCTCCGTTCTGTATGAAAACGGCGATTTCGGCGGCACACTCGAGTGTCCCGACCTCTTTGAGCTCGACGGCAAGTGGGTTCTGATGTTCTCCGCCATGAAGCCGACCGTCGCCGCGACCGTGTTTATTATCGGCGAGTTCGACGGAAAGAGCTTTAAGCCGGAAAATCTCTGCTACAACGAGATCGGACGCGACTTCTACGCCCCGCAGAGCTTCCTTGACGATAAGGGCCGCCGCATCCTGCACGGCTGGTATTATCACTGGGGCAAGGAGCTGCCCGAGGGATCGTATTCCGCCGGCGCACTCGCCACCCCGCGCGAGCTGCACATCAAGGACGGAAAGATCGTAAACTACCCGGTCGAAGAAGCCAAGGCACTCCTCACGGAGAACGACCCGCACGTCACGGTGAACGGCACGGAGATCGTGATCCGCGACGGCGAAAAGGTCATCGCCGCATACGACACCCGCATGGTCAATGTGGAGCAGATCGATACGGTTGAGACGATTTTCGACAAGAAAGCTGTCGAGGTCTTCATAAACCGCGGCGAAGTCACGATCGCCCAGTGGCTGATCTGAGTTATGTAAACTAAATGATTGAAAAAATCTCGCAGACCGAAATGATCTGCGGGATTTTTGTCTGTATTGATTTGGTTTATGCGAAGAGCTCTGCGGCTTCCTGCATGCGGTCAACGACCTTGCACGCATTACTGAGGGCTGATTCGGATGAATAAAGCCCCTCTTGTGTCATTCTCCCATCATTTCGCGAATCTTCTTCGCACGGCGCAGGGCCTCTGTGAGATACTCGTTGATCGGCATTTCGGCGTATTTGTCGTTTTCATGCCGGTTCGGCTTGCTCGCCGTTGTGAGTTCGAAGGTGAGCGGGCCGGAAAAGCCGCAGCGCGTAAGGCGGTCGGCGACGCTCTGCCAGTCCGTGATGCCGTCAAAGGGCAGGAGGTGGAGGTCGTCCGTCCAGAAAATATGCGCCGGGTCCGAAATGCCGAGGTTGTCGTTTAAGTGCGTCGCAATGAGGCGGTCGCCGTAGGATGCGGTGAGATCGCGGCCACGGTTATAGCAGAGCTCATGTCCCGTGTCCCAGCAGAAACCGACATTTGGAAGGTCTGAGAGGTCTTCCATCAGGCGGTCGAGGTATTCCTCGCCCTCCGTGTTCTCGAATGCAATCTTTATGCCGAGCTTTTTTGCGTACTCGGCGACGATGCGGTAATTTTCGACGCCCTCTGCCGTGGGGTCATGGTCGTCAAATCCGATGAACGTGTGCACGACCGTGATCGGCACGCGGTTTTCCGCACAGGCGTCGAGACAGGCGATCAGCTCGTCGATCGCACTCTGCGCTTCCTCTCTCTTTTTCCACATCTGTGCCGCCTTATCAAACGGCGCGTGGACGGACTGATATTCCATTTGAAGCTCGTCCGCAAGACGGCGGTACACGGAAAGGTCCTCGCCGTACGTCCAGCCGGTAAAGAAGCCGTCAAAGCCGATCTTCTTAAACAGACGGATCTGCTCCTCGTTCGAAAGCCCGAAAGAGCCGCTTAATGCCAAACAAATTTTACGTTTTTCCATAAAACCACCCCTATAAAGCGATTATAGCACGCGTGATTTTCTGTTGCAAGGTGAAAGTGAAAACAAAATAAAAGATTAAAAATTTAATGATAAACATTAAAAAATAGTTGACAAACGTACAAAATCGGATATAATGAAGGTGTAATCACGAAAGAGAGGGTTTGTTTATGGAGAAGATCGGTAAAATCGCAAAGAATTTGGACCTTATTGCACGTGTGGTGTACACGGTGTGCTCCGTTTTCGTTTGGGTGCTGCCCATCACCGCAGTGCTGCTGCTCATTTTCGGCGAGCAGGTCATCGCCGACGGGACGTATACGGTGACGCTCGGCATGCTGACTTTGGAGTTTGCCGAAGAATACATGCCGTTTGAAGCGGTGAAATTCCGCGTGATCGCGGGTCTTTTGTCGGTCGCGGTGCTGCTTGTCTTTGTCTGTTGGTTCATTCGCGTCATTCAGAGCGTTCTGGAGCCGATGAAGGAAGGGAAGCCGTTTGAGAGCGCCGTGTCCGATAAGCTCAAAAAGCTCAGCTTTATCACGCTGATCGGCGGCGGTGTGCTGTCCGTCGCAAAGCTCGTCGGGGAGGTCGTCCTGTGCAAAATGTATGATCTCGAAAGCATCTTCCTCAACGAGAACATCATCTCCTGCACGGCGGAGTTTAACCTCGACATGACCTTCCTCCTTGCGTTCGGCGTTTTGTACCTTCTGTCCTATATCTTCCGCTACGGCGAGGAGCTGCAGAAGCAGTCGGACGAGACACTGTGAGGAGGGGACGAAATGCCCATCGTTTTAAGACTCGACCGCGTCATGGCGGACCGGAAAATGTCGCTCAATGAGCTCTCCGCCCGCGTCGGTATCGCGAACGTCAACCTTTCAAAGCTCAAGACCGGCAAGGTCAGCGCGATCCGTTTTTCGACGCTCGAAGCGATCTGCAAGGTCTTGGAGTGCCAGCCGGGCGATATTTTGGAATACGAACCGGAAACGAAAGAATAGAATTATGTAAACTAAAACGGACTGCCCAACCTGAGCAGTCCGTTTTGATATTCCGATATTTACAGCGTACACTGGATGCCGCGTCTGTTTTTGTAATAATAATAGTTTCTGAAGCCCATCCTTTTGAGCATCGCCGTGACTTCGTCAAATGCCCTGCCGATGTTTTCGGAAACATGCGCGTCCGAACCGATCGTCACAAGATAGCCGCCCATGTCGCGGTACTTTTCGATGATCCACTCGTCCGGCATGTAGTAGCCGTTCTCGCCGACCTTGCCGGAGGTGTTCACCTCCATCGCGATCCCGTGGTCGATGATGAACCGCAAAATTGCTTCGATCTTCTTTTCAAACGGGCGAATGTCGAAATTAAGGTTATATTTGCCGTTGATGTAGCGAAGCGGGCAGGTGAGATGCGCCATGATGTCGCACGGCAGCTTCTGCATGGTCTCCATGACCTCATCAAAATACTTGTCGATCAGCCCCGGAAGCTCCTCTGCGGGGACCGTCCTGAGATCGATCATCGAATACGGGTCGGACCATTCCTTGTAGCGAATGGCGTGCACCGAGCCGATGATGACGTCATAATCGTGTGCGTGCAAAAGCTCGTCCGCGTGAAATTCGTCCCACACCATTTCGCCGATCTCGCAGCCGGTCAGAATTTCGACCTTGCCGTCAAACTGCTTTCCCGTCTCATGAACCTCGCGAACGGAAGCCGCAATGCGCTGCGGGATCTCGCCGCTGAAATAATACTGCGTGTCGCTGTGGTCGGTCACGGCGAAGATCTTCACGCCGCGGCGGATCGCTTCCTCCGCCGTGGTTTTGATCGGCGCGGTGCTGTCGTGCGAGTTGTGCGAGTGCACATGCATGTCGCAGTATCCGCCGACCGTTTTTATGGGTTTCACCGTGCCGGTCGTCTCGACGATGTCCGGTGCGAATCTGTCACAGACTTCAATGAAGCTTTTATAGTCCTTGATGATCCAGATGCCGAGCCTTGCCGTCTGCTTTACGGCGGCGCAGAGCGTCTCGTCGGCAAACGGGACAGTTGCCCACGAGGTCAGCGGGGAATCATACGGCAGCCACACCGTCAAACGGTCCTTATATGCCGAAAGTCTTTCGAGTACGTCTTCGGAAACAGATCCGTCGTAGTGCAACTCAGCATTCGGGAAGCGCTCGGCGTAAAACCGGAGCGTTTCCTCCTTTCCGGTCGTCAGGGCGGCAAACGTTTCGTTTTTTTCGATCAGTGCATAGAGCACTTCTTTGGCGTCGGCGGGGAATTTCTCGATCTTGTTGTCGAGCTTCACCCTGACGTTATTTTCCGCCGCAAGGCGCAGAGCGTCCTCCAAAAGCGGGATGCGCTCGCCTTTGAATTTGAGGGAAAACCCGATGCCGGCGTCAAAGGATGAAGCCGTTTCAAAGGGGATATCCGCAATGCGGATCGGCTTGCTGATCTCTGTGCCGTCCGCGTTTCGCACGGTGCGGTTCAGCGTGTCGTCGTGGAGTACGACGACTTTTCCGTCCAGTGTGTAGTTCGGGTCCAGCTCGATATAGTCATAGCCCTGCAGGACGGCGGTCTCAAAGGCGGCCATCGTGTTTTCCGGGCATTCCGTCGAAACGCCGCGGTGCGCCTGAAGCTTTGGGTATGTAAGCATAAAAACCTCCGTGATTTCAGGAAACCGGAATAAAGGTCATGTTTTCGCGATCCATGCGGTACAGGTCGATCCGTCCGCCAAAGCCCGCACCATTCTTATACGGCTGTGCGATGTAGAAATAACCGTCGCCGAGGGACGCGATGCCCGTCGAGCCGTGCGGGAAGAAGGAGCCGGTGATCGTTTCCGTCCTGCCCTTGAGGTCGGAGAGCGAAAGCGTGGAGCCCGCTTCGCCGACGCCCTTAAGGGGCTTTGTTTCGGGCTGTGTTTTGCAGTCGATGAAGAACATGTCGGGGTTTAAGAACTGCGGCTTATTGCCTCTGTACACGGCGGCCAGCATGACCTCGCTCGCGGGATCATATTCGAGGTTCTGAATGCCGTACGTCGTGTTGCCGGTATATACGAAATGCTTGGCGACCGGCTTTCCCGGACCCTCGCGGTGCATGTTGAGCTGATTTAACGGCTTTGCGTATTTGTCCCAATCGGAAATATCGTACTCAAGAATGACCTGGTGGTCATTGTCCTCGCGGTCGTTGTCGCCGTATACGCCGTAGGCGACGAAAAGGTCAAAACGGTCGGGTGTATCGAATGCAGGCGCAAAGGTCGTGCCGTCGATGCCGCTGCAGCCGAGGCGATGCCCCTCAGCGGAATAGTCGTCAAAAACCTCTTTCAGAAATACCGCGCGCATGACGCCGTCCGTTTCGGCGTTCATGTTCATGCGGTCGATCTTTTCGACGTCAAAGCAGGTCATGTAGAACCCATCCTGCACGTCGTTGTCATAGCCGATGTGCTTCATGATGCCGGTGCCGATGCTGTCGTGCTTGAATTCGAGCGAGCCGTAAACGTGCCCGTCCTCATAATTATACGCGATGCAGCCCAAGTGACCGACAAGTCCGGTGACCGAGCCGATGATGCTGCCGTGAAGATCCGCCTTTATAAGGCAGGTCGTAAACGAAAGGTACATGTATTCGCGCTTTTTGTCTATCGCGATGCCCTGCAGGTGGCCGCCCGCCTGTTCGGAAAAAACAGTGATCGAGCGCGGCAGATTATCTATAACCGTATTAGACATGGTATCACTCCTTTTGCTCATTATACCGCAAGGAAAAAGCGCTTTCAAGTGCGGCGGGCGCTCTTTCAAAATTGTTTTCCGTCTTGCAGTTTCCGTTTATATAAACTATAATGAGATAAAAAGGATACGGCTTTTTAGCTGTTTTGTGAAAATAGGGGGCATACCCATGAAGATCATGACATTTAACACGCAGCACTGCCTGAATTACATCGAGCGGAAGATCGATTTTCGGCTCATGGCGGATACCATCGTTAATTTCGGCGCGGAGCTGATCGGTCTCAACGAAATGCGCGGCAAGGGCGAAAACGCGGAATATGACCGTCAGACGGAGATCCTGTCCGAGCTGACCGGCATCGGGCATTATTATTTTGCAAAGGCGATCGACGTGCCGAACATGGGCCCCTACGGGAACGCTTTGCTTTCGAAGATCCCCGTTGTCAGTGCGGAGACCGTCCCGATCCCCGACCCCGTCCCGAAGGAGGGCTTCAGAAGCTACGAAACGCGCTGTGTACTGAAAGTGAAGCTCGAAAACGGGCTGACCGTGCTCGTTACGCATTTCGGCTTAAATCCCGACGAGCAGGAGAATGCGGTCAAGACCGTCCTCGACGTTTTGGAAGACGAAAAATGTGTCCTCATGGGCGACTTTAACGTCGAGCCCGACAACGAAGTGCTTTTGCCCATCCGCGCGCGCATGCGCGACGCGGCGGAGAAGCTATCAACGCCCAAGCTGAGCTTCCCGTCCGATGAGCCTAAAATAAAGATCGATTATATTTTTACGACGCCGGACGTCGAGATCGTTTACGCGGATATCCCCGCGACCGTTGCGTCCGACCACAGACCGCACATAGCAGAGATCCGGTTTTAAGAGAAAAGAGAGGTAAGTTATGCAGGATATACTGAAGGAATTCCCCGAAAGGGAAGTGGAAGCGATCATTCGTGACGCGTCGAAGATCATGCTGGAAGCCGACAATCACCGCATGCATATCGAGAAAAAGGACGGTGCGGCAAATTTTGTCACGGAATATGACGTCAAGGTACAGCGCTTCTTAGAGGGGAAGTTCTCGGCGCTTCTGCCCGGCTGCGGTTTTTTGGCGGAAGAGGAGGGCGAGAACGAAAATCCCCTCGGTGACGGCTATATGTTCATCATCGACCCCATCGACGGCACGACGAATTTCATGTTCGGACGCCGCGCCTCCTGCATTTCCGTCGGCGTGTTTTATAACCGACAGGCGCTTTACGGCGCGGTGTATGACCCGTATGCCGATCGCTTCTACAGCGCGAGGGCGGGGCAGGGCGCGTATCTCAACGGCGAGCGGATCTTCGCTGCTGACCGCGACCCGTCCGTCGGCATCGCCTATATCGGCTCTGCGCCGTACTACAGAGAAAAAACAGGCCGCATCATCGCGGAGACGACGTATGAGATCCTGATGCACTTCGGCGACATTCGCCGTCTCGGTTCTGCGGCGCTGGAGATCTGCAGCATCGCTTCGGGCGAAGCGGACATGTACTGCGAGCCGATCCTCTCCCCGTGGGATCACGCGGCGGCGGGCCTCATCTTGAAGGAAGCCGGCGGCATCGTGACCGATTACCACGGCGACCCGCTCGGATATAACGGGCCGAGCTCCGTGCTCGCGGCGACGAAAGCGTCCTACGAAACGGCGCAGAACCTCCTCAAGGGGATGGTTTGATGCAGTGCGATAAGAGGGGGAATAGATCATGCTGAAAACAGCTCCGGCGGTGTTTGCCGTCGCAGATACATATCAGATCATGGTGGAAACGAAACAGGAAGCGCTTTTCTGGGTTCGGATCGGCGACGAGGAGTATTTTGACGAGTCGAACGGCATCATGAATTCGCTCGCCGACATCCACCGCGTCAAAGTGCCGATGGATGTGCTGAATGAAGCCGGCACGTACACGGTCTGCGTGCGG
>JAGAOD010000108.1 GCA_017623855.1 Clostridia bacterium
CACGCAGCGTCTGCAGACCGGCATTTGCGGAATACTTCGTCTTGCCGCCCATGACCGCCTCGCAGGCCGCTTTGCGGATCTTCTCGGAAGGAACGATGTCCGGATCACCCAAGGTCAGGTCGATCACATCGTTATAATTCTTCGCCATATTGAACAGCTGTCTCGACAGAGACGGTTCAACAGCATTGGCCATTTTGGAAATTTTCATGTTTCTCACTCCATAACATAAGGGAACCGGAAAAGACGATGCCCCGTTGCTTTATATTATACACCTTCGGAGAGTACTCTCCAACGGATCCTTACTTCTTAATTTTGGACAGCACCGTGCTCTTTGCGAAATTCAAAAGATACTTAAAGCTGTCCATTCTGAATACCCACGAACCGAGCACGTAGATCACCACACCCGATATGACCTGCACACACAGGAGCAGGATATCGTTCGTGATGATATGACTGAACTGCATGACCGCAGCTGCCATGCATGCGGACAGCAGGAACGGCGGCAGAACATCCTTCATCTGTTCAAAGTACGAGTACCTCAAAAGCTTCCAGTTCGGGAAGGAGTTGATGACCGTGGAAATGACCGTACTGATCAGACTGCTCAGGGCCACCGCCATGACGCCCTGCGGCAAAGCCACCACAAGGAGCGAGAGCGCTACGATCTTTTTCACGATCTCCAGCTTGAGGAACAGGTCACTGCGTCCCATCGCTTTGATCGCTTCCAGATTGGAAACATTGATCGGGAACATGCCGAAGGTCAGGCAGATGATCTGCATATACGGAACGGCCGGCAGCCATTTCTCCGTGAGAAGAAGCCGGATGAGCGGTTCCGCACAGGCTGCCAGACCCAGCATCATCGGCCACATGATATAGGAACAGGTCTTCATACTGCGGCGTGTCAGCTTTTTCACCATTTCCGGATCATCCTGCAGCTCGGAAAGCGCGGGGAACAATACGCTCGTGATGGACGTGTTGACATTCATCACAACAAGATTCGGGATCTGCTGACCCTTCGTGTAGTACGCGAGATCCTTGCTCGAATAGACACCGCCGATCAGCAGGTTGGTCATTTCGTTGTAACCGGTATCCAAAAGCGCGGAAAACAGGAGCTTCCAGCCAAAGCCGAACAGACGCTTGAACCGCTCGAGTGAAAAGCTCCACTTCGGCTTCCAGTCCACGATGAACCACAGCACAACGAGACCGACGATGGCATTCACAAGGCTCTGAATGACCAGAGCCCATACGCCGCAGCCAAGAAAAGCTGCCAAAACGCCGGCAATCGCAGATATGATCGTACCGCCCAGTGTTGCGAAGAAGAATTTCTTCATCATCATATTGCGCGACACATAGGCCTGCTGTACATTTCGGACACCCGAGACGATCAGGTTAATGCCGAGTACACGGATGAGTGCCGTCAGCTGCGGAATTTCATAAATACGTGCTACGAGCGGAGCGGCAAAAAAGAGAGCCGCATACAGGCCAAAGCACATCAAAGTATTAAAGACGAATACCGTCGAATAGTCGTCGTTATCCACGTCCTTCTTCTGGATCAGCGCATTTCCGAGACCGCTGTCCACAAAGATCTGAAGGATCGCCATGATGGAGAGAACGATCGCCACAACACCGTAATCATTCGGATCGAGCAGACGTGCCAACAGAATGGACACGCCGAACGAAACGAGCTGTGCGCCGATCCGCTCCAAAAAACGCCACATCATATTCGATGTAACGACAGATGCATTGATTTTTGCCATAAACTTATCTTCCTTTTAGCCGGTGCTTGATCTTAACGAGTGCGGGGAATGCAGCCGCAAGCTTTACCTTCGTTTCGTATTTTACATCGCGGATGTAATACGCCCTGTACTCCGGTCTGCGCATGGCTTTGCGGTCTTTTCTCAGCTTATATAAGAGATATTCCATCTCTGTTCTCTTCTTCTGAAGCACCTCGTGATGCCTGCCGTCATAAAAATCGTCGATCCTGTCAAGCAGATCGAGGAACACCTCACAGTGATGGATGCGGCGCTTAACATCGTCCATCATCGACTGCGTCCATGAACCGGACACGCCGACATTATAGACGGACATCGCTTCGTTCAGACAGTGCACCTTACCCTGTGCGGCTGCGTAGAAGAACAGCTGGAAATCACTGAAGCCGGCAGCCCTGAAGCAGTCCGGCATATCCCTGGAGATCTCCGTACGCATCATGACGGAATTCGTCCCAAAAATATTACCGCCCGTCAAAGTGATCTCTTCCAGTGAGAAATCGCGGTCTTCGGAAATATCCGGGACCATAACGTCTTCCCCCGTTGAAAGGTTATGAAAAACAGTCTTATGCACACAGGCGCTGTACTCCGGATGCACGGTGAGAAAATCATACTGCTTCTGCAGCTTATTCGGGTCACACCAGTAGTCGTCTCCCTCGCAGAATGCGATGTAAATGCCCTTTGCCAGCGGCGCGACGATATCTCTGTCGATCCAAATGCCTTTGGAATACTTGTTGTCGGTCTGCAGGATCGGACGGATGATGTCCGGATACCGTTCGGCATACGCGCGAATGATGTCAGCCGTCCCATCCGTGGAACAGTCGTCATGGATCAAAACCTCAAAGGCGAAATCCGTTTTCTGGTTAACGAAACCGTCCAGCGCGCGGGCAATATGCTTTTCATGATTATAGGTCAAACAGATGACGCTCACTTTTACAGCGTTATTTTCCAACCGGATCATTTCCTCTCTCAGCGTTTTTGAATATTGATCTGATCAAATATAAAATATAGTAAAAACTTTCAAACTTAAAAATTACAGAGCCGGCAATATAAAAGACGGCACCGGTCAAAACCTGAACGAGCAGCGCAAGCGGCAGCGAAAGA
>JAGAOD010000109.1 GCA_017623855.1 Clostridia bacterium
ATTCACTATCCACTATTCACTTTTTTTGCTGCGCCGCAGGCGCAGAAAAAAGAGAGCCTCTTTCGAAGCTCTCTTTTGGAAACATATAAAAAACATACAATAGCGACCGCAGGTCGCCATCCGCAACATTTGCGAAGCAAATATATCACTGCCCGAAGGGCAATAACACTGCGCAAAGCGCAATATCACTCCGGCGCAAGCCGGAATATCACTGAAATAATTGATTTACGCAGTAAATCAATTATTTCCCCTGTTGCCCTTGCTTCTCGAGTATCCGCCGCCGCGCTTGTTTTCTGCGCGCTTTAAGTCGGAGATCTTCTCGTCGCTCATCTGCTTGAAGCGGGACATCATATCTTCAAAAGAACCGGAGTTCTCGCGGGCGCGCCATTCGTAGTCGCCCGGGCGTGCGGGACTCTGCACCGGCGGAGTCGGTTCGCGGCGCACATGGTTATTCGTCCTCGGCGGTCTGCCGCCCTCTTCGCGGCGACGCTGCTGCGGACGCGGCTGCTGCGCGCTTTCATCGGCCTTCTTCATGGAGAGACTGACCTTGCCGTCCTCGCTGATACCGATGACCTTCACCTTTACGGCCTGGCCCTCCGTGACGAAGTCGCGGATCTCCTTAACGAAAACCGGCGCCACTTCGGAAATATGCACCATACCGGTTTTGCCGCCGCCGATGTCGACGAATGCGCCAAACTTCGTGATGCCTGTTACCTTGCCTTCAAAAATTGCTCCAACCTCAAGCTTTGTTTCCTGCATACCCTGTTCATTTCCTCCGGGAGTTTGATTTAGTGTTAATCGTTGCCGCCGATGTTATAAAATACACGTTCGCCCGGCTTGACATAGTCGAGCTCACGGCGGGCGACCTTTTCTGCGTAATCGTCGGTGCCGGTGTCCTCACCCTCGAGATCATACCGCAATTCCTCGTTGATAAGCTGCTGCAGACGAAGCTCTTCCTTGAGCGCCTTGAGTTCCGCACTCTTTTTGCTGATCTGGAAGAACTGGCTGACAAACATCATCAGAAGGAACGCCGCAAAGCAGACGATAGCGATCTTGAGGAGCAGGCTCCCCTTTTTCTTTTTGGTTTTCACTTCACGCATGGGGATCCTCTCCTTTCCGGTGCGCCCATGACCGACGCTTACATTCGTACACCATATTATATAATAGCGAGTGCCCCTTGTTCAAGTCTTTTTTTCGGTTTTTTCGGAGCTTTTTCGAAAAGTCCGGTGCGCACACCCCATTTTCCTGATCTTCCCGCGCAGCGACCGGAAGGCCGCGCGGAGCTTTTGTACCGAGAGCAGCATCAGCCGGGCGAGCGTTATGTGCATGCAGTAATATCCCGCCGCTTCGAAGACGAGCCAGAAAAGCCGCGGCTGTCCGTTCGTGCCGGCAAGCGCCAAAAGGAAGGTGCACGCCCCGCACACGGCGCAAAAGAGCACGTCTAAAATGAAGACCGTGCATTTTCCGAGGGACAAAAGCAGGGAAAATGCGCTTACCGCCGCATAAAGCAGCGCGAGCGCGGCGCCGAGCCAAAAGGCGAGCACCAAAAGCCGTGCGTCGGGCAGGATCATTTCAAAAGCCTCTTAAAAAAGCCCGTCGGTGCGACGCCGTCGGTGTAGGACATCGCGAGGACGCGGCCGCGCACAAGCAGCTCACCGGTCTCCGCGTTGAGATTTTCGACGAACAGCCCATCGCCCTTGATGTTCATCCGCCCGATGGACGTATGCGCGGTGATGAGCTCGCCGCTCAGAAAATCGACCCGGTCGACCCCGGTCGCCGTGAGCCGCTCCCTGTTGTCGAGTGTCACCGTATGCTTCTTGCCCGTATTCTGCTGTGCCACGAACGCTCCGCCCCTTTCAAAAGCAAAAGCCGAAACCCGAGCGGTTTCGGCCCTGCATTTCGCTCCGTATAAGGTATGCGGCAAATAACGAAAAGATTACTTCTCCTCAAGGATCTTCAAAGCGTTCCGCTGAATATCACCACAAATTATAGGTTGACTTCTACCTATTTTATCGTATAATAGAACTGAAGGAAGGTGCATTTATGCAGATCGATACAAATACGATCGTCTCCGTTACCGAGGCGAACCAGAACTTTTCCAGGGTCACACGCATTGCCGAGAAAAACGGGCAGGCTGTGATCTTCAAGAACAACCGCCCGAAATACATGGTCATTGACCTCGACACCTCGCCGCTCTTGGAGCTGTCCGACGACGAGAAGATTGACATTGTCGCCGCCCGCATTCTGCGGAAATTCAAACCCGCCTTTGAGGAGCTCGCGAAATGATCAAATTTTCCAAAGAAAAGGTACTGCTGCTCCATCAGCTGATCGCGGAGGAGACCGGCGGCAGCGTCGGGCTGCGCGACGAGGGACTTCTCGAATCCGCTTTAGAAACTGCCTTTGCCAGCTTCGGCGGGCAGGAGCTCTATCCCACCAAAGAAGAAAAGGGCGCCCGACTAGGCTTCACGCTGATCTCCAACCATGCTTTCGTGGACGGCAACAAGCGCATCGGCATGTACATCATGCTCACATTCCTCGAAGTAAACGGGATCCGCATGGACTGCACCAATGAGGATGTTGTCCACGCCGGTCTCGGTGTGGCTTCCGGTGAAATGAACTATGACGACCTTTTGGCTTGGGTCAGGCAGCACAGGGGATGATCCCTACAAAATGAAAAACATAAGCAAAAGCCCCCGAAAACCGCTGAAACGCTGGGTTTTCGGGGGCGTTTTCGTTCAAATTACTTCTCCTCAAGGATCTCATACATCATGGCGGCTTCGTCTTTTTTGGCGTATTCGTTGACGGAGACGACCTTTGCCTTGACGGCGCGGACGCCGAGCTGCAGCTCGATGATGTCATTCACCTTGACGTCGTAGGACGCGCGGGCGACCTTGCCGTTGACAATGACGCGGCCTGCGTCGCATGCCTCGTTCGCGACGGTGCGGCGCTTGATGATGCGGGAGACCTTCAGGTATTTATCAAGTCTCATGTTTCCCTCTCCTTTTGAAAGATAGCAAAACGGGGGTGCTGCCTTCGCAACACCCCCTGTACGCAAATTACTTGTTGACGGAGTCCTTCAGAGCTCTGCCGGCCTTGAATGCCGGAGCCTTGGAAGCCGGAATGGTGATCTCTGCGCTGGTTCTCGGGTCGCGGCCTACGCGCTCGCCTCTCTCACGAACCTCGAATGTGCCGAAGCCTGCGATCTGAACCTTCTCACCTGCTGCGAGGGAGTTTGTGATGGATGTGATGACTGCGGAAACAGCGGTCTCAGCGTCCTTCTTGGAAATGGATGCAGCCTCTGCGACTGCTGCGATGAGCTGTGTCTTATTCATTATGAATAACCTCCGTTAATTTTTTTATTATATCCTGAACCGCCGGTCGCGGCTCGAATTTCAACTTTACTTTGCCTCAAAATCCTCGATATACGCGCGGCAGACCTCATAAAGAGCCTGCTCCGCGTCGACGCCGAGATGTCGGGCTAACTCCGTCATGTCAAAGAGTGCGCGGCCGAGTGTCTCGAAGCCGTTTTCCTCTTCCGCATTCCGGACGTTTTCTGCGATGCGCGCCTTCACTTCGTCGACGGAGAGCGCTTCGGCGCCCATTTTAGCGGCCTTTTTTCTGACCTTCTGCGCACGCATCAGTGCCGGCATCGCGGGAGAAATGCTTCGGAGCACCTCGCGGTCGCTCTCCTGCTTCTTCATCTCGCGCTTGATCTGATCCCAATTCGTGAGCACTTCCTCGGACGTGTCCGCCTTCACATCGGCGAAAACGTGCGGGTGACGCACCACCATCTTCTCCGCGACATCACTGACGACGTCGTAGAAATCGAATCTGCCCGCCTCCTCCTCGATCGTGCTGTGGAACACGAGCTGCAGGAGCACGTCGCCGAGCTCCTCTCTGAGCAGTACCGGGTCGGCCGTGTCGATGGCTTCGATGGCTTCGTAGCATTCCTCGAGGAAATCGCGGCGGATGCTCTTGTGATCCTGCTCGCGGTCCCACGGACAGCCCTCGGGTGAACGAAGCACCTTTAAGATGTCCACGAGGTCCTCTACGCTGTATTTTTCTTTACCCACAAAATCAGCGGCAACTTTCATATTTTACTCCATCCTCCTGTATTTTTCAAGTGGTTTCTTGCGGTTTTTCTATATTTTTTTAAGATTTTTCGCGGTTTTTTCTCGCTTTCCCCCGCCGACGCGGACCGTCGGGCACTGCCTGCGGGATCGCCCCGAAAAGGTACGCCGCCGCGGCGTAGAAAAGGACGGCGGTCACAACACAGGGCAGCGCGGAAAATCGCCCCGAAAAGCCCATATACCATATGATGCGAAGCGTGCTCAGCGCGGAAAGCGTCGAGACCG
>JAGAOD010000110.1 GCA_017623855.1 Clostridia bacterium
TGTACGATAACCTCGTCCCGAAGATCCTGACCGAAACATTCAATATCGGCGAGAGCGTTTCCGGTATCATCATGGCAGCGGACAACATCCTCGCACTGTTCCTGCTCCCGCTCTTCGGCGGTCTCTCCGACAAATGCACGAGCCGTCTCGGACGCCGTCGTCCGTTCATCCTGTTCGGCACACTTGCAGCTGTTGTCATCATGGTGACACTGCCGATCCTGACGGACAGCTTCCATGCAGAACCCGCCGCATGGAAAACCGTATGCTTCATCATCGCACTCGGCATGCTGCTCATTTCCATGGGTACATACCGCAGCCCGGCAGTTGCGCTGATGCCCGATGTTACACCGAAGCCTTTAAGAAGTAAGGCGAATGCGATCATCAATCTGATGGGCGCACTCGGCGGCATCATCTATCTGATCCTCACCACCTTCCTCTACAAGACAAGCGCCGACGTCTATGTATCCTATCTGCCGCTCTTCATCATTGTCGGCTGCATCATGCTCGCTGCACTGGCGGTGATCCTGTTCTGCGTCAATGAGCCGAAGCTCGCCGCCGAGCAGAAGGCTTACGAAGAAGCCCATCCGGAAGATAACCTCAGTGAGGTTACCGAAAGCGGCGAAGCACTTCCGAAGGATGTTAAGAAAAGCCTTTCCTTCCTTCTTGTTTCCATTGCACTTTGGTTCATCGGCTACAACGCAGTCACGACATGGTTCTCCGTTTATGCGACAGAAAGCTGGAACATGACGCTCGGACAGGCGAACATGTGCCTCACGATCGCCACAGCCGGTGCGATTGTCAGCTACATTCCGGTCGGCAATATTGCAAGTAAACTCGGCCGCCGCAAGACGATCCGTTTCGGCACGCTCCTGCTATCCGGCAGCTTCTTTGCCGCATTTGTTTACACCATGTTCTCGGATTCATTCAGCCCGATCCTCTACGTGCTGTTCATCCTCGTCGGCATTGCATGGGCATCCATCAACGTAAACTCCCTGCCGATGGTCGTTGAAATGTGCAAGGGCAGTGAGGTCGGCAAGTTTACAGGTCTCTACTATACCTTCTCCATGGCGGCACAGATCGCAACGCCGATCCTCGCCGGCTGGCTGCTTGAAAATATCAGCTACAAGACACTCTTCCCCTATTCCGCCGTTTTCGTCTTCGCTTCCTTCGTCACCATGATGTTTGTCCGTCACGGCGACAACAAGGTCGAAGCCAAGAAGGGCCTTGAAGCATTTGACGTGGAGGATTGATCCCTGTGAATTTCTTTGGTTACACATTACTGATCTTTCTGATCCTGTTCCTGCTGCTTTTGCTTACAATGTGCGGCCGAAAGGATCATCCGGGCATCCGGCGGCTGTACGGATGCCATTACGCGCACCGCGGTCTTCACGGGCCGCGTGCACCGGAAAACTCCATGGCAGCCTTCAAGGCAGCACTGATCCGCGGCTACGGCATTGAACTTGACGTGCATTTGATGAAGGACGGCAAATTAGCGGTCATTCATGACGCTTCCTTAAAGCGCACCGCCGGTGTGGATGTGAATATCGAGGATCTCACATTGCCCGAGCTCGCCGATTACCGTTTGGAGGGTACGGAAGAAACGATCCCGACCTTTGAGCAGGTGCTTGAGCTCTACGCCGGCAAAGCACCGATCATCATTGAGCTAAAGCCTGTCAGGAAGAACCATGCGGCACTCGCAAAAGCCGTCTGCGAAGTGCTCAAAACATACAAGGGTGCTTACTGCATCGAGTCATTTGACCCGAGATGCCTCTTATGGCTGAAAAAGCATAAACCGGGTATCATTCGCGGGCAGCTTTCTCAGAATTTCTTCAAGTCCAAGGATAAGCTCTCTCCCGTTATCAAGTTCCTCCTGACAAACAATCTACTGAATTTCCTTACACAGCCGGACTTCATCGCCTACCGCTTTGAGCACCGCAAGACCTTCAGCGTTGCGGTCTGCAAAAAGTTCTGGAAAATGACCTGTATCGGCTGGACGATCAAGGACCCCGAAATGCAGAAGGATGTAGTCAAAGAGCGCTGGCTCTCCATTTTCGAAGGCTTTAAGCCACAGCAGTAAAAAGTAAAAAGGCACGACGGACCGATCGGTCTTTCGTGCCTTTTTTGTTATCGATCATTCTGTTTTTGCAGCCGCCGCAGTGTACGCTTCGGCTAATTCCAGGAAATACCATGTACCCTCTCGTCTGTTGTAAAGCCCGAAGTATTCCGCACCGACACCGTAATTGCTGTTATCCCATACGATGCAGCACATGTTATACCGCTTTGCACCGCGTACATAATAGTCCGCCCATGCACACCGGTCTTCCAGATTATCCTTGTTCGTTGCGCCGAATTCGCCCAGAATTACCGGTATATTCCGACTCACAAACACCTCATTGAGTGCACCGAACAGTGCGTCGAGCTCCCGCTTGTCGCTGTCCGTAAATGTACCCGGCGCATCGCCGTTCATTGCAAAATCATAGGGCGAATACGCATGCACGGACATGATGAGGTGATCGTCATCCGGAAGCCGCATTTCCTTCAGAACTTCGATATTGTTGGTCGCGCCGTAGCACGGCACCATGATGTATCGGTCCTTATTGTTTCCGCCGCTCTTTCGGATCGTTTCAACAATCACATCATTCAGCGCGTAGACGATCTCCCGCTCCTCCGGTGTGCCGCCCTGCCACTCCTTTTCGCTGCCGGGCGTTCTCGGCTCGTTCAGCGTTTCGAAGATCAGCCGCTCGTCATAGTCCTTGAACTCTTCCGCGATCTGCATCCAGAGGTTTTTCATACGCTCCTTGCTGGCTTCGAAGGTCTTTTCCTTTTTCACACAGCCGCCGATATCGTAGTAAATGTTGTCGTGATGCGTGTTGAGGATCACGAACATGCCGTTATCATACGCGTAATTGACGACCTCTTTGACGCGTGCCATCCACACCTCGTCCACCTTGCCGTCCATATTGACGTGCAGATACCAGCTCACCGGTATGCGCACCGTATCAAATCCCATCGCCTTAATGTCGAGGATCATCTCCTCCGTCGTCAGCGGATTACCCCATGAGGTTTCGGAGCTTCTGCCGTTGCTCGTCGAATCAAGCGAATTACCGAGATTCCAGCCGATACCCATTTGACTTACAAACCGCATGGCGTCATCGCTTCTTTGGCCGTTCCCCGCACAGCCCGTCGTGCACAGAAGCACAAGAGCGAACAGCAGGACGAATAGATGTTTTTTCATAGCTTCTTCCTCCCACAATATCCTAAAGACAGTATAGCTTACTTTGCAGACCTCCGCAAGACCTTCGTATGAAAAAGAAAACATCCTCCGAGCTATGCCCGAAGGATGTTGATAACTTCTTGAGTTAAGATCAGCGAAGGATCTCGCCGGCAACGCTCTTACGCACAAGCGCTCTGTTCAGCTTTGCTTTCGCCTTCATGATAACGAGGTTATCCTTGTTATCGGAAGCGTTAAGCACCTTCTGCGCATTCTCATAAGCGGCGTCTGCACGGGCAACGTCAATGTCCTCCGCCCATTCAAAGGTGGTCGGAACAAGTGTGACATCACCGTTTAACACCTGCAGCATACCGCCGATGCAAGCCGCTGTTTTGCGCTCACCGTTCGTCTCAAGGATCGCACGGCCCATACCGAGGGAGCACACACAGTTGATGTGGCGCGCCAAAACAGCCATATCGCCGGTCGATGTGCGGACAATGAGCTTTTCAGCCTGCCCGTCAAAGATCAAGCCGTCACACGTTACAATTTTCAGAGAAAAGCTTGTTGCCATGCTTTAAGCCTCCTTCTTATTGTACGCCTCAACAACTTCGTCAATGCTGCCCTTGAACAGGAAGTAGGACTCGGGGATATCATCATGCTTACCGGAAATGATCTCCTGGAAGGAGCGGATCGTTTCCTTGAGCGGTACGTAGCGGCCCTGATAGCCGGTGAACTGCTCGGCAACCTCAAACGGCTGGGACAGGAAACGCTGCACCTTACGTGCACGGTTGACAGTGATCTTGTCGGCTTCGCTCAGTTCGTCCATACCCATGATGGCGATGATGTCCTGAAGCTCCTTGTAGCGCTGCAGGATCTGCTGAACCGCACGTGCCGTTTCATAGTGCTCCTGACCTACGACCTCGGGCGACAGGATACGGGAAGTGGAGTCGAGCGGATCAACCGCCGGGTAAATACCGAGTGATGCGATGCCGCGATCCAGAACCGTCGTTGCGTCGAGGTGAGCAAAGGTCGTCGCCGGAGCCGGGTCGGTCAAGTCGTCAGCCGGAACATAAACCGCCTGAACGGACGTGATGGAACCGTTCTTAGTGGATGTGATGCGCTCCTGCAGAGCACCCATTTCCGTTGCCAGCGTCGGCTGATAGCCAACGGCGGAAGGCATACGGCCGAGAAGTGCGGAAACCTCAGAACCGGCCTGTATGAAACGGAAGATATTGTCAATAAACAGCAGAACGTCCTGATGCTTGACATCACGGAAATACTCTGCCATGGTCAGACCGGACAGACCGACACGCATACGTGCTCCGGGCGGTTCGTTCATCTGGCCGTAGACCATTGCGGTCTTGTTGATAACGCCGGACTCCGTCATTTCGCGGTACAGGTCGTTACCCTCACGGGTACGCTCACCAACACCTGTAAAAACGGAAATACCGCCGTGCTGCTTTGCAACGTTATTGATCAGCTCCATGATAAGAACCGTCTTGCCTACGCCGGCGCCGCCGAACAGACCGATCTTACCGCCCTTTGCGTAGGGGCAGATGAGGTCAACGACCTTGATGCCGGTCTCCAGGATCTCCGTTGCCGGCTCCTGATCTTCATAGCTCGGCGCGGGACGGTGGATCGGCCATGCTTCTTCCGTAGTCGGAGCAGGGCCGTTATCGATGGGCTGTCCGAGCAGATTGAAAACTCTGCCGAGACACTCTTCACCCACGGGAACGCGGATCGGTGCGCCTGTATCAACAGCCTCAACGCCGCGCTGCAGACCGTCGGTCGAGGACATGGCAACGCAGCGAACAACGTTGTCGCCGATATGCTGCGCAACCTCCGCCGTGATCTTGCCGCCGTTAAGCGGGATCTCGATGGCGTTGAGCAGTGCGGGAAGCTCGTTGTCCGCAAAGCGAATATCCAGAACGGGGCCGATGACCTGTGTCACGGTACCGATATGTTTGGACATGGGGGTCAACTCCTTTGAATTGAATTCCGTCAGGCTTCAGCGCCTGCGACGATCTCTGTGATCTCCTGTGTGATGGATGCCTGTCTTGCACGGTTGAACTTCAGTGTCAGATCTGCGATCATTTCTTCCGCGTTCTGTGTTGCGGAGTCCATTGCCGTGCGGCGTGCCGCCTGCTCTGCGCAGCGGGATTCGCAAAGCGCACCGTACAGAATGCCGCCGAGACATTCCGGGATGATCGCCGCGAAGACCTCCTCGGCAGAGGGCTCATATACGGTATCCATTTTTGTACTGCGGGATTCGGTTTCCTTCGGGACATTCAGAGGCAGCATGCCCATTACGGCGGGAACCTGAGAAAGTACGGAAACAAAATTGGTGTACACCAGCTTGATCTCACCGTACTCACCGGCCAAAAATGCCTTTGAGATGTTCTTCGCGATCGTGAAGCAATCACTGATGCTCAGATCGGCAGCCTCGGAATATGCCTCCGTGTGACAGGGGACCTTATGAGATCGGAAATACTCCACCGCTTTTTTACCGATGGGTAAAACCGTTGTGTCTCTTCCCTCCATCTGCTGTACGCTGAGCTTTAAGACATTGCCGTTGTAGCCGCCCGCAAGACCGCGGTCGCCGGCAATAACGATCAAAAGAAGCTTGTCACTCTGCGGCTTTTTCAGATACGGAGAGGAAAGATCACGTGTGGTTCGGGTAATATCCGAAATGGTTTGATAAAGAATTTCGAAGTAAGGACGGGACGCCGTCACGCGGTTCTGAGCCTGGCGCAGCTTGGAAGCCGCAACCATTTCCATAGCCTTCGTGATCTGCTTGGTGCTCTCCATGCTTCGGATTCTGTTTTTTATATCTTTAGTGGAAACACCGGCCATTACGCACGCTCCTTCTGTTTCGGCTTAGGAAACAAAGCGCTGGTTCAGCTCTGTCAGTGCAGCCTTCAATGCATCCTCCGCAGCCTCATCCAGAACGCCTGTTGTACGGATCGACTGCAGAGCCTCGTAACCGTGGTTATCCATGTGAGAGAAAAGCTGCTTTTCGTACTCACGGATGGACTCTACCGGAACCTTATTGAGGTAGCCGTTAACGACCGCATAAATAATGCAGACCTGATGTGCTACGTCGACCGGCTCGTTGTTCTTCTGCTTCAGAACCTCAACGATACGCTCACCGAGTGCAAGACGCGCCTTGGTGTCCGCGTCGAGATCGGAGCCGAACTGAGCAAAGCTCTGCAGCTCGCGGTACTGGGAATAAAGCAGCTTCAAAGAACCGGAAACCTTCTTCATTGCCTTGATCTGCGCGCTGCCGCCGACTCGGGAAACGGAAATACCCGGGTTAACAGCCGGCATGACACCGGAGTTGAACAGCTCGGATTCAAGGAAGATCTGACCGTCGGTAATGGAAATGACGTTTGTCGGAATATACGCGGAAACGTCACTGGCCTGTGTCTCGATGATCGGCAGAGCCGTCAGAGAACCGCCGCCCTTTTCGGGGCTCATGTGTGCCGCACGCTCCAGAAGTCTGGAGTGCAGGTAGAAAACGTCACCGGGGTATGCTTCACGTCCCGGCGGACGACGGATCAGAAGGGAAATTGCGCGGTATGCCACAGCATGCTTGGAGAGGTCGTCGTAAATGACGAGGACATCCTTGCCCTGTGCCATGAAGTACTCGCCCATCGTGCAGCCTGCGTAAGGCGCAATGTACTGCATCGGAGCGAGCTCGGAAGCCGTAGCACTGACAACGATGGTGTAATCCATCGCACCGCCGGCTTCCAGTGTATTTACAATCTGCGCCACCGTGGAGCGCTTCTGACCGATCGCAACATAAATGCAGATAACATCCTTGCCCTTCTGGTTCAGGATGGTATCCGTCGCAAGTGTGGTCTTGCCTGTCTGACGGTCGCCGATGATCAGCTCACGCTGACCGCGTCCGATCGGGATCATGGAGTCGATCGCCTTGATACCGGTCTGCAGCGGAACATTGACCGGTTCACGGTCGATGATGCCCGGTGCGGGACTTTCGATGGGACGGAAACCGTCATTCTCGATGACACCCTTACCGTCGATCGGTGCACCGAGTGCGTTGACGACGCGGCCGATCAGCGCATCGCCGACCGGAACGGAAACGACTCTGCCGGTACGCTTGACCGTATCGCCTTCCTTAATGCCGTCATCACTGCCCAGAATAACAACGGAGACCGTATCCTCCTCGAGGTTCTGAGCCATGCCGTACTCGCCGTTGGGGAATTCAACAAGCTCGCCGGCCATACACTTCGTCAGACCGGAAACACGTGCAATACCGTCGCCGACGATGATGACCGTACCGGTCTCGCTCGACTCCAATTTTGCTTCGTAGTTCTTGATCTGACTGCGAATAATTTTGGTTATTTCTTCAGGTCTAAGTTCCATACGTTCCCTGCTTTCTCATCAGAGTACAGTGTTCCTGAGGAGCTTATGCATCTCGTTCAGGCGGTGACGGACCGTGCCGTCCACCTGAATACCATCAAGCTCCAGGCGTACACCGCCCAGACATTCCGGATCCACGCGGCACTGAAGTGAAACGGTCTTGCCGGTAACCTCGGAAAGTTTATTGACGAGCCTGCGGCGCTGCTCGTCGGACAGCGGCAAGGGTGTCACTGCCTTGACGGGCAGGATGCCGTTATCCTTATTGTATTGCTGCAGAAACAGCTGACAGCAGTTTGAAAAATGCCGCATATATCCCTTTTCTGTCAGAATTTTAAGGAAATTCAGCACATAGGGATGCACCTGTCCGCGAAAACTGTCATCCAAAATCTGACAGCGCTCCTCCTTCGGGACGGACGGTGCACACAAAAGCTGCAGGAACTGCGGTTCCTGAGAAAAGCTTACGTCTAAAACTGTGATCTGATCGAGCACCTCGTCCGTCAGACCTTCATCCTTTGCCAGGTCATACAGTGCCTGTCCGTATACATTGGCGATCTCTGTCATAACGCACCACCAAGATCATCGATAAA
>JAGAOD010000111.1 GCA_017623855.1 Clostridia bacterium
AGGGGGAAGAAGCCGTTCTTGCGCTCAAAGCCGTCAAATGCCTCGTCCACAAAGGTGCGGGTGATCTGACGGGCGCGGTCGGGACGGAAGTTGAAGAACACCACGCTGTCGTGCGGCTTGATGGTGCCGTCTTTATCCAGCACGGTGGGCACCACGAACTCGTCGGTCACGTCCGCCGCATAGGAAGCCTTCATCGCTTCCACGGGGCAAACCGCCGCGGTGCCTTCGCCATACACCATAGCTGCATACGCCTTTTCCACGCGATCCCACGCAAAGTCGCGGTCCATCGCATAGTAGCGACCCATCACGGTGGCAACCTTGCCGACGCCGAGCTCGTTCATCTTGTCCACGAGCTGTTGCATATAGTCAACGCCCGAAACGGGGGACACGTCGCGACCGTCCATCAGCGCGTGCACGTACACCTTCTCGATCCCTTGCTTTTTGGCAAGCTCCAAAAGGCCATAGAGATGCTCAATATGGCTGTGCACGCCGCCGTCGGACAAAATACCAATCAGGTGCAACGCAGAATTATGCGTCTTGCAGTTTTGGGTCGCGCCCAAGAGCGCGCTGTTATCAAAAAAGTCGCCGTCGGTGATGGATTTGGAAATTTTCACCAGCATCTGATACACCACGCGACCTGCACCGATGTTGGTGTGACCGACCTCGCTGTTGCCCATCTGGCCGTCCGGCAGACCTACGTCCATGCCGGAAGCGCCGATCTGTGTCAGCGGGTTATTGTTAAAGAGCTTGTCAAGGTTCGGCTTGTTGGCAGCGATGATCGCGTTGCCTTCCGGAGAGGAAAAGCCGTAACCGTCCATGATCATAAGAACAACAGGTTTTTTCATGTAAAGAATTTCCTTTCACTTACGAAACTCAAATCAACCGTTTGTCGCCGCAGAAACAATAGCTGCGAAATCAGCCGGCTTCAGGGAAGCGCCGCCGATGAGGCCGCCGTCAACATCCGGCTGTGCGAGCAGCTCAGCTGCGTTTGCAGCGTTCATGGAACCGCCGTACTGGATGGTGATCTCCTCAGCTGCCTTCTCGCCGTAGAGCTCCTTGATGACGTCGCGGATAACTGCGCAAACCTCGTTAGCCTGCTCAGCTGTAGCGGTCTTGCCGGTGCCGATTGCCCAAACCGGCTCGTAAGCGATGATGATTCTCTTCAGTTCTTCCTCGGTAACGCCGCCGAGAGCGATCTTGGTCTGCATAGCGCACAGCTCTGCTGTGATGCCCTGCTCGCGCTGCTCGAGGTATTCGCCAACGCAGAGGATAACGGTGAGACCTGCGTCGAGGCCTGCGCGTGTTCTCTGCTGAACGGTAACGTCTGTGTCACCGAAATAGGTTCTTCTTTCGCTGTGGCCTGTGATGACGTACTCAACGCCGCAAGCCTTCAGCATATCAGCGGAGATCTCGCCTGTGAAAGCGCCGCTCTTTGCCCAGTGGCAGTTTTCTGCGCCGATCTTGATGTTGGTGCCCTTTGCAGCCTCAACAGCAGCAGCGATATCTACGTACGGAACGCAAGCAACGACGTCGCACTCTGCATCCTTTACGAGCGGAGCGATGCCGTTCAGAAGCTCAACAGCCTCAGCGGGGGTCTTGTTCATTTTCCAGTTGCCGGCAATAACAGCCTTTCTGACAGCCTTGTTCATGGGAATACTTCCTTTCACATTCGTAATATGGTTTGAAAACGGGAGCAGGGGAAATCCCCGGCTCCCGTAAAAAGTTTGACTTATTTCTCGTTGAGGCAAGCAATGCCCGGGAGTACGAGACCCTCGAGGAATTCGAGAGATGCGCCACCGCCGGTGGAGATGTGAGTCATCTTATCAGCAAAGCCGAGCTTCTCGATCGCAGCTGCGGAGTCACCGCCGCCGATGATGGAGATCGCATCGCTCTCTGCGATAGCCTTAGCAACAGCGATTGTGCCGTGTGCGAAGTTTGTCCACTCGGAAACACCCATCGGGCCGTTCCAAACGACTGTACCTGCGTTAGCAACTGCCTCTGCGAACAGCTCGCGTGTCTTCGGGCCGATGTCCATGCCCATCCAGCCGTCCGGAATAGCGTCGGACGGAACGGTCTTGAACTCGGAATCCGGAGCAAACTCGGTGCTGACAACGGTGTCGACCGGAATGAGGAACTTGATGCCCTTAGCCTCTGCCTTAGCCATCATTTCCTTTGCCAGCTCGACCTTGTCATCCTCGCACAGAGATGTGCCGACGCTGTGGCCGTTAGCCTTGAAGAAGGTGTAAGCCATGCCGCCGCCGATGATGAGGGTGTCAACCTTGTCGATCAGGTTGTTGATAACGCCGATCTTATCGGAAACCTTTGCGCCGCCGAGAATAGCAACGAACGGTCTCTTCGGGTTCTGCAGAGCGCCGCCCATAACAGAAATTTCCTTCTGAATGAGGTAACCGCAAACTGCCGGGAGATAATCAGCAACACCTGCTGTGGAAGCGTGAGCTCTGTGTGCGGTGCCGAAAGCATCGTTGACATAGATATCAGCCATGGAAGCGAGTTCTTTAGCAAATGCCGGATCGTTCTTTGTCTCTTCTGCATAGAAGCGGATGTTTTCGATGATCATAACATCGCCGTCGTTGAGAGCTGCAGCCTTAGCCTTTGCGTCCTCACCGATGATGTCCTTAGCCATGATAACTTCCTTGCCGAGGAGCTTGGAGAGCTCTGCTGCGACCGGAGCCAGGGAGAACTTCTTGATATCGCCCTTAGCAGCCTCGAGCAGCTTAGCTGTAGCTTCTGCACGCTCTTCCTCCGGCAGTGCATCGACCTTCTTCTTCTCCTTCTTGTCCAGCTTTACGACATCGTTGAAGATGTTGTGCGGGCGGCCCATGTGGGAGCAGAGGATGACCTTAGCGCCGTTGTCGGAAAGGTACTTAACGGTCGGGAGAGCACCAACGATACGCTTTGTATCGGTGATCTCGCCGTCCTTCATCGGAACGTTGAAATCGCAGCGGACAAGAACGCGCTTACCGGCGACGTCGATGTCTTCTACGGTTTTCTTGTTGAGGTAGTTCATTTGCGACACTCCTTTAAGAAAATATGATTATGAAAAACATGATTTATTCACCCTTGCGGGCACAGGCCGGACTAAACCAGCCTACAGAGACTATTTTATACCAATTGAAGTGATTTTTCAAGATGTTACGGATAAGTTGACAAAATTTTACCATACTTTTTTCAGTAAATTCAGTTCGGCGAGTCGCTCCAGTCGTAGCCGCGCAGTCTGCCCGCGCCGGAGAGCTCGGGATAATCCCACTGACGCAGCACCTCGTACACGCCGATGGCGACGCTGTTCGAGAGATTTAAGCTGCGCGCCTCGGAAAGCATCGGGATGCGCACGCAGCGCTCGCGGTTTTGAAAGAGCAGATCTTCCGGCAGACCCGCGGTCTCCTTGCCGAAAAACAGGTAGCAGTTATCGGGATAGGAGATGTCCGTGTGCCGGTTAACGGATTTCGTGGAGAAGAAGAAAAATTCGCCGCTGTTCTTTTCGAAAAATTCGTCGAGCGACTCGTAATATGTGATGTCGAGGAGCGACCAGTAGTCGAGACCGGCACGCTTTAATTTTCGGTCGTCGATCTTAAAGCCCATGGGCCCGACGAGGTGCAGACGCGCACCCGTCGCCGCACAGGTGCGCGCGACGTTGCCGGTGTTCTGGGGGATCTCCGGCTCGACCATAACGATGTTGAGGATCATAAACAGAAGTCCTTTCCGGTGAATTGGTGTATTGTTTGAAGTAAAAGGGGGAAACTGAACATGACGGCAGTGATCTTTCTCTTAAAAGCCGCAATATGGATCTGGAGGTTTGACAGGATGTACAAGCAGAGCATGAATATCGTCAAGGGTGTGGGACTCGGCATCGCCGCAGGTGCAGCGGTGGCCGCCGTATCCTCCAAAATGATGAAGGGGAAAAAGAGCGCCAAGGCACGCGCAAAGGAGATGCGCAAAAACACCGCGAAGGCCGTGCACACGATGGGACAGCTGATCGACGGCGTGGAGCATATCTTAAAGTAACGCGTTATTTCATTCGGTCGCAATGACAGCCGCAGACACCATTGTGCCCGAATACATAAATATTGCACGGTGTGCGTCGGTTTCCGGCAGCGGCGGAGCATTTCAGCGTCAGTGCGCCGGACAGGGGCTGCTCATAGCAGCGGAGAAGCCGGTTGCAGCAGCTTTCGTTTTCTCCAAACCATGGACAAGCCGAAGTGTTCGTGCAGTGCTTGATGCTCTCCGACGCGATATACCGCATGGACACGGCACCGCCCGCGTGGTAGTCCCCGTTTGAGATCAGAAAATGGCCGATCTCCATGTCGGAAAAGAGGGGGCACCGGTGGCTCTCGGTACCGTGGTGCGGTGCTTTGACCGCATAGTAGCCGGTGTAGAGCTTCGGCGCAAGGCGTTCGAGCACGGCGGGATCGGCGTCGCCCGTCATCAGGACATCCGGTCCGCCGCTGTGCGTACGCACATTGTGAAAAACGAGGGAGAGCGCATTCTGCGTTTCGGTGTAGAGCGTGCGCACCGCCGCGAGTTTTTCTCGCAGCGTATCGAGGACCGGCAGATGTCCGAGCGTACCGCGCAGCGCTTCGAGATCACGCCACACGGCGGACAGGTCGGAAAGCAAGGCCTCACGCTGCTCGAGGGGGATTTTCGACGACGGGGAGAATGCGCTTTGACACCGCCGGTACGCGCGCAGAAATACATCCTTTAAGCGGAGAAAGTCCGACGCGTCGGGATAGAGGGCGAGCGTATCGCTGAGCGCCGAAGCGGCTTCAACGAGCTCTTCGCCGTACGGGAAAGCGGCGGCGTCGGGGGACAGCACCGCATAGGGTGTGTGATCAAAGGAAAAAACGTCGCCGGCGCACAGCGTTCGGATCCGCTTCGCGCCGACGGTCGTCTGAAGTCTGTCAAATATCGAAAGGCAGGCGGTGTTCACCTGTGAAAAATCGCTCTGCGGCGCGGAAAAATGACGCGAGAAAAGCGCGATCTCGAGCACGGGGCATGCGTCGCCGCAAAAAGGGACGGCGGGGACATACACAAGGTCGAAATAATTCGGGTCGTCCCGAAGCTTTCTCAAAAAGCCGCTCATATGGTCGCGGTGGTAATGTGTCAAGAGAAACTGACGGGACGCCGCCGGGATATAGCGGCGGAAAATCGCGTCAAAGCGGGCGTGGATCGCCGTGCCGTCACGGCGGGTATATTCGCTCGACGATCCGCAGTCGATCATCAGAACGCTTTGATCGCGCCCAACGAAGACCGTGCAGTCGCCGTATTCCACATCATGCAGTTCAATTCGATCCATCTTCGCTGTTCCCGGTCACTTTCTTATACAGAATGCCGTTTTCGTACTTGTCGTTTTTCCACTCGCCGGAATAAATGACGTCGCCGTTGCGGTCGAATTCGGTGCCGCGTCCGTGACGCTTGCCGTCGAGCCAGCCGCCAACGTAGAGCAGTGTGCCGTCGCCTGCGAACACGCGCCCTCGCCGGTCGGTTCGTTATTCTCGTACTTTGCGACGAAGACCGTGTCGTTTTCAGTGTCGATCGAAACACCGGCGCCCTGCTTCTTGCCGTCGATGATTTTTCCGGCAAAGCGCATGGTGCCGTTCGGGTCAAACAGAGCGGCGTAGCCCTCCGGCTTGCCGTCGACCCAGCGGGAGAGGTGCATGGCGTGGTCGGTCTCGCGGAAGGAAATACCGAAGCCCTCACGCTTGTCGTCCTTAAAGTCGCCGATATAGGACATGGCGCCGGAACGGTAATGGTGTGCGCCGAAGCCGTCGCGCTTGTCGTCCTTATATTCGCCCTCGTAGAGGGTGACGCCCTCGGCGTTTTCCGTGCGGCCGAAGCCGTCGCGGCTGCCGTTTTTGAGTGTGCCCTTATAGTTATAAGCTTCACCGGCACGGATGAGTGCGGCCGGGGTCGCCGTGGGTTCTTCCGAAATGCGGTCGAGTGCCGCGTGCATTTGACCAATCAGTTCATCGGCAAGCTCGGCTGCAGCTTCTTCCGTGTCCTCCGTTACGGGGGATTCTTCCTCGGCGGGGGGCTCATCATTCGGTGCTTCCTCAGCGGGTGAAGCTTCTTCGACAAGGGTCTCCTCCGCGGGGACCTCCTCAACGGCATCATCATCGGAGCGCAGGAAATCGAGCAGCTCGTCGTCGCCGATCTCCCCGACGGGCAGTGCAGGACTTTCCGGTAAAGCGGCGTCGGGCGGCGCAATGTCACCGTCGCGGATCTCCCAGCCCATCGAGAGCATGACGGACGCGCCGCGGTTCTCCTCGAGGAACTGAAGGCGCTTCTGCTGCTCGGTCTTCGGGCAGTACGCAAACTCGCCCTCGTCGGTCGAGACTAAGAGAAGGTCCTCGCCGAACTGCGCGTTCTGCAGGCTCTGCTCTGCGGTTTGGAAGGCGTAGGGGACGGGCAGGAGCACGGTCTCCTTCGTCGTGCCGGTCGCGCCGTTATACGTAAAGCGCAGGATCGAGTCGCGGACGGGATCGGGCTTGAAGCTGATCCTCGCACGAAGCGGATCCTCGGGCTTGAAATACTCGGAACGCACCCACTGCAGGTCGCGGTCGAAATAAATGCGGCAGCGGAGAATGTCGCCCGGTGCATAGAATGCGATGCCGCGCTGCTTGTGCTGCGTGAAAAAGCTCTCGACCGTATGGCCGTCGGCCGTCTTCTTCCACTTCAGCTTGCGGCGGGTGAGCTTGCCCTCCGTTTTTCCGGACAGGCCGCTGTAAATGCCGTTTTCGCGCACCTTCACAGCTTTCCGTTTCTCCAGAAAGCGGCGGCGGGCGTCGTATAACGTGCCGTGGAACTCCGCCGTGGTGTCAAACGGCGGGTAGCACACGGAATAGATCTTCTTGTTCAGTAGGCTGACGCCCGGGGTCTTGTTTGTAATATCGTTCATGCCGGTCTCTCCTGCATACATAGTGCATATAATTATCTTTATTATAGCACAGCGCGCTTTTCCTTTCAACGCAAATCTATGGGAGATATGGCGGAAAGCGGCAAATTTTCGGTTTCGGGCGCAAAATTACGAATTTATTAACATTCGTATATTATCGGGTCGGATTTGCTCTTGCAAAACATTCTTTTTGTGTTATAATTAACATACTGAATAATTTGTGCACACGGGCCGATGCGGTCCGCGAACTTACAGGAGGAAATTTATTATGAAAGCAAAGTCTCTCCATTTTTCCAAGGGCGGCGACGTTCAGCTGATCGCTTCCGAGATCGGCGTAAAGCTGCAGTGCGTATGTGACCAGATCCCGCCGGCATATCCGTGCGAAAACGAGAAGGTCATCTTCATCGGCGTTCACATGAACGGCAAGCTCCCGGGCGCAGTTGATCACTTCTGCAAGGACCTCAACCCGGGCAGAACCAAGGGCGTTGCATTCTATGTCATCAACAACACAGGCAACACCGCAGGCCTCGACGGCATCATCGAGACCATGAAGAAGAACGGCGTTGAGACCGTAGCAGCTCCGCTGGGCGTTGCAGTTAAGAGCAGCCTCTTCAAGAAGGGTTATCCGACTGAGGACGACATCAAGAATGTTGTCGAGTGGGCAACAAAGGTAGCTCAGGGCTAATTACTGAAAGATTAAAAAAACACGGTGTTTTCCGCAAGGAAGACACCGTGTTTTCTTATGTGCTTTTTAACCGTGGCAGGCAAGTGTATATGCGGTTTTCATGTTCGTGATCAGCTGTTCGCACTCCTCAAGGCTTTCTCCCTGCGAAAGTGCCTCCCTGAACAGCCAGATGACGGTTTCGATAAACAGACACTGCAGCAGGATCTTGCAGGGAATCCCTACGGCGTCACCGAGCTTTTGCACGAAATCGATCACGGCTTCCTTTGGCTCCGAGGTCAGATCATCCCGGAACTCATCCAGTATAAACCGCGACAGATCAAATACGGGGTCACCTATTACGCCCTTGGGGTCCGTGACCGTATAGCTGCCGGTTTCATTTTTAAGGATATTCTCGTGGTGCAGATCGCCGTGCAGCAGAAGCTTTCGGGAATACGTTTTGCATAGATCGGAGAGCATTCGCTCCGCTCTGTCGAGATACGGATACAGCGCGGTACAGTCCGCACGGTTTTTCGTGCCTTCCTTACCGGCCTCAAACCATTCGGCGTATGTGGGGAACGGGCCGTCGGGCACTTCATTTTTGTGCAGTCCCCTGAATAGCTCGCCTGCAATTTTGATGCGCTCGCTGCGGGGCGCACTTTCATATAAGGTATCGGCAGGCGTGATCCGTTCCATGATGTACACCCTGTCTTCGAGCGAATACGCATAAAGCTTACAGACATTCCCGCCTTGAAACAGCTTTAATGCCGGTATCTCCTCGTCGATCACATTGTCGATGTTGATCAGGATCTTGAAGATGACCTTACCGTACCGTTTTGAGGCTGCATAGAAGATCAGGTTGTTGTTGGAAAGCTCCGGCTTGAACTCTATGTCAAACAGCTCCCATTGCTTTCCGTATTTCTCCGCCGTACGGATGCGCTCGTTGCAGCTTTCCTCGCCCAGTAATTTTATAAATCTTTCCGCGTGAATATCTGTCAGCATAACAAAAACCTCCGTATCAGAGCCTTATTTACATTGTATCATAGAAATGCAGCCGCTTCAAGAAGTGCGAAAAGACCGGGCGTATTACAAAAGTACCTAAAAGGGCGGAGCTTCTCCGCTTCTTTTTTCTGTTTTTCCGTATGTACAAACGGCGAAAGCTGTGATACACTACTTTCGATAGGACCTGTCGAAACATCCGGGCGGTATGACGGCAGGTCGGACGAATTCTGAATTTCGGAGTGTATTGACATGATCAAAGAAATGACGCACGGATCGCCGCCGAAGCTGATCCTCGGCTTTATGATCCCTCTCTTGTTCGGCAACATCTTTCAAAATCTGTATTCCATGGTGGACGCCGCCATCGTCGGGCAGGTGCTCGGCACGGATGCCCTTGCGGCGGTCGGCTGTACCGGCTCGGTGACGTTCCTGCTGATCGGCTTTTCGCTCGGCATCTGCAGCGGCTTCGCCATTCCGGTCGCACAGCGCTTCGGTGCGCAGGACTACGCCGACATGCGCAAATATCTCGGCAACTCCGTGGTGCTGATCTCCGGCTTTGCCGTCGTGTTTGCGATCCTGACCGCGACAATGTGCCGTACGATCCTCACTTGGATGGGCACACCGGCCGACGTTATCGATCAGGCTTCGGCGTATCTCACCGTCATCTTCCTCGGCATCCCCGCGACCCTGCTTTATAACATGGTCTCCGGCATCCTCCGTGCACTCGGTGACAGCCGCACCCCGGTCCTGTTCCTTGTTGTGGCGTCTGTCACGAACGTCATCCTCGACTTTGTGCTGATCCTCTGGACGCCGATGGGCGTTGCCGGTGCCGCGCTCGCGACCATTCTCTCCCAGCTTGTCGCCGGCGTGGGCAGCCTGATCTTTATGATCCGCCGCTATGACATCATACATATCACCCGCGACGACCTGAAGCTCAGCCGTTCGCACGTCAATATGCTCGTCAACATGGGCGTTCCGATGGCACTGCAGACCTCGATCACCGCGATCGGCAATGTCATTCTGCAGGGCGCAATCAACAGCCTCGGCGTTGTCTCCATGGCAAGCATCACGGCGGGCAACAAGGTGTTCATGTTCTTCGACAGCGGCACGGGCGCAATGGGCGTGACCATGTCGAACTACAGCGGTCAGAACCTCGGTGCCAAGAAATATGACCGCATCTCGAAGGGTGTCAAGACCAGCACGACCATCATGGCGATCTATTCCGCGGTCGGCTTCATCGTGCTTGCACTTGTGGGCCGTCCGATGCTCCATCTGTTCATGGACGCGAGCGAGACGCAGGTCATGGATTATGCGTACCGCTACATCATCATCAACTCCGCGTTCCTGTTCCCGCTTTCTCTTGTTAATTCCGTCCGTTTCGTTATTCAGGGCATGGGCTTCAGCCGTCTTGCCGTGTTTGCAGGCGTGCTCGAAATGTTCGCCCGCGGCCTGACCGGCCTGATTCTCGTTCCGGCATTCGGCTTCACCGCAGCGTGCTTTGCGAGCCCGCTCGCATGGATCTTTGCCGACTGCTTCCTCATCCCGGCATACCGCCACTGCATCCGCCGTGCGCGGCGTGAGGGCGAAGCGGCAGCGGAATAAACCCTCGTGAAAATATAAATCAAGGCAAAAAAATTGCGTTCTCCGAAAGGTACATCGGAGAACGCATTTTTATTTGCTTTGCTTATTCAGCGGCTTCCGCTGTCTTGTAGCCGTACGGGGTGGCGTCTGCGAACATCTTCGGCTGGTACTTCTTAACAGCCTTTTCGTTCATTGTGATGCCGGTCATCTCGGCTGCGCCGCCATCGACGAGCTCGAGGTACTCGCTGCTCTTGAGCTCGATCAGCAGGTCGACGAGGTTTGCACGCTCAGCAAATCTTTCGTCCGCTGTGCCCTCGATCTGCAGCTTCTTCAGAACGACCATGTACCGGTCGGCTTCAAATACGATCACATCGTCCGTGACCATTTCGGAGAGCTTTGTCGGGAACTCAGCCGGGGTGTAGGTCATCGTCATGCCGTATGCGTTGTTGATCTCCGTGACGTAGGAGCTGTTTTCGAGCTCGTACATGTCTGCGTACTGCTGTGCGGCTTCCTCAACGGTGAGCTTGCCCTTTTCGATGTCCTTGCGGACCTTCTCGAGTTCATCCGTGAGATCGGCGATCTCGTCCTCGGTCAGCTCGACCGGATTGCCCTCTTCGTCGGGCTTTGCCATCGGGACCGTGAAGTATTCGTAATTGTAGTAGGTGCTGTTGTAATGGTCTTCGATCTCGGAGACCGGAACCTCGAGCTCGCCGCCCTCACCGTACAGTGCTTCGAAAATACGCAGGTACTTTACGTTGTACTGGGAGTAAACGAGGTCAAAGGATTCTCTGGAGATGCCGTAGTCCTCCACGAGGGTATCGCCGCCGACCATGGACCAGTAGGTCGTGGTCAGGTAGCTTGCTTCCTCATAGTCCGCTTCGGTCATTTCAAGGCCGAGACGCTCCATTTCGCTTTCGACCCAGAAGAAGCGGTTTACGTAGTCCATTGCGCGGTCAAGGATCCACTCCTTAGCCGGAACACCGTCAATCTCCGCCTTCATGACCTTGGTGTCGCTGTCGACCTGATCAGCGGCGTCGGCGTAAGCGGAAGAGAGGAAGTAGATGTAACCGCCGATCGGCAGTGTGGTATCGCCAAGCTTTGCAGCCCATGTGTTGTTCTCGCTGTAGCAGCCCGTGAAGCTGACAGTGAGAAGGAGAGCGAGCAGCAGAGCGGCGGCGCGCTTTGCAAATTTCTTCATAAATGAATCACCGTATCTTTCGTTTTATAGTGCATACCCGTTATTATAACTCGACCGGACTGAAAAGTCCAGTTTTATTCACACGGGAATGTATATTTTTTGCGATTTATTGACGATTTTCGGCAGTTAATCGTCGCAAAGGATCTTCAGCGCGTCCTCGAGCACGTCGAGCGGCTGCTTTCCGGAGAGCGCGACGCTGATGTACGGACGGCTGCCCGCGGAGAGCATGACGCGGTTCGGCATGCCCTGAATGAGGCGCTTGACGCGATCCATGTCGAACTTCTCCTTGAACAGCAGGAGCGCATTCGCCTGCTGCTTGACTTCCGTGATGCCGATGGAGGTCGCGCGGTTTCTCAGAAGCGCGATGTCGATCAGCCCGTAAACGCTTTCGGGCGGCTCACCGAAGCGGTCGATCAGCTCGTCGACGACGTCGCTCGAGTCTTCATACGACTTGATGTCCGCGATGCGGCGGTAGACGTCGAGACGCAGGGCGGTGGAGTCGATGTAGCTTTCCGGGATGTGCGCCTGCACCTGAAGGTCGACGGTGCATTCCTCCACGGGGATCTCCGGCGTTTCGCCCTTCATCAGTGCGACGGCTTCGTTCAGAAGCTTTAAGTACATGTCGTAGCCGACGCTTTCCATGTGTCCGTGCTGCTCGCCGCCGAGGATATTGCCCGCGCCGCGGATCTCAAGATCGCGCATCGCGATTTTGAAGCCGGAGCCGAATTCGGTGAATTCGCGGATCGCGGAGAGACGCTTCTGCGAGATCTCACTTAAAACCTTGCCGCGGGTGAACGTGAAGTAGGCGTAGGCGCGGCGGGTGCTTCGTCCGACGCGTCCGCGCAGCTGATGCAGCTGGGAGAGACCCATGCGGTCGGCGTTGTCGATGATGAGCGTGTTTGCGTTCGGCACGTCGACGCCGGTCTCGATGATCGTCGTGCAGACTAAAATGTCGATCTCATGCTCCATTAAGCGGCGCCAGACCTCGGAGAGCTCCTGCTCGCTCATCTTGCCGTGCCCGATGCCGATGCGCGCCTCGGGCACCTTTGCCTGAATGCCCGCAGCGACGCGCTCGATGGATGCGACGTCGTTGTGGAGATAATAGACCTGACCGCCGCGGCGAAGCTCCTTCTTGATCGCGTCGGTGATGACGCCGGGATCGTATTCGAGCACGTAGGTCTGTACCGGGTGACGGTCGTGCGGGGCTTCCTCGATGACCGACATGTCGCGGATGCCGGACAGTGCCATGTTCAGTGTTCTCGGGATCGGTGTCGCGGAAAGCGTCAGCACGTCCGCGGCTTTGCAGACCTCCTTAAGACGCTCCTTCTGCTGTACGCCGAAGCGCTGCTCCTCGTCGATGATGACGAGGCCGAGATCCTTAAACTGCACGTCCTTCGATACTAAGCGGTGTGTGCCGACGATGAGGTCGACGCTGCCGCGCTTTAATTTGCGGAGGATCTCGTCCTGCTGGCGCGGTGTTCTGAAGCGGGAGAGCAGCTCAATGTCGACCGGGAAGCCCTCCATGCGCTTTAAGGCTGTCTGGTAGTGCTGCCAGGCGAGGATCGTGGTCGGCACCAAAATG
>JAGAOD010000112.1 GCA_017623855.1 Clostridia bacterium
CCAAGGGCGAGCCGGCGGCGATCGCAGGCATCATGGGCGGTCTGAGCTCCGAGATCGAGGACGATACCGACAGCCTGCTGCTCGAGTCCGCAAACTTCGACGCAGTCAGCGTCCGTAAGTCCTCCACACGCATCGGTCTGCGTACGGACGCTTCCATGCGCTACGAGAAAACACTCGACCCGGAGATCACCGTCACGGCGATCGAGCACTTCATGCAGCTCTTGTCCGAGATCGACCCGGGCGTCGAGGTCATTTCCGCTCTGACCGACGTTTATGTCCGCCATTACGACAAGATCGACCTGTCCTTCGACAAGAAGTACGTCGACCGCTACACCGGCATCGACATTTCGAACGACCGCATTCTGAAGACACTGAATGCACTTGGCTTTAACGCAAGCCTCGAAGGCGAGACCTTCACGGTCCACGTTCCCTCCTGGCGTGCAACAAAGGATGTTACCATCAAGGCGGACATCATCGAGGAGATCACCCGTATTTACGGCTATGACAACTTCGAGATCACAAGCACAAGAAGCCCGCTCGCACCGACCATGAAGAGCACGAACAATAACGATGACCGCTTCACGAAGGATCTGCTCGTTCAGCGCTACGGCCTGCACGAGGTCCATTCCTACATCTGGTGCGACGCGAAGAAGTATAAGGAGCTGAACATTGAGATCGAGGACAATGTCCGCGTCATCAACGCAATGACGCCCGACCACGTCGTCCTGCGCCGCTCCATGGCACCGACCATGATCTCCTACCTCAGCGAGAATAAGACTTATTCGAACGAGTTCGGTCTCTTTGAGATCGCACGTGTCGTCGAGGGTCTCCGTGAGGACGGCACCGCAAACGAGAGAAAGCATCTCGGCATTGCGCTTTACAGCCGCATCCGTTCCGAGAAGGACGTATACCTCGGCCTGCGCGACATGATGGCTTCCATCGCACGCGAGCTGAAGCACCGTCCGTTCGAGTTCCGCATCGCGGAAGCTGCACACAACTGGCAGCACCCGAGAAATACGGCGGATATCCTGCTTGACGGCGTACGCGTCGGCTTCATCACCGTTGTACATCCCGCCGTACAGACGAAGATCGACAAAAAGGCTGTCATCGTGACCGGCGAGCTCGACATGGACCTCATTTCCTCCATGAAGGCTACCGTCATCCACTATGATGAGCCGTCCAAGTTCCCGGGCATCGACATTGACCTTTCCCTCGTCGTTTCCGAGGAGCAGACCTTCAGCGCACTGTCCGCTGCATGGGCAGACGTCACGCCGCTTCTGAAGAACGTCTCCCTCATCGACTCCTACGTCGGCGCCGTAAAGAGCATCACGCTCCGATTCACCTTCTCCTCCAAGGAAAAGACCCTGCAGAAGAACGAGGTACAGAGCTACGTTGATGCTATTCTTGAAAATCTCGCTAAGATCGGTGTTGCACTGCGTTAACGGTTATAAGCTTGTTGAAAATTTCTCCCGGCTGTAACAATTACTAAAGTTTTGTAAACATTCGTTCAGCCCCTTGCATTTTTCCGCGTTTTGCGGTATGCTTTGTATGTAGTTTTTTCGGGAAATAATTTCCGGAACGAAACGCATATACTATACCGTGACCTGCTGAATACAAGGAGGTGTTCCACATGGCAGAAGATTTCATCGACCGCACACAAACCTTCAGCTTTGATACGGCACAGGCACTGGACATGCATCAGATCCTTGTCCTCGTGTATGACGCACTCAAAGAAAAGGGATATAACCCCATCAGCCAGATCGTGGGATATATCCTCTCAGAAGATCCCACCTATATTACAACGCATAACAATGCGCGCAGCCTCATCCGCCGCGTTGACCGCGACGAGCTGCTGAAAGCCATGGTGCGTACGTATCTCGGTGACTGAGACCCTTTTTCCGTATGAAAACTGCCGCTGTACGGTTTCCCGACGGCGGCAGTTTTAATTTTCCAAATTTATGTTGTGTTTTAGGCGGCACTATGGTATACTAAATTGAGATTATGATGAAAGATGGTGACTTTATGAGCGAAAACAAGAAAAACGATTTCCCGACGTATCGCGGCAAGCCCCTCGTTCGCAGCGGCGACACGATCTATTACGGAAACATGTCGGATAAATATGTGATCAAAATCGATATCAAATCGAAAAAGAAGCATGAAGACCTCGAGATCGCCGATAAATGCACTGTGCAGCTGATGCTCACAGACCCGGAGATCCGCACAAGAAAGCAGATCGTAAAGACAAGTGAAAAGACCGGTCTTTACCTCGCGCTCGATATTGCAGATGCATGGCTGACCCGTGCACTTGCAGAATGATTTGAGAAATAAAAAACACATTTTCTTACCCAATACGGGTTGAAAATGTGTTTTTTGTTTTCCAAGATTTATTTCGTCACGCTTCAAGGTCGGAAAGGAACATCCGAAATGCCGTCGGAAGCATGTATTTGTTTTCGAGCTCCTCTTTGGTCGCCCACATATACGGCGCACACGCCGTGTCACACGTAAGCAGATAGCCCGTCATCTCCCAGCGGATATGCGTAAATATATGCGTTCTGCGCACTTCCTTGATGATCTCGCGCGGCTGTGCGTCCTTTGCCCACAGTACGGCATCACTCGCACAAAGCGTATCGGGACAGTTCGGAAACTGCCAGAGCCCCGCCAAAAGTCCCTCTTCCTCCCTGCGGCACACCGCATATCTGCCGTCCGCGCACAGAAGGAACACCGTTCTTTCCTCCACACGCTTCTCCTTTTTCGGAAGCTTTACGGGAAAGGCGGTCTCTTTTTTCTCCGCATGCGCCTTACAGTGCGCCTGCATGGGACAGCTTTCGCACTTCGGGCTTTTCGGCGTGCAGACACACGCACCGAGCTCCATGAGCGCCTGCGTAAAGTCGCCGCAGGCCCCCTCGGGATAAACCGCCTTGAGGCGCGCTGCAATATCCTGTTTCGTCGCATTGAGGTCGATCGGCCGCGCATCCGCCGTCATGCGCGTGATAATGCGCAGTACATTCCCGTCCACCGCCGCCGTGGGTCGCTCAAAGCAGATGGATGCCACGGCGCCTGCCGTATATGCCCCGACGCCGGGCAGCTTCAAAAGCGTTTCTTCCGTATCGGGGAACACGCCGTGAAGCTCGAAAGCGACGACCTTCGCCGCTTTCTGCAGATTGCGTGCGCGGGAGTAATACCCGAGCCCTTCCCACAGCTTTAAGACCTGTGCTTCTTCGGCCTCCGCCAATGCCATAACCGTCGGAAAAGCCTTCATGAAGCGATCGTAGTAGCCGATGACCGCCTCGACGCGCGTCTGCTGCAGCATGATCTCCGAAACCCACACGCGGTACGGGTCGCGGTCGTGCCGCCACGGAAGGTCACGCGCATTTTCCCCGTACCACGGCAGAAGCCGCTGCGGCAGGGCATTATAAATCTCAAAATTCTCCGTCACTGAAACCTCTTAAAACTCACGCAGGACATGGAACTCGATCCCCGTCTCGGTCGTGATGCCGCCGTAGAGGTTTCGGTCATGTCTGCCGATTCTGATAAAATGCTCGATCATATATTTTGCGGAAACCGGCATGCTGAGCTCCATCGCGCGGTCGATCTCCACCCACTCGAGTGTTCCTTCAAGGCTCGTTTTAACCTTTTCCGGGTCATCAAGATAGGCAAAGAAGTAGTAATTCTGCCGGATCTCCCCGTTTTTAAGGCGAAGCGTCACATAGCGCATGGAGAGGTCTCTGAGGTCATCCTCGCAAAGCCCCGTCTCCTCGAAAAGCTCGCGCAGCACGCATGCCTTCGCGTCGTTCAGCTCATCCTTCTCGAAATGACCGCCCGCCGCACCGACGTAGCTGTCACCGATGACACGCGAGCCCCGTCTGTTAAGGAACAGTAGCTTATCCCCGTGCATCAAGTAGATCCCCGTCATATTTCTGAGTTTTCCGTCCATGTTCCGATCCTCCCGAATTTCAAAAATAAAGGACCATTATATACCGGAACGCGTCAGATTTCAACCCATGTTCCCGGATTTTTTTCCGCAATTTTCGCTTTTTCCAAAATCTCCGCGATGGTAACCGTCTCCTCGCCGTTCACCGGATTCTCACCGGTCTCGAAGAAATGAAGCATTGCGCGGATCAGATTGTCGAACGTCTCGGTCGATTCC
>JAGAOD010000014.1 GCA_017623855.1 Clostridia bacterium
ACGTAATGATAAGCTCGGGAATAGAATCCTTCATAGACATTTTGTGTTCGGTTTTGCTTTTTCGTACTTCGGCAATAACCTCCTTTAGGTGCTTTCCGAATTCTATATAGATCTCATCGGTTTCGGTTGTTTCCCAAAGTGTTTTGTGCAGCGAAATTTCCTTTTCGTACTTCCGGTAAAATTCCTGATAGATATATTCGGTTACATACGGGGTGTAAATGGCATATAATTTCAAGATGCCGAGCAATCCGTAATATACGGCGATTTGCCCTGAGTACCGCTGCTCAGTGCCGTGTATCAGAGGCTGATACAATCTTTCTTTTGCAATTTCTATGTAGTAATCGCAGAAATCGCGCCAAAACAAAATATCGATTTCATGTCTGGCCTGGCCGATCTCATAATTGTTCAGCAGATCTGTTACTTTGACAGTGGTCTCGTTTACCCGCTGCAAAATCCATCTGTCAGCGGGCAACAGCTTTGATTCGTCATACGTTTCCGGTTTTTGAAAATCATTCAATTGCATGATCGCAAACCTGGAAGCGTTGTACAGCTTGTTTATAAATCTCTTGGAGATTTTCAGATCCTCTTCACTGAAAAAAGTATCGGATCCAAGCTTGCTGTTGGCAGCCCAATAGCGGATCGCGTCGGCAGAGTGTGTTTCAATTAAGTGTATCGGCGAGTTTGAATCATTACTCTTTGATTTACTTATTTTTTCGCCCGGCTTAGCTAAAACGAATCCGCTGATCATAATGTCTTTCCACGGTACCCGACCCGTATGATACAAACTTTTAACAATGGAGTAAAATGCCCATGTGCGAATAATTTCATGCGCTTGACATCGCATACTCATGGGTAATATCTCTCCGGAAATATCACCCTTTTCCCCGTATTTCGCGTTGATGAGTGTAGTGACAGAGGACGTTGCCCAAGTGTCAAAAACAGCATCCTCCGGCACAAATTCATTGCATCCGCACGTACAAGAGTGCAGGGGAGACGTTTCTAAAGGATTTATCGGCAGCTGTTCTTCTTCCGCAAAAACCGGCTTTTGACAGTTTTTACAGTACCAAACAGGGAACGGAACACCGAAGTACCGCTGTCTTGAGATACACCAATCCCACTTTAAGTTTTCTACCCATATTATATATCTGTTCTTCATATGCTCCGGATACCAGTTTATCTCATCCGCCGCTTTCAGAAAATGCTCTTTTTCCGTTAAAACATCAATATACCATTGCTTTGACGGGATGAATTCAACGCTGTTTCCGCAGCGCTCGTGAATGCCGATCGAGTGCGTTAATGTCTCTTGTTTTTCGAGAAGATTTCCGTCGCGTAAGCATTCTATAATGTGTTCTCTGGCCTTCTCGACCGGCATACCGCCGATCAAGCCGATGGATTCGTGAATGATCCCGTCTGGCATAATAACCTGTTTGTATGGAAGCTTATGCTTTTGAAACCATTCCACATCCACACTGTCGCCAAAGGTTGCACACATAACCGCACCGGTTCCTTTGTCCATAGAAACAGCCTCGTCCGTCAAAATCGGAATTTCAAAATTATACAGCGGAACGATTGCCGTTTTCCCAACATATTCTTTATACCGACAGTCATCGGGATGAACAAAAATGCATACGCACCCTGCCAGCAGCTCCGGTCTGGTCGTAGCGATCAGCAGATTTCCCTGGGCAGTTTTGAAGGTAAGATAGTTAAATGTTGTTTCGCACTCTTTTGTTTCCAGCTCGGCCTGTGCAATGGATGTTTGACACTCGGTACACCACAATACCGGGGATTCTTTCATATAGGCCTTGTTGCTCTTGGCCAGTTCAATAAAAGATTTTTGGGAGATCCTTTGCGACAGATCCGATATAGTCTGATACTGCAAATTCCAGTCTACGCTGAAGCCCAACCGTTTCCACAGCTTTTGGAATTCGCTTTCATACTTCTCAATCGTATTAATGCATTTTTTTCGAAATTCACTTCTATGCAGCATGCCTGCATGCAGCTTTTCGTCTTTTTCAACTAAGCGTTCCGTTGGCAGGCCGTTGTCATCAAAACCGAAGGGATAGAATACATCGTATCCCTGCATACGTTTGAAGCGAGCGATCATTTCTGCCTGTGTGTAGGAAAATACATGCCCTATATGCAGCTTGCCGCTGACAGTTGGCGGCGGCGTATCAATGGAAAAGATTTTCTTATCTCTTCCGTGTTGATACTTGTAGATGCCCCGTTCTTCCCAAAACCGTTCCAAGGCATTTTCCGTGGTTTGGAAATCATACTTTTTTTCCATGTGAGTACCTCCTATAAAATAATGATTATTCTACAAAACAGACAAAAAAAGACGCCCTAAGCCAACGCTTAGGGCGAACTGACATGTCCGTGGTACCACCTAAATTCAGAAATAGTTCTGCACTCACCACAATACGGGAATCATGTACGCATTCCGATATCGCTTCCCCTGATAACGGTGGGAATCTCCGTTGGAGTCTACTAAGAATGATCTGTTCGGTCCAAAGCTCAAAGGCTACTTCCATACTCCCTTCACGAAAGTTTTCACCAACCACTTTCTCTCTGCTCATCCGGGATAGTATGTACTCCTCCTCGTCAATGCTTTTGTCTGTAATTGTTGTTTTTAATATATCTCATCGGGTTGTTGTTTGTCAATACACTATTTCATCTTTCGTCCGGTATATATGCTTTAGTATCTCATCTTTCTTAAAAATGAACCAATAGCTTATTGCTATTTTATTTTTGCTGCATTACAATGAAAGCAGAAAACCGGAGAGGGGCGTTTTGTATGCTTAGAAATCAGGCTTGGTTCGATTTTTGCGACGATCTTTGGATCGAGCTCGAACAGCTTTCGGACGAAGGAAGAGATGTTTCGGCTTTTTCGGTGAGAGAGAAGGAAATTCAGAATATGATGCGCGGCAAAGCGCGTACCGAACTCGGCGTGAAGCTGCTGCATGAGCTGCATAACCTGTATGCACCGCATGAAGAAAAGGAGCCGTCGGAACTTTCTGCGATTCAGGCGGCAGCCGAGGGTGAGGCTTCCGAGAAGGCGAAACCGGATTTTGACAAAATATACGGTGCGTGGCTCGGCCGCTGTGCAGGCTGTCTTTTAGGGCAGCCCGTGGAGGGATGGCGCAGAGCACGCATCAACGGACTTTTGAAGGAGACTGGCAATCTGCCGCTTACATACTATATATCCTCGGATATCCCGGAGGAGCTCCGAAAGAAATACGACGTGACCGACGACAAGAGGGCATACGGTGCGGAGAAGACCGGCTGGATCAACAATGTGTCCTACATGCCCGAGGACGACGACACGAATTATACACTGCTTGCACTGAAGCTTGTTGAAACGTACGGACGGGACTTCACGCCGGACGACGCGGCGGAAAGCTGGCTGATGAATCTGCCGCTTCTGCACCTGTGCACGGCGGAGCGCGTCGCATATATCAACCTTGCACAGAGCATTTACCCGCCCGAGTCGGCATCCCACCGCAACCCGTACCGCGAGTGGATCGGTGCGCAGATCCGCGGCGATCTGTTCGGCTATATCTGTCCCGGCGACATGAAAACGGCGGCGGATATGGCGTGGCGGGATGCGTCGATCTCCCACATCAAAAACGGCATTTACGGCGAGATGTGGGTCTCCGCGATGCTCGCAAAAGCCGCGGTCTGCGACGATATTGAAACGGTCATTCTGTCCGGCATGAGACAGATCCCGACAGAAAGCCGTCTGCATGCGGAGCTTTCAGAAATGCTACGCCGGTATCACGCGGGGGAGACGGCGGAAAAAGCCGCCGGATATATCCTCACAAAGTATGACGAAAACAACGGGCATCACTGGTGTCACACGATCTCGAACGCCGCGATCGTCGCTTTGGGTCTGCTCTGGGGCGAAAAGGATTTTGCCCGTACGATGGAGCTGTGCCTTACAATGGGCTTTGACACGGACTGCAACTGCGCGACAGCCGGTTCCGTTCTGGGCATGATGCTCGGCGCGGAGAAGCTTCCGAAAAAGTGGATCGATCCGCTCTGCGACACCGTGCTTTCCGGTGTGGACGGCTTCGGTCTTGTGAAAATTTCCGATATGGCAAAACGTACCGTGAAGTTAGCCGAATAACGCCTGCGGGGGTGCGCTGCAATTTGCAGCGCACCCTTTTTGCATCTTTTACAAGGCGTTCACGACTTTTTTGAAAAATATGCTATTCAAACCTCTTGAAATATGGTATACTACAGGAAATATGGGCTTTTCTGCCCTTTACTCAGGAAAGGGAAAAACGCATGATCGTCCTCGGTATTGACCCCGGCTATGCCATTGTCGGCTACGGTGTGATCGAAATGAAAAATAACCGTTACCGCACGCTGGAGCATGGTGCCGTGACGACAAAAGCGGGAGAGGACTTTAACCGCCGGCTGGAGATCATCTATGATAATGTGTCCGCAATTCTGGCGCATTACAAGCCGGATGCGGTCTCCGTGGAAAAGCTGTATTTTACGAACAACAAAACGACAGGCATCGGTGTTGCCGAAGCCCGCGGCGTTATCCTGCTTGCGGCGCAGAAGGCCGGTGTTCCCGTTTTTGAATACACCCCGGTGCAGGTGAAAATGGCTGTTACCGGGTACGGAAAGGCATTGAAGCCGCAGGTCATGGAAATGACCCGCCGTCTCCTGTGTCTTAAGGAAGTGCCGAAGCCGGACGACACGGCGGACGCACTGGCCATTGCGATCTGCCATTGCCATGCTTCCGGCACGGCTTTGCGGCAGTTTTTGCGCTGAAATCGGTTTTCACTGCATACGATAGAGACAGAAAGGAAAAGAAGCTATGTTTTACAGCCTGACGGGTAAGCTTGTTCATATGGAGCCGGGCATGATCGCGGTGGAGTGCGGCGGTGTTGCGTTTCACTGCTCCGCGTCAATGCAGACGCAGAAAAATATGCCGCGTATCGGCGAGACGGTCACGGTCTATACACACCTGAACGTCCGCGAGGATGCGCTCGACCTGTTCGGCTTTGCGACAAAGAATGAGATGAACTGCTTCAAGCTGCTGACGGGCATCAGCGGCGTCGGCCCGAAGGTCGCGCTTGCCATCCTTTCGGAAATGACGCCGGAGACGGTCGCCATGTGTGCCGCGTCCGGTGACAGCAAGAGCTTTACGCGCGCAAACGGTGTCGGCCCGAAGCTCGCACAGCGCATCGTGCTGGAGCTCAAGGATAAGGTAAAGAAGATGGGTGCCGTAAGTGCGGAGGTTTCGCTCGGCGGCGGAGACGTCGGCGTTGTGTCCGCGTCGAAAAATGCCGAGCAGGCCGTACAGGCGCTCTGTGTGCTGGGTTATTCGCAGTCCGAGGCGGCGCAGGCAGTCTCAAAGCTGGACGCTTCGCTCCCGACGGAGGAAATGATCCGTCTGGCATTAAAGAGCATGGCATCCCGTTTTTAAGAAAAAGGAATTTTGAAAACACCTCTTTAAGGAAAGTTGAGGAATTTTCATGACATTTGACAGAAATGACGATTTTGATTTTGAAAACCGTGTGATCGCACCGGAATACTCCCCTGAGGATTCGGAAGTGGAAAATCCGCTTCGTCCGCGTACATTTCAGGATTACATCGGACAGGAGAAGGTGAAGGAGAATTTAGAGGTCTTCATTGCCGCTGCGAAGCACAGAAAAGAGTCCCTCGACCACGTTCTGCTGTACGGACCTCCGGGTCTCGGCAAAACGACGCTCGCGGGTATCATTGCAAACGAGATGGGCGTGAATCTGCGCATCACGAGCGGTCCGGCTATTGAAAAGCCGGGCGATCTTGCCGCACTGCTCACGAACCTCAATCACGGTGATGTGCTGTTCATCGACGAGATCCACCGTCTGCCGCGTACCGTTGAGGAGATCCTGTATCCCGCAATGGAGGACTTTGCGCTCGATATCATCACGGGCAAGGGTCAGATGGCGGCTTCCTACCATCTGCCGCTCCCGCATTTCACGCTGGTCGGTGCAACGACGCGTGCCGGTCAGCTGACCGCGCCGCTCAGAGACCGTTTCGGTGTCGTTCTGCGTCTTGAGCTTTATGAACCGCGCGAGCTGGCGCAGATCGTCAGAAGAAGCGCCGGCATTCTCGGCATCGAGATCGAAGCGGACGGCGCACTGGAGATCGCCTCGCGTTCCCGCGGCACACCGCGTATTGCGAACCGCATGCTGAAGCGTGTGCGTGACTTCGCACAGGTCATGAGCGACGGCGTCATCACCTACAGCACGGCAAAGCTCGGTCTCGACAGAATGGAAGTCGACGAGCTCGGTCTCGACTCCGGCGACCGCAGAATGCTGAATGCGATCATCAAGTATTATAACGGCGGCCCCGTCGGCGTGGAAACGCTGGCAGCGGCGATCGGCGAAGAAGCCGTTACGATCGAGGACGTCGTGGAGCCGTATCTGATGCAGATCGGGTTCCTGCAGCGTACGCCGCGCGGCCGCTGTGCCACAAAGGCGGCTTATCTGCACCTCGGTCTGACCCCTCCGGGGACGGCGGCGGACGATGAATTGCGTTTAGACGTATAATGTGCAAACCAAAATCAAGTATTAATCTGTAAAGGAGATTTGTTTATGGGTAGATTATTCGGTACGGACGGTATTCGCGGTGTTGCGAACAAGGAGCTGACCTGCGAGCTTGCAACGAAGCTCGGCCGCGCTGCGGCAGCCGTTCTCACAAATAAATCCACACGCCACCCGCGCGTGATCATCGGCAAGGACACCCGTCTTTCCAGCGATATGCTTGAAAGCGCGATGACCGCCGGTCTGTGCAGTGTGGGCGCCTCCGTCGTTCTGCTCGGCGTTGTGCCGACACCGGCTGTGGCGTATCTCGTTGAAAAATACAAGGCGGATGCGGGCATCATGATCTCCGCGTCCCACAATTCCTATGAATATAACGGTATTAAGATCTTCAGCGGCGACGGCTATAAGCTGCCGGACGATCTCGAGGAGCGCATCGAGTCGATCATCCTCGGTGAAGTGCCCCTGCCGCCGCAGCCTGCGGATTTCGACATCGGCACGGTTACGACAGCGCCGAATGCGATCCGCGACTATATCGAGCATGTGAAGTCCACAGTGCATTTTTCGCTTGACGGACTTACGATCGCGCTCGACTGTGCAAACGGCTCCTCCTCGAAGACGGCGGAGACCCTGTTCACGGAGCTCGGTGCGACTGTGCACATGCTGTCGGATGAGCCGAATGGGATCAACATCAACGACAACTGCGGTTCCACGCACATGGAAGCGCTTTCCGAATATGTAAAAGCACACAGCGAAGTCGACGCGGGCATTGCGTTTGACGGTGATGCGGACCGCTGCCTTGCGGTCGACGAAAACGGCGATGAGGTCGACGGCGACTTCATCATGGCGATCTGCGGCATGGATATGAAGAGCCGCGGCAAGCTCAACAAGAGCTGCATCGTCGGCACCGTCATGACGAACCTCGGCTTCATCAAATTCTGTGAAGCGAACGACATTCGCTTTGAAGCGACGAAGGTCGGCGACCGTTACGTTCTGGAGACGATGCTGCTCGAGAACTACAGCCTCGGCGGTGAGCAGAGCGGCCATGTTATTTTCCGCGATTTTGCAACGACCGGTGACGGTCAGCTGACGGCGGCACAGATGCTCAGCATCATGAAGCGCCGCGGCGCAAAGCTCTCAGACCTCAAGACCGTTATGGAGCGTTACCCGCAGACCATGGTAAACGTTCGCGTTACGCCCGACGGCAAGGTTGCGTTTTACACCGATCCGAAGGTCAAAAAAGCGATCGATGCAGCGACGAAGGCGCTGAACGGCAACGGCCGTGTGCTTGTTCGTCCGTCCGGCACGGAGCCGCTTCTGCGCGTTATGGTAGAAGGACAGGATCTTGAGCAGATCCGCAAGCTGGCAAACGACATTGCCGAAGTGATCAAGGAAGAGTTGACCTGATGAGAACTGCGAATTGGATAGATTACGAACTGATCGACACGGGCTCCGGTGAGCGTTTGGAGCGATGGGGAGACATTCTCCTCATCCGCCCCGATCCGCAGATCATCTGGAAGTCCGAGAAGAAGGATCCCCGCTGGAAGAACGCCCATGCGCGCTATAAGCGCTCCAACACGGGCGGCGGCAAGTGGGAGGTCTATAAGAAAATGCCCGACGTGTGGAAGATCGACTGGAATGAGCTCACCTTCCGCTTAAAGCCGATGGGCTTTAAGCACACGGGCATCTTCCCGGAGCAGGCGGTGAACTGGGAATACACCGCCGCGCGCATCCGTGAAGCGAAGCAGAAAAATCCCGACAGAGAATTTAAGGTACTGAATCTTTTCGGCTACACAGGCGCCGCGACACTCGCGTGCATGGAAGCCGGTGCGACCGTCACACATGTGGATGCGTCGAAGGGCATGGTGCAGTGGGCGAGAGAGAATTCGGTGGCTTCCGGCTTGGAAGAACGCCCCGTTCGCTGGCTTGTCGATGACTGCGTGAAATTTGTACAGCGCGAAACACGCCGCGGCAATCACTACGACGGCATCATCATGGACCCACCCTCCTACGGACGCGGCCCCGGCGGTGAGGTGTGGAAGCTCGAGGAGCAGCTGCACGGTCTCATTGAGATGTGCATCCCGATCCTGACGGAGGATCCGCTGTTCTTCATTCTGAATTCCTACACGACGGGACTTTCCCCGTCCGTTATGGCGTATCTGCTCGGCGTGCTCTTAAAGCCGCAGTTCGGCGGCCATGTTTCCGCCGATGAGATCGGTCTGCCGGTCACCGCGACCGGGCTGACACTGCCCTGCGGCAGTACGGCGATCTGGTCGAGTGAGCCGGTATAAACGTTATCGCTTTTCGAAAAGGAAAGGTTGTTAGTATGAGCTTTATTGAATGCAGAAATCTGCATTTTTCCTACGGAGAGGAAACCGGAGAGGTGCTGCACGGCATCGATCTGGACATACAAAAGGGCGAATTTGTCGCGCTTTTAGGGCATAACGGCTGCGGCAAATCCACTATGGCTAAGCTGTTCAACGGCATGCTGGTGCCGAATTCCGGTACGGTGAAGGTGGACGGCATCGACACGGGAATCGAAGATCTGCAGATCGACGTTCGCCGCAGAGTCGGTCTTGTTCAGCAGAATCCGGACAATCAGATGGTTGCCGGCATCGTTGAGGAAGACGTGGCTTTCGGCCCGGAGAATCTCGGCATCGAGCCCGAAGAGATCCGCCGCCGCGTGGACAATGCGCTCAAAGCCGTCGGCATGTACGAGTACCGCGAGCACGCACCGCACAAGCTGTCCGGCGGACAGAAGCAGCGCGTGGCGATCGCCGGTGTCATCGCCATGGAGACCGACTGCATCGTTTTGGACGAGCCGACCGCCATGCTCGACCCGCGCGGCCGACAGGAGGTCATGGACACCATCACATACTTAAACCGTGAGAAGGGGATCACGATCATTCTGATCACCCACTACATGGACGAGGCCGTGCGTGCGGACCGTGTTGTCGTCATGGACGGCGGGCGTATTCTCACGGACGGCGACCCGAGAACCGTTTTCTCTCAGGTGGAGCTTCTGAAGCGGCATCATTTGGATGTGCCGCAGGCGACGGAGCTCATTTACCGGCTGAATGCGGCGGGCTGCTCCATTCCCGGTATGCCGCTCGATGAAGCGGAGTGCCTCAGCGCGCTCAAAACGTACATCGGGCTGTAAATCCGTTCAGTCCCTTATTGATCTTCCGGGCGAAGGCAGGATCATTCTGACCTGCACTTTGCGGAAAGGAACAAGGTTAAAATAAATGGCAATTTTGGAAACGAAAAATTTATCCTACGTCTACGGTGTCGGTACACCTTTTGAAAAAACGGCGGTGGACAATGTGTCCATTTCCATCGAAAAGGGCGAGTTCGTCGGTGTGATCGGTCACACGGGCAGCGGCAAGTCGACACTGATCCAGATGCTCAACGGTCTGATCCGCCCCACCTCGGGACAGGTTCTTCTGAATGGGCAGGATATTTGGGAAAAGCCGAAGGAGATCCGCCGCGTGCGCTTTCAGGTCGGCATGGTATTCCAGTACCCGGAATATCAGCTTTTCGAAGAAACCGTACTCAAGGACATCATGTTCGGCCCGAAAAACATGGGGCTTTCCGACGAGGAAGCATTGGAGCGCGCAAAGGAAGCTGCCCGCTTTACGGACTTAAAGCCCGAGCTGCTTGAAAAGTCCCCGTTTGAGCTTTCCGGCGGCGAGAAGCGCCGTGCAGCGATCGCCGGTGTGATCGCGATGGACCCGGAGGTGCTCATTTTGGACGAGCCGGCTGCCGGCCTCGACCCGAAGGGCCGCGACGTGATCCTGGCGCAGATCGCACAGTATCACGAACACAGAAAGAATACCGTACTGCTCGTCTCGCACAGTATGGAGGATATCGGCCGCACGGCGGACCGTGTGCTCGTTATGAACGGCGGTCATGCGGAAATGCTGGAGGAAACAAGAAAGGTCTTCTCGAGGGGTGAAGTCCTCGAGCCCATGGGACTGCGTCTGCCGCAGATCACCTCGATCATGCGCGAGCTGCGCGGCATGGGTCTTCCGGTCAGTGAGACCGTGCTGAATGTGGACGAAGCACTCAGAGAGCTGCTGCCGCTTCTGGCACAGAAGAACAGGGAGGTGCCGGCAAAATGATCTCGGATATCACTATGGGTCAGTTTTTCCCCGGAAAATCCGTCGTGCACCGCATGGATCCGCGCGTGAAGCTCTGCCTGACCGTATTCTTCATCGTCATGATCTTCTGCGCGAAGAACTTTGTCACGATGGCGATCACGATCGCCATGTGCTTTGCGGGCATTGCCTTGTCGAAGGTGCCGATGAAGCTCTACATGAAGAGCTTAAAGCCGATCCTGTTCATCGTGGCATTCACGGCGATCCTCAATCTGTTTTACGGCACGGGTGAGCCGCTTATCGCGTTCGGCCCGGTTAAGATCACGCTGAACGGTATTTTGAACAGTGTGATGATTGCCATCCGCATCGTTGTGCTGATCCTCATCAGCTCGATCCTGACATTTACAACATCCCCGACGCAGCTGACGGACGCGATCGAGCGTCTTTTGAAGCCGCTCGGATATCTGCATATTCCCGTACATGAATTTGCAATGATGATGACGATCGCGCTCCGCTTCGTTCCGACGCTCCTCGAAGAGACCGAGAAGATCATGGCGGCGCAGAAGGCACGCGGCGCCGATATGGAAAGCGGCGGCATGATCCAGCGCATCCGTGCGCTGATCCCGGTGCTCATCCCGCTGTTCGTGTCCGCTTTCCGCCGTGCGTTCGATCTCGCGACCGCAATGGAAAGCCGCTGCTATCACGGCGGTGACGGCAGAACGAAGATGAAGATCTTAAAGCTTGGAAAGATCGACCTCACCACACTGATCTCGTGTGTTGTTTTCCTCGGTGTGTTTATCGTGCTGAACACGGTGATCCCGCCGATCATACGCTGAAATAAACCTGTAAGGAGTCCGCTATGGAACGCAATCTGCTCTTGAAAATTCAATATGACGGCAGTGGGTACCATGGCTGGCAGATACAGGAAAACGCCCGCAGTGTGCAGGGTGCCTTTCAGGATGCGCTCCGGAACGTTCTCGGTGTGCAGCCGGACATCAAGGCCTGCAGCCGGACGGACACCGGTGTGCACGCGAGGGAATTCTGCCTGAGCATGAAACTGACACACGGCATTCCGGAGGAGCGGCTTGTCGGCGCGCTGAACCATTTTCTGCCCGACGATATGGCGGTGCTCTCCTGTCAGGCCGTGCCGCTCGATTTCCACGCGCGGTATTCCTGCAAGGGCAAGCGTTACGTGTATGAGATACACAACAGTGCGATCCGCGATCCGTTTCTGCGCGGACGTGCACTGCATTACTATCACCCGATAGACGAAGAAAAACTGAACGCTGCGGCGCAGCATTTCATCGGCAGCCACGATTTTACGTCGTTCTGCACGCTGGATCGCCGCGAAATGGGAGATTTCACAAGAACGGTCACGGAAAGCCGTGTCACACGTGAGGGCGACATGGTGCGATTCACGGTTGCGGCGGACGGTTTTCTGTACAATATGGTCCGCATCATGACGGGTACGCTTTTAGGCGTGCAGCAGGGACGGTTCGCGCCGGACGACATCCCGCGCATCATCGAAAGCCGCAGCCGCAAGGCGGCGGGCAACACCGCCCCGGCACACGGGCTGTATCTTGAAAAGGTTTTCTACGATCCGTCCGATCTGACGGTCAACGAATAAGGAGATCCTGTATGGCAAAAAAAGTCATTCGCTTTGAACCCGGCGGCAGACATGCCGCATGGAAAAAAGATAATATACGCGAGATCCCGCATCCCGAACCGGAAAGAGATATGCCCGATCCGGTCGAGCATCCTGCGCTCAAGCCGCAGAAGAGCGGCGTACGCGTATCGAAAAGTGTTTATAAGATCATCGCCGTGCTGTTGGCTGCGGCACTGCTTTTGGTCGTTCTGGAAAACAGAGAAGAGCTGACTCCCGGCAACATCACGAACTGGATCCGTACCAAGGCGGTCGGCTTCGGTTTCGGCGACGGCTATCCGACCGATCTGACGGGCAGTACGGCGGACCCCGGCAACTTCGGGTCGATCGACGGCAATGCGTACGTTGTCAGTGACACGGCGCTGACCGTCATGAACGGCTCCGCGAAAGAGCTTTTCTCGGTGCGTCACAGCTATAATAACCCGGCGGTCTCCGTCGCGGGCGGACGCTATCTGCTCTATAACGCCGGCGGTACCGGTTACCGGGTCAACACGGCATCGGGCACGGAGATTGAAACATCTGCGGAATGTGACATCACTGCGGCGGCGGTTTCGGAGTCGGGTAAATTCGCTCTGGCACTGCAGCCCGCCGACTATGCGGCAGAGCTTTGTGTCTATATGAAGAACGGAACTCTGCAGTACAGCTATAAATTCGCAGATACATACATCAGCGCGATCGCTCTGAACCGCGACGGTACGCGCGGCGCGGTAGCGTCGGTCACGAGCAAAAGCGGTGAGCTCGTTTCCCGCATTACGGTGCTCGACTTTTCCGAGGAGGAACCGCTTGCGGTCTATGAATGCAGCGGCAATCTGATCCTCGGGCTGATGTGGAGTGCGACAAACCGTGTGATCGCGGTCGGAGACATGCAGACGCTTGTCAGCAATGCCCAGTTTGAATTCGATGCATATGACTATGAGGGTAGGACCGTCACCGCGTTCGGCATGGAGGGAAGCCGCATGGCGGTTTCCGTGTCGAATTACGCATTCGGCGGCGACAGTACGCTTCTGGTTTTTGAAAACAACGCAAAGCCGCAGGAGATCGACCTGCCGGGCAGAGCGGAATGGATATCCGTTTTGGGGTCGACAGCCGCGGTGCTCCTTCCCGAGTCCGTCGTTTCCGTGGATCTTTCCCTCGGCAAGCTCGAAGCATCCTGTGATATCACGGCGGACACAAAATGTGTTGCAATGGCGGACGAGGGCTCGGTTTACCTTCTGGGTGTCCGTGAAATAAGGAAAGAAAATCTTAAGATTATTCGAAATGTCGAAGAGTTGTTTCAGAACAACTGATATGATATACTTAGGTGCAGAAAAGGTGCAGAAAAAGGAGATGAGGCAATGCTGGATATTGCTGTTTTGGTCGTGATCGTATTCTTTGCGGTCCGCGGTATTAAAAAAGGTTTTATCAAATCTCTTATTGACTTTTTGGGCGCGTTTATTGCGATGGCTGCAGCCGGTATTCTGAGTCTGCCTGCGGCACAGTGGGTGTATAACACGTTTTTCCGCGATGCGCTGACGGAAAAAGTGGCGGCGACCGTTACCGGTCTGGATGCCGCCGATTCGGTGCAGGCGATCTTCGCGGAGTTTCCGGAGCTGATCCTTCGTGCGCTGGAAGCCGCCGGTATTACCGAGAGCGGTGTTTTGGCGCAGATCGATGCGGGCACGATGAATATTGCGGAGGCGATCACTGCGGCGATCAGCCCCATGCTGATCGGTCTGGTGCGCGTTTTGGCTATGGTCGTTCTGTTCCTCCTGCTGCTCGTTGTGATTCGTGCAGTGGGGACGGTCGTATCCGGTCTGTTCACCCTGCCGCTGCTGAACGGGGTTAATAAGCTTTTAGGCTTTGTTTTCGGCATTTTTCTTGCCGTTGTTGCGATCTGGGTCGTTCTTGCCTGCGTGCAGGCATTTGTGCCGCTCGTAAGCACGGAGCTGCAGACGAAGATCATTACGGCGCAGGAAAGCTCGTTTGTTTACCGGTTTCTGTATGACTTTAATCCGGCATACAGCCTGATCGGATAACAAAACTCAAAAACAAGGAAGGAAATACGGGAATGTCTTCTCAGACGGAAGTAAAAAAGAAAAAGGAAAGAAATCAGAATCTGACGGTACCGAATGCGATGTCGGTGTTCAGGATCTTGATGATCCCGGTTTTTGTCGTATATGCGGTGCAGGATAATATCCCCGGCGCACTGGTCGCACTCGGCCTGTCCGGCCTGTCCGACGCGCTGGACGGTTTCATTGCAAGAAAGTTCAATCAGATCACCGAGCTCGGCAAAATGCTCGACCCGTTTGCGGATAAGCTGACGCAGGGCGCGGTCGCGATCTGCATCGCGATCCGCTATCCGAGCATCTGCCCGCTCCTCGTTCTGTTTGTTGTAAAGGAGCTTACGATGCTCTGCGGTGCCTGCTATCTTCTGAAAAAGCAGAAGAAGCCCTGCGCTGCGAAATGGTACGGCAAGGTTTCCACGGCGCTGTTCTATCTTTCGATCGCACTGATCGTTGTGCTGGACAGCTTTATGCACGTGACGGAGCCGACCTTTGTCATCGTCTCGACATCCGCATTGATCGTGACTGCGGCTTCCATGATCTACACGTTCGTGCGCTACGCCGCGATCTTCAGAGAGATCCTCCGCGATACGGAGGGAACCTACGACTTAAATCTGCCCGAAGAGATCCGGGCAACAAAGAGCCGCGAAGCTTGATCGCCGGCTGAACAGAAAGGAATTTTCACAGTATGATGATGTGTACACGCTGCAAAAAGAGACCTGCCGTCGTTTTCGTGTCCCCGTCAACGGACATGAACGCGACACAGGGCTACTGTCTGGTTTGCGCGAAAGAGATCGGCATCAAGCCGGTCAATGATATTATGGAAAAAATGGGCATTACCGAAGAACAGCTGGAGGCCATGACGGACAGCATGACGAGCCTCATGAACATGGAGGACGGCGACTTCGAGCCCGGCGGAGCCGTCCCGTTCCCGGCGGAGCTTCTGGGACAGCTCGGCATGAACGCACACGGTGACGGCATGATGCAGGAGCGTCCGGATTCCGCACAGCAGCCGAACGGGGAAGACAGAAAAAAGAAGGAAAATTTTCATAAATCCAAGCGTAAGCATATTGCGGCTTACTGCACGGATCTGACGATGAAGGCGCGCCGCGGCGAGCTCGATGCGATCATCGGGCGCGACCGTGAGATCGAACGCGTCGTGCAGATCCTCTCCCGCAGAACGAAGAACAATCCCTGCCTTATCGGCGAGCCGGGTGTCGGCAA
>JAGAOD010000015.1 GCA_017623855.1 Clostridia bacterium
GATCGCAACGATAACGGGCAGGCCGTACTTGCCGATGTTCTCGATATGTGCGTCCAGATTGCAGATACCCTTTTCGAGTGCTTCGACATTCTCCGTGTTCAGGTCTGCCTTTGCAACGCCGCCGTTATACTTCAGCGCACGTACCGTAGCGACCAGAACGACGCAGGAGGGCTTCAGGCCGGCCTTGCGGCACTTGATGTCGAGGAACTTCTCAGCACCCAGATCTGCGCCGAAGCCTGCTTCCGTGATTGCGATGTCGCCCAGCTTCAGTGCCATCTTTGTCGCCTGAACGGAGTTGCAGCCGTGTGCAATGTTTGCGAAGGGACCGCCGTGCATCAGGCAGGGTGTGCCCTCCAGTGTCTGAACGAGGTTCGGCTTAATGGCGTCCTTCATCAGGGCTGTCATCGCACCGTCCGCCTTCAGATCACGAGCATATACCGGTGTATTCTGATATGTATAAGCGACAAGAATATCGCCAAAACGCTTCTTAAGATCCTCGAGATCGGACGCGAGGCACAGAATAGCCATGATCTCGGAAGCAACGGTGATCATAAAGTGATCCTCACGCGGAACGCCGTTGATCTTACCGCCGAGACCGATGGTGATGTTGCGCAGTGCACGGTCATTCATATCCATAACGCGAGTAAAGATAATTCTGCGCGGGTCGATACCGAGCGCGTTGCCCTGCTGTAGATGATTGTCGATCATGGCACAGAGCAGGTTGTTCGCCGCCGTGATGGCGTGCATATCGCCGGTAAAGTGCAGGTTGATGTCCTCCATCGGAACGACCTGTGCCCAACCGCCGCCTGCGGCACCGCCCTTGACGCCGAAGACCGGACCCAAAGAGGGCTCACGGAGTGCGATCATTGCATTCTGACCGAGCTTTGCCATAGCCTGACCCAAACCGACCGTAGTCGTGGTCTTGCCTTCACCGGCCGGTGTCGGGTTGATCGCCGTTACAAGCACGAGCTTGCCGTCGGGCTTGTCCTGCAGACGCGCCATAGCGGACGGCGCGATCTTTGCCTTGTAGTGACCGTAGAGCTCCAGCTCTTCCGGCAGAATGCCTGCTTTTTCCGCGATCGCGGTGATCGGCTGCATTTTACAGCCCTGGGCGATTTCAATATCTGTCATCATTGTTTTTTCCTCCTAAAGCAGTATTTATTTGAGCGAACGCTGTATCCCAGCCTGTCAGCCGGGATACAGCACGAAATTCGACTCACATTTAAGCGTTCCTTATTTGAAATACTTCACGGCTGCCTTGAACATCTGAATATCATATTCACCGGGAACGTTCTTATACAGACCGCTGCCGATACGCTCGCTGTGACCCATCTTACCGAATACACGGCCGTCGGGCGAGGTGATGCCTTCGATGGCGTACAGAGAGCCGTTAGGATTGAAGTGAATATCCGCTGTAGCTTCACCGTTCAGATCCACATACTGCGTTGCGATCTGACCGTTTGCAGCCAGCTTGCGAATAAGCTCCTCGCTTGCAAGGAACTTGCCTTCGCCGTGGGAGATCGGAACATTTACGATGTCGCCGACATTCATCAGGCTGAGCCACGGAGACATGGTGGATGCGATCCTTGTGCGGACGATACGGCTCTGGTGGCGGCTGATATTGTTGAAGGTCAGGGTCGGGCAATTCTCATCGGTGTCGATGATCTTGCCGTACGGAACAAGACCGAGCTTGATAAGTGCCTGGAAGCCGTTGCAGATACCGCACATGAGACCGTCACGGTTTTCAAGAAGATCGGTGACGCCTTCCTTGATCGCTGCATTGCGGAAGAATGCCGTGATAAACTTACCGGAGCCGTCCGGCTCGTCGCCGCCGGAGAAGCCGCCCGGGATAAAGATCATCTGAGCTGTCTTCAGCTCATTGGCAAAACGCTCGATGCTTCCGGAAATGCCGTCCGCTGTCAGGTTGTTGATGACGATGATCTCCGGCTCGGCACCTGCATCACGAACCGCCTTGGCGGAGTCATACTCACAGTTTGTGCCGGGGAATGCGGGGATCAGGACCTTGGGCTTAGCGACCTTGATCGCCGGCGCCTTGCGGTCGTTTGCCTCAAAGGAGAAGGTCTCGATCGCCATATCGGGTGCCGCAATATTGCAGGAGAAGACGCTCTCGAGCTTGTTCTCATATGCATTCAGCACAGTGCTCTGTGCCAGGGTCTCACCCTTATAGGAGAAGCTGCCGTCCGCCGTGGTCACACCGAGGACCTTGCCGACCGTACCGTCAGTCATTTCAAGTACAAATGCCGCATACTTGTAACCGAAGAGCTCGTCCATGGTCACATTTTCATCGATCGCAAGACCGCAGCCGTTGCCGAAGCCCATCTTCATGACAGCCTCAGCAACACCGCCCATGCCGGGTGTGTAAGCCGCAACAGCCTTACCGGTGCGCAGCAGCTCGGTAACTGTTTCAAAGTTCTTCAGGAGGGATCCGGTCTCCGGCAGGCCGTTCTCATCGAAAGCCGTCTCAAGGAGGCAGACCGTGTGGCCCGCAGCCTTAAATTCGGGAGATACAACGTCGGATGTCTTGCCCGTCGTTACGGCAAAAGAGACCAGTGTCGGCGGAACGTCCAGATCTTCAAAAGAACCGGACATGGAGTCCTTACCGCCGATGGAGCCGATGCCGAGGTTCATCTGTGCCTTGAACGCACCGAGAAGTGCAGCAAGCGGCTTGCCCCAACGCTTCGGGTCTTTATTCAGACGCTCGAAGTATTCCTGGAAGGTAAGATATACATCTTCGAAGGAAGCACCTGTCGCGATCAGCTTGCAGACCGACTCGATAACAGCCAGATATGCACCGTGATACGGGGATGCCTCCGTGATAAACGGGTTATAACCAAAGGACATGAAGGAGCAGTCATCCGTGTGCTTCTTCTCGACGCTGATCTTCTGGACCATGGCCTGGATCGGCGTCAGCTGATTCTTGCCGCCGAACGGCATAAGCACGGTACCTGCACCGATGGTGGAGTCAAAGCGCTCGGAAAGGCCGCGCTTGGAGCAGGTGTTCAGATCCTCTGCAACAGCCATAAAGTTCTCGGAGAAGGAGCCTTCGACCTTCTTTGTGAAATCAGCGGGTGCAGCGGGAGCAACAGTGATGTGCTTGTCCGCGCCGTTCGAATTGAGGAACTCGCGGCTGATATCACAGATCGTCTTGCCGTTCCAATGCATGACAAGGCGTGCTTCCTCTGTTACGGTCGCTACGGGAACCGCGTTCAGGTTTTCGGTGCCTGCAAGCTCAAGGAAACGAGCAACGTCCTTGGCTTCAACGACAACAGCCATACGCTCCTGGGACTCGGAGATAGCCAGCTCTGTGCCGTCCAGACCCTCATACTTCTTCGGGACCGCATTCAGGTCGATCACAAGACCGTCTGCGAGCTCACCGATGGCAACGGAAACGCCGCCTGCACCGAAGTCGTTGCAGCGCTTGATGAGACGCGATACTTCGGCATTTCTGAACAGTCTCTGCAGCTTGCGCTCTTCCGGTGCATTACCCTTCTGCACCTCGGAGCCGCAGGTCTCAACGGACTGGGTGTTGTGTGCCTTGGAGGAGCCGGTTGCGCCGCCGATGCCGTCGCGGCCGGTGTTGCCGCCGAGCAGGATAACGATGTCGCCCGGATCCGGACGCTCACGGCGTACATTTTCCGCGGGCGCCGCTGCGATGACCGCACCGATCTCCATGCGCTTTGCCGCATAGCCGGGATGATAGATCTCATCTACGATACCGGTCGCAAGACCGATCTGATTGCCGTAGGAGGAATAGCCGGCTGCGGCTGTGTTGACGATCTTACGCTGGGGCAGCTTGCCGGGAATGGTCTCGGAGACCGGCTTCAGCGGATCGGCTGCACCGGTAACACGCATTGCACCGTAAACATAGCTGCGTCCGGACAGCGGGTCACGGATCGCACCGCCAATGCAGGTCGCTGCACCGCCGAACGGTTCGATCTCGGTGGGATGGTTATGTGTTTCATTCTTGAAGAGCAGGAGCCACGGCTCGACAACGCCGTCAACGGTCACGTCGATCTTGACCGTGCAGGCATTGATCTCTTCGGACTCGTCCAGCTTGTCCAGCATACCGTTTGCACGAAGATGCTTGACGGCTACGGTAGCGAGATCCATGAGGCAGATCGGCTTATGGGCGCGGCCGAGCGCTTCACGGGCGGAAAGGTACTCCTCGTATGTTTTCTTCAGCAGCTCATCCTCAAAGGAGACATCATCAATGATCGTGCCGAAGGTCGTGTGACGGCAGTGGTCGGACCAGTATGTATCGATCATGCGGATCTCCGTAATGGTCGGATTACGGTTTTCCGTCTTGAAATATGCCTGGCAGAATGTAATGTCGTCGAGATCCATTGCGAGTCCGTACTGACGGATAAAGGCGTCAAGTCCTTCTCTGTCAAGCTCGATAAAGCCGTCCAGAACGGCGACCTCGGTCGGGATCTCATACTGAATGGACAGGGTCTCGGGAATGTCAAGCGCTGCTTCGCGGCACTCGACCGGGTTGATCACGTACTTCTTGAACTCGGCGATTTCCGCCTCGGTCAGGCTGCCGTACAGCGCATAGACCTTTGCCGTACGGACCAGCGGACGCTCACCCTGCGAAATGATCTGAATGCACTGTGCGGCGGAATCGGCACGCTGGTCGAACTGACCCGGGAGTGCCTCCACAGCAAACACGCAGGCATCCGGAAGATCGATATCCGCCGTGGCAATGTCCAGCTGCGGCTCGGAGAATACGGTCTGAACAGCATAGTCAAACAGCTCTTCCGAAATATTTTCGGCATCGTATCGGTTAAACAGACGGACATTTTCAAGGCCGCTGATACCGAGCAAATTTTTGGCTTCGTTCAAAAGGCCCTTGGCTTCGTTATCGAGTCCGGTCCTTTTTTCCACAAAAATTCGGTAAACCATAGAATATTTTCTCCTTCTACAGATTATAGGTTTTTATTTGAGTGCCCGTAAGGTTGATCTTCGGGTTTTTATTGATGCTTGTTCAGAATTCTCTGCTCGAAGGAGCGGGTCTCCAGGTCTGTGTAACGGACAAACAGAGAGATCTTGTTGTCGGCATTCAGGTTTTCCCACAGCTCAGCGGTGAATGCATCGATATCCGCGGGAATGGACACACGCTCGGGCTCTCCCTGGAAGGTCGGGATGACCGGGTTGCCGTCACAGACATAGGTGTGGAGGAAATGGCCCAATCCTGCGGTAGCCGGGTACTCATAGAAGAAACGGGCGCAGGCATTGCCTTCGGGATCGGCTGCCTTCAGAATGGACATCTTGTAGCTGCCGTCCATGGCCTGCAGACCGGAGATACGCGGCGTCCAGTTGGGACGGTCGTCCTCAAACTGACGGGTACGCAACGCTGCTTCCCAGCTCTCGCCCTTTGCGAGATATTCCCAGATCGTGTCTGTCTGGTCGCCGTTTGTAACGATCAGCCCCTGTCCGATCTCTCGAACGGGATGATAAATTATCAGGTGCGGATCGACCATCAGGCTGGGGTCATGTGCCTCGGTACGAATGCCGTCATTTTCTTCAATAAAGACACGGTTGCGGGAGTTCACGCTTCTGCCCATGATAAAGTAGGCGGCAACCGCTTTCTTGCCGTCCGGTGTAACACCGAGAACGATGCCGCGGCCGGGGTATGTATTGCCGTCAAGGCGTTCTGCCATGGACTTGATTTCATAAACGTTCATCTGATCTTCCTCCTGTATGGATAATACTTAACTGTTTCAGCTGTCTTTGTAAGCGGGATCTGCCCCGCCTGCGTATATGAACACCGAGATTTCGGATTTATTCCAAAATCACCTTGTCCTCGCTCTTGATCACGGTTCCGATAACATAAGCATCGATGTCATGCTCCTTAAGAATGCTCAGGGACATGTCGACGGCATCGGCGGGAACGATGATGCTCATGCCGACACCCATGTTATAGGTGTTGAACATATCGCGTTCGGGAATATTGCCGGTCTTCGCGATCACGTCGAAGATGGGCAGGACTCTGACCGCGGATTTATCGATCTTTGCACCGAGACCGTCGGGAATGGAACGCGGAATATTTTCATAGAAACCGCCGCCGGTAATATGGGAAATACCCTTAACGTCCACCTTTTCAAGCAAAGCGAGCACGGGCTTTACGTAGATCTTCGTAGGAACCAGCAGTGCTTCCGCAATGGACTTGCCGCCGAGATCTTCGCGGGGAACATAGATCTCCGGATTATTGTTGTCGATATCAAACACCTTGCGGCACAGAGAGAAGCCGTTGGAATGAATACCGGTGGAAGGAAGCGCAATGACGACGTCACCCTCCGCCATTCTTGTATTATCGATCACCTTTTTGCGATCTACGATACCGGCTGCAAAACCGGCAAGATCATATTCGTTTTCGGGCATCATGCCGGGATGCTCGGCAGTCTCGCCGCCGATCAAAGCCGCACCGGACTGCACACAGCCCTCCGCGACGCCGCCCACGATCTCCGCGATCTTTTCGGGGATATTCTTGCCGCAGGCGATGTAATCAAGGAAGAAAAGCGGCTTCGCACCGACACAGATAATGTCGTTGACACACATGGCGACCGCGTCAATACCGATGGTATCGTGCTTGTCCATGAGGATAGCAAGCTTCACCTTGGTTCCGCATCCGTCCGTACCGTACACCATGACCGGCTCCTCCATCCCTGCAACAGGCAGACCGAAGCAGCCGCCAAAGCCACCCACATCATCAAGGCAGCCTGCGTTGCGCGTGCGGGCAACATGCTTTTTCATTAACTCTACCGCTTTATAGCCGGCGGTGATATCCACACCGGCAGCCGCATAGCTTGCGGAATAGGAATTGTTGTGATCCATGATCTGGCACACTCCTTTATTTTTGTCTGTTTTGATTTTCGCGCTGAGGGATCATTCCTCACCGGTCCAGCAATACGTACAGATCTTATCTCTGTCGAGACCGATCGCTTCCAAAATACCGTCCAAAGACTGATAGCCCAAAGAGTTAAAGCCCATTTCCTCACAAATGGATTTAAGCAGGCATTTGCCGCGCTCCGTGGAGCCGTTCGCATATTCCGCAATGTGCTTATGTCCTTCGTCGCCCTCGAGCTCCTGAATTTTCTTTCTGGCCAGCAGCTCCATCTCGGAATTGCTGCGCGAGAAATTCAGGTATTTACAAGCGTACATGATCGGAGGACATGCGGAACGCATGTGCACTTCCTTGGCACCGGATTCGTACAGGAACTCGACCGTCTCTCTGAGCTGTGTTCCGCGAACGATGGAGTCATCGACCAGAAGCAGCTTCTTACCCTCGATGTATTCCGGAACCGGGATCTGTTTCATTTCAGCCACCAGATTGCGCATTTCCTGATTGGACGGCGTGAACGAACGTGCCCATGTCGGCGTATATTTGATAAACGGACGTGCAAAAGGTGCATGAGAAGCATTTGCGTAACCGATGGCATGCGGCAGACCGGAATCCGGAACGCCTGCGATATAGTCCACCTCCGGCATGGTACCGGCCGCTGCTTCTTCACGGGCGAGGATCTCACCGTTGCGGCAGCGCATCTGTTCAACGTTTACGCCCTCGTAATTGGAGTTGGGATAACCGTAATACGTCCACATGAACGCACAAACCTTCATTTTTTCGCCCGGAGCTGCCAACTGCTCAAATCCGTCCGCGGTGATCTTTACGATCTCGCCGGGGCCCAGGTTGTAGCAGGGATGATAGCCGAGCTTCAGGCAGGCAAAGGACTCCATACAAATACAATAGCCATCCTCTTTTTTGCCGATGACCACCGGCAGACGGCCTAATTTATCACGTGCAGCAATAAGCCCGTCCTTTGTCAGCATAAGCAGTGTGCAGGAACCGTCGATCGTGTCCTGTGCGTAGCGAATACCGTCTACGATGCCGGTGCACCGATTGATCAGCGCCGCCGTAAGCTCCGTAGAGTTCACCTTGCCGGAGGACATTGCCATAAACTGGCTGCCCGGATTGAGGAAGGTTTTTTCCACCAGTTCCTCCGCGTTGTTGATAATGCCGACGGTCGTCAGCGCAAACAAACCGAGATGCGAACGAACGAGCAGCGGCTGAGGGTCGGTGTCGGAAATACAGCCGATACCGCTCGTGCCGCCGAGCTTTGTTAAGTCACTTTCAAACTTCGTACGAAACGGCGTATTTTCGATATTATGGATCTGCCGGCGAAAGCCTTTGGATTCATCATAAAAAACCATACCACCCCTCTTGGTTCCAAGGTGAGAATGGTAGTCCGTTCCGAAGAAGACCTCATATTTACAATCGTTTTTGGATACTGCTCCGAAGAAGCCGCCCATAAGCAATCACTCCTTATTCGAGATTGATATATTTACCGTTTTTTATCCCCGACCGATAAGTTTCTATGCAGATAACAAAGCGGCATTCACACCTCCGTTTATGGCTGCAGCTGCCGCCGGAATACCGGAGGACATCTGTACCGTAGACAAAAGTGCATCAATGCCGTCGAGATGCAGGGATTTACATGGAATACCGAGTACCGGCAGCGCGGTGTTTGCAGCGATCGCGCCGGCCAAGTGTACAGCCATACCGGCGGAGACAATAATTACGCCAAAGCCGTTATCGCGTGCGGAAAAGCCATGGCATTTGCGGGCAATGCCAGACTTGGAAAGCGAATTCATCGTCTTTCTGAGAACGGACAGATCACTGTTGCCGCCCATGACAAATCCAACTCTTCTCATGCCTTCCCTCCAACAAAAAAAGGGCACACTTATACCTGATCACAGGTCAAGTGTGCCCAAACTGATGGCTCAAATTCCGCCTTAATCCAGATGGCGCTCCACTCTTCTGCCGCGTATAGAGCAAATTATCGGATTATGGCTCAATTATAGCACAACATTCAAACATAGTCAAACAAAAAGGTTTTGAGAATGTCGAAAAAATCTCAGCTTTACGGCTGCCAATACTTTTCGCATTCTTCTCGGATGATCTCCACGTAGCGCCGTACTTTGCTGAAGCTTTTGCTGACCGCATATACGTCCCGCTGTGTAAACTCAAGTGTGCAGCCCTTTGCGGCAAGCAGTGTTTTGCGAATGTGCTGCCTCAGCGCTTCCTCGTCAAGCTGTGTGCCGACGCCGAGAAAATTCGGGCTGGGCTTTCTGTGGTACACGGTCTTTCTGCCGCGCAGCGCTGCCCCCATGAATTCCTCATTGCACCACGGAGAAACGGAAACCCGTCTGAGATTTTCGGCATGCTTCAGGCACTTGTCCCAGATCGGATCCACCGCCTCGCAGCAGCCGTAGGAGAAGAGCCCGTACCTGTCGAATATCTTTTTGTAGAACGGGAAAACAAACTCGGCGAACATGTCGGGTGAAATGCCGGTCATTTCCTGCGAGTCCATATAACCCCAAAGCTGCTTGGTGCTCGTAATATTCTCGTGCGGCAGGTCGCTCGTAAAGCAGTACGTTCCCTGTCCGAGGTGCTCTGCGCCGACGGTCGGCAGCAGGCGGTTTTCCTGCTCCAAAAGATCAAAATAACGGTTATAGTCGTCCGAGAGCATGTCCATCATTTTCTTAAACAGCTCCGGCGCATCGTACATGGCGACGTACATATCCTCCATGCTCATAATGTGCACGATGTTCTGCGTCGGGCAAACATACAGCGCGCTGCCCGTGATCCTTGCCGGGAGAATGTCGCCGAAAAGCTCATTCAGTGCATCCCTGCGCTTTTCGGTCTCCGCTTTCGGCTCGAGCGTGATCTCGGACGGTTTCAGTTTGTGGAAATCCTCCTCGAGGTCACTGATCTGCGACACAAAATGGTGTCCGAGACCGGAGGTATGCTCGACCTCGACATCAATGCCGAACGGCTTCACACCGCCGCGATAAGTCACAGGGATAAAATCGCGCACGAAGGTATCGTCCCCGAAATACTTGTGGTTCACTATATTCGAGAGCAGCATCCGCTCTAACTTTCGCGCGTCCTCGCTTTCGCATTCCATGAGCTGCGGCAGGAGATCGTCCGCAAAGGTGCCAAGCTCGACCGTGATCATCGGCCGGTCACTCTCGCAGTCATTCAGTGCCGTCCATTCTTTTTGGAGCCTTGCCATTTCCGGCTTCGCCGCGATCTCCGCCTGCTCCTTCGCAAGCGCTCTGAGCCGTTCAAGTTCCTTCTTCGTCATAGCGCACCTCATCCCACCGTACTGTACTTTCATTGTATATTCTCAAAATCTCCATGTCAATCACAAAAAAACCTTCGGCCGTTTGCAGACCGAAGGCTTAAAATTCATTATTCCTTTTTTCCGGCATTCAGCATCGGCTGAGCAAGCTTTCTGTTGAAGAAATCGATCAGCGGGCCCATGAAGAACGCGGTTAAGATCGTGCCGACGCCGATGAACGCCGGGACATCCTTCCACGCGCCGCCACCGAGCAGGAACAGCACAAGGCCCAGAAGCACGCAGACAAGGTCCGTAATAATGCGGATAAACTTGAATTTGCCGATCTTCCATTTGTGCGCCATAATGAGCGCGATCGCATCATACGTGGATACGCCGAGATCCGCGGTCATGTAGATCGAGGATGCCATGCACAGCACGACAAAGCCGATCACAAAGCTGACGACTCTGATGAGCATGGACGGGTCCGGGAACGCAAGCTGCAGCATATCGTAGGAAAACTGCACGACGTAACCTAAAAGGAACAGGTTCACTGCCGTTGCGATGCCGATATAATGGCGGTCGAAAAACAGCGCAAACAACAGCAGACAGGCGTTTACGATCATATACAGTGTGCCGAAGTCGATCGGAATGAGCTGGTCAATACCGCTCATGAACGACTGGAATGGGTCAACGCCGAACGCCGCAAGCTTAAAAAAGCCGACAGCCACGGCACCGGTCAGCACGCCGAGTGCGGACATTAAAATTCTTTTTTTCATCATAATTTAATTACTCCTAAAAGTTACTCGGTTCATCATACAGGACACGTGTCCCTTTGTCAACCGCGATTTGAAGTATTTGTACGGATCACGCCAAATTTCGGTCAATATAGTCGAACAACGGCTTTTTGTTGACCTGATCCCCGTGTACCTTGTACCATTCAAACGCTTCCTTGAGACCTTCCTCCAAAGGCTTTACGTCGGGCATCAGCGCGTACTGCTTTGTGACGTCGAGGCTGTACTCATAATTATAGAAGCTGAAGTAGTTTCTCTGCTCGATATCCGCATGCACGGAGACAAATTCTGCGGTCTTTCCGAGGACGCCGTAGCAGAGCTCCACCCATTCGCGGACCGTGACGGACTTCCTGTTGCCCACGTTGAAGATATGCTGCTCCGGCTTCTCTTCAAGCAGAATATCCATGAAGCGGCAGAGGTCATCAATGTGGAAAAACTGAAGCTTCATTTCGCCGTCCTTCGGCAAATAAAACTTTCTGTCCTGCATCGCGCAGTCAAAAACAAAGGCTTCTCTGTAGACGTTATTCATCGGGCCGTAGAGATACGGCGGTCGGACGATATAGGCGTTTTCGTTTCTTTCAAGAAGCGCCGCTTCCGCGTCGATCTTGTCCGTGCCGTACTTGCCCCAGAACATGTTGACGGCAAGCGGTGCGTCCTCCTTAAACGGCTGCGATGCGTATTCCGGATATACGCCGCTTGAGCTTACGAGTATGTAGTCGCCGTATCCGCCGAGAGCATCGAGCATCGTTTCAATATCGTACGCCGAATAGGCGGTGTCGATGACGATATCGAAATACATTCCTTTAAGGGTATCCCCCAGCGCGTGCCGATCCGCTTCGATCAGCTTCACGCCCTTAGACTGCTCCCTTGTGTTCCGGTTCAGCACATAAACCTCAAAGCCCTTCTTCACAAAGTGCTCTGCAATGTACCGACTTACAAAAACCGTTCCGCCCGTAACCAAAACCTTCTTCATGATGCCCTCCGCGATATATATTTTTGACGCGGATATTGTAGCATACATGCGGTTTTTTGGCAATATGATAACGGCGGATTATTGCATGTTGTCTTTGGCGGTTTTACAGGAAGCAATTAAAACTCTGCGAATATTACCACAAAGTTTTTCCGCATACTGATATGCGGTAATATCTATCCTCTTTGTTTCATACATCAATTTCAGCCAATAGCTGGTCTCGTTGGATTCTTTCAGTGCAATCTCTAATTTTGCCACAAAATCCTTCTTACTCTGTGCATATTGTGCCTCATGAATATTGGCTCCAACAGATGTACCCGCTCTTGCAAGTTGATCAATCATATAGGAACTTCTTGGCATGGTTATTCTATCAACAAGATTCACAATGGCAACTGCAAATTCAAAAGATAAGTTAAGCAGTTTGTTGTCAGACATAAAAGCACCTTCTTTCATCAAGAATATATCATAATATTGCCGTTATACATCAATGATATATCGCTGCCGCGATATGATATACAGCGTTGCCGTATGATATACTTGCTTTGCAAGCATGATATAATATCCGTTCCTTTATATGCCTTTGGCATATATCATCGCACAATGTGCGATATCATATCGAAGATATATCACCCGTTCTGCAGAGAACGGATATCATTGTAAAACCCTCTTTTGTTCATTGGACAAAAGAGGGTTTTACATGGTGCCGCTAACCGGGGTCGAACCGGTACGGTATCGCTACCGAGGGATTTTAAGTCCCTTGTGTCTGCCAATTCCACCATAGCGGCGTATATTTTATTGTAACATCGGATTGACTAAGTAATCATAGCACAATGCGTGCGCAAAATCAAGGGGCGGAAAAAGGAAAAACCGCGAATAATTTTTCGGATTTGCATTTACAAATCGCCCCAACTTATTGTATACTAAAAACAGTGGCCGGGACACCGCAGGCTGTACCCGGAATAATTTACATTTCAAAGGAGTTCGTATTATGTACTATCTTGGCGTTGACGTAGGCGGCACCAACATTGCCGTCGGTATCATTGACGAAAGCAACAAGATCGTCGCTAAGGCTTCCGTAAAGTGCCCGGTTCCGTGCACAGAAGAGTTCTTCTGCGACACTATCGTTGCTACATGTAAAGAAGCTCTCGATAAGCTCGAGCTGACATTTGACGATGTCCCGTGGATCGGCATCGGCTGCCCGGGTACCGTTAACCGCGCTACCGGCATCATCGAGTTCGCTAACAACCTCTATTTTGAAAACTTCAAGCTCCGCGATATGGTTTCCGAGCGCACAGGCGGCAAGCTCGTTGTCATCGAGAACGACGCTAACGCAGCAGCATACGGCGAATATCAGGCAGGCGCTCTTAAGGGTGCTAACCACGCTCTGGCTATCACACTCGGCACTGGCGTCGGCGGCGGCATCATCATCGACGGTAAGGTATACTCCGGCAGCAACTTCGCAGGCGGCGAGCTGGGCCACACCGTTATCGTTGTTGACGGTCGTCCGTGCACATGCGGCCGTAAGGGCTGCTGGGAGACCTATGCTTCCGCTACCGGTCTGATCAAGACTACCAAGGAGCATATGGCTAACGCACCGAAGGATTCCCCGCTGTGGACAATCGTTGACGGCGACATCGAGAAGGTCAACGGCAGAACAGCATTCGACGCAATGCGTGCAGGCGACCCGAACGGCAAGGCAGCGGTTGACGAGTACATCAAGTACCTCTCCGTCGGTCTCTCCGACATGGTCAACATCTTCCAGCCGGCTATCCTCTGCATCGGCGGCGGCATCTGCAACGAGGGCGAAACACTGCTGGCTCCGGTTCGTGAGTATGTAGCAGCTGAGTCCTACGGCCGCAACCCGGAAAACAGAACCAAGATCTGCAAGGCTGCTCTGGGCAACGACGCCGGCATCATCGGCGCTGCTCTCCTCGGCAAGCAGGGAGACTAATACTTATGGCAATCACGATTTCGTCTTTCGGTATTTGCCCGAACGGACATGACGTGCCGATCTATACGCTGAAAAACGCTTCCGGTATGGAGGTGTCCGTCATTCCGTACGGCTGCCGCATTCTGAAGCTCATGGTGCCCGACAGAGACGGCAACCTCGGCGACGTGATCCTCGGTCATGCTACTCCGGCCGAATATTCCGGCAGCAATTTCCACGGCTCCTTCGTCGGCCGTTATGCTAACCGCATCGGCGGCGCATCCATGGTCATCGACGGCGTGGAATATGCACTCGACAAAAACGACGGTGAAAACACGCTTCACGGCGGCACAAAGGGTTATCATCAGATCCCCTTTGCCGTTAAGGAAACTGTGGACGGCGACGAGCCCTCCGTCACCTTCGCGTATACGAGCCCGGACGGCGAGGAAAACTATCCCGGCACACTCCGGGTCGAAGTGCAGTACACACTGACGAAGGACAATGCACTCGAGATCACATACCGCGGCGAGACGGACAAGAAGACCGTCTTCAACCCGACCAATCACGCTTTCTTCAATCTCTCCGGTGATCATTCCAAGAAGATGCTCAACACCGAGCTTACGATCCGCGCATCGTACGTCACGGCTGTCACGGATGACCTCATCCCCACCGGTGAGCTGATCCCCGTCAAGGGCACTCCGCTGGATTTCACAGCACCGAAGACCATCGGTCAGGACATCTTCGCAGACGATCATCTCATTCAGCTCTGCGGCGGCTTTGACCACAACTTCTGTGCCGACGGCGAAGGACTCCGTTCCATCGCCGAAGCGTATGAGCCGGAGACCGGCCGCGTGATGGAGGTTCTGACCGACATGCCCGGTGTACAGCTGTACACGATGAACAGCATCGGTCCCGTTCTCAATAAGGACGGCAGCCCCATGATCCCGCACGGTGCATTCTGCCTGGAAACACAGTTCTATCCCGATTCCGTACACCACGAGAACTTCCC
>JAGAOD010000113.1 GCA_017623855.1 Clostridia bacterium
CGTCAGACGCACCATGGTTTCGTAAATCGAAGCATCACCGTGCGGATGATACTGCATGGTCGCACCTGCAACGTTGGCGGATTTTGTTCTTGCACCGGAAAGCAGTCCCATCTTATACATGGTATAAAGCAGCTTCCGGTGAGAGGGCTTGAAGCCGTCGATTTCAGGAATTGCACGCGAGATGATGACCGTCATGACATACGGCATATAGTTTTTTTCAATGGTTTCGGTAATCGGCTGCGGTGTAATGGCCGCCGGCTTGACCGGGATCAGTGCAGCCTTTTCCGATGCTTTGCTTTTTCTTGCCATGGATATCAGATATCGGCATCCCGCACATATTCAGAGCCGTGCAGGGCGATAAATTCCTTTCTTGCGGGCAGATCATCGCCCAGCAGGGTTTCAAAGATGAACATCGTCGCCGCTTCGTCCGCAGGATCGACACGGACAAGATGGCGCGTCTCGGGGTTCATCGTGGTCTGCCACATCATCTCCGGCGTATTTTCACCAAGACCCTTGGAGCGCTGGAGTGTGTACTTTATGTTTCCGAGTTTTTCGAGGATTTCCGCCTTATCGATTTCGTCGTAGGCGTAATAGGTATCGTCCTTTGCTGTGATCTCATAAAGCGGCGTTTCCGCGATGTAGACCTTGCCCATTTTGATGAGCGAGGGCAGCAGACGGTAGAACATCGTGAGAATCAGCGTGCGGATCTGGAAGCCGTCCTCGTCGGCATCTGTACAGATGATGATCTTCGACCATTTCAGAGCGTTGGGATCAAAGGGAACCATATCGGTCTTGACCTTTGTTTTGATTTCCACACCGCAGCCGATGACACGGAGCAGGTCACAGATGATCTCACTCTTGAAGATCTTATCATAGGTACTCTTCAGACAGTTCAGCGTTTTGCCGCGCACAGCGATGATCGCCTGATATTCGGCTGTCCGTCCGAGTTTGGTGGAGGTCAGCGCGGAGTCGCCCTCTACGATGTACAGCTCGCGCTTTTCCGGGTCCTTGGAACGGCATCCGACGAACTTTTCAATGCGGTTGGTCATGTCCATCGTACCGCCGAGCTTCTTTTTCAGATTCAGGCGCGTTGATTCGGCACTTTCGCGGGAGCGCTTGTTGACGAGCACCTGTCCAGCGATCTTATCGGCATCGATGGGATTTTCGGTGAAGTAAATTTCCAGCTGCTGCCGGAGAAAATCGGTCAGCGCTTCGGCGATAAAGGTATTGTTGATCGCCTTTTTCGTCTGGTTTGCATACGATGTCTGTGTGGAGACAGAGTTGATAACACAGAGCAGGGAGTCCTCAACGTCGGTAAAGGTGATTTTTGCTTCGTTTTTGTTATACTTGCCGGTCGTTTTCAGATATTTGTCGATGGCAAAGGTGAATGCAGAGCGGACTGCCTTATCGGGGGAGCCGCCATGCTCGAGGAACGAGCCGTTGTGGTAGTATTCCAGTCCGTTTGCCGTATTGGTAAAGCAGAAGGAGACTTCGGCTTTCAGCTTGTAGTCGGGCTTGTCCGCGCGGTCACGTCCCATGGTTTCGAGATTCCACAGCACCGGCGGTGTAAGCGCACCGTCACCGGAAAGCTCGGAGACATACTGAATAATACCGCGCTCATATAAATATTCCGATTCCTCAAAGCTGCCGTCTTCCGTTTCCCAGCGGAAGATGAACTTCGTTCCGGGATTGACGATGGATTGCTTTTTCAGAACATTTTCCAGATGCTCACGCGGGACGGCAATGTCGGTGAAAACATCAAGATCGGGCTTCCATCGGGTGATCGTTCCGGTACGGCCGTTTTCCTTTTTGGATGGTTCGCGTACTGACAGCTCGGTGGCTGCCTCACCTTTTGCAAATTCGATGTGATAAACACGGCCGTTGTTGTAAGAGGTAACGTGCATGAACTCAGATGAATACTGCGTCGCGCAGGCACCGAGACCGTTTAAGCCGAGGGAATACTCGTAAGCCGCACCGTCACTGTTATTGTCATATTTGCCGCCGGCATAAAGTTCGCAGTAGACCAGCTCCCAGTTGTATCGGCCTTCCGCTTCGTTGTAGTCCAGCGGAACACCGCGTCCGAAGTCCTCGACCTCAAAGGTGTGATCGGCAAAGGCGGTCAGAATGATCACCTGTCCGTAGCCTTCACGCGCTTCGTCAACGGAGTTTGATAAAATTTCAAATACAGAGTGCTCGCAGCCTTCCAGTCCGTCAGAGCCGAAGATGACCGCGGGACGTTTTCTGACGCGGTCGGCGCCCTTGAGGGACGAGATGCTCTGGTTGCCGTATTGTGCTGCGCTTGATTTTTTTGGCATGAATATCGGATTCCTTTCGGGATAGTTATAATTATTATATCAAATTTTTTGCACTTTGAAAAGAGGAAAAAGGGAAAATAACGAAAATTTTTTGTAAACGTTTTTCAAAAACAAAGAAAATCAGAATAATTTCAAAAAAATATGGGGAAAATTTAATAAAAAATCAAAAAACCTCTTGATTATTTGCAATTTATTTGTTATAATATAGACAGGTTATTGTACACCGAAAAATCGTGTTGCCATGTAACTGCCGACAGTCCGGTCCGCAATTCCCCATGGAGCGGTGTGCACCCATTAAATTTCATGATAGGAGAATGGAAATATGATC
>JAGAOD010000114.1 GCA_017623855.1 Clostridia bacterium
GCGCGTGAAACTCGATCGTTCTGAAATACGGGTCGCGGGTATGGTGTGCTTCAAAATCATCCGAGATCATGATCTGAGACGTGTTGAATTCCGCTTCTCTTTCCACCTGCCGCACCCCTTTCCGAAAAATACTGCGCTATTACAAATACTATACCATAAATGTACCGAAAGCGAAAGTACTTATTGTTCCCGAAGGAAACTTTTTTTGAAATTTTTATGTAACTTTGAACAGATTTGCAATCTGTTTGGTGACATATATCATTTATTTTGCAAAAATTTGTGCTATACTTAGGATAGAATATTATGCACACCTTTGAAAGGAGCAAAATACGATGCGTGACGATTTATTCTTAAAGGGCTGTACCGCTAAGCGTCTTTATGACGCTGTCCGCGATCTGCCCATTGTTGACTACCACTGCCACCTGCAGCCGAAGGAGATTCTTGAAGATGAGGTCTTCACCGACATTTCTCAGATCTGGCTCGGCGGCGACCACTACAAGTGGCGTCTGATGCGCGCCTGCGGCGTGCCGGAGGAGAAGATCACCGGCAATGCCTCTCCGCGTGAAAAGTTCCGCGCTTATGCAGCCTGCCTTGAAACCGCAGCCGGAAACCCGCTGTACGTTTGGTCCCACATGGAGCTTGCGATGTACTTCGACATCGACGAGGCGCTGACCGCCGAAAACGCGGATGAGCTCTTCGACCGCGCAAACGCGTACATCAAGGAGACCGGCATGTCCCCGCGCAAGCTGATGCTCGACAGCCGCGTTGAGCTCGTCGCTACGACCGACGACCCGGCAGACTCCCTCGAGTACCACAAGCAGATCGCCGAAGACAAGTCCTTCCCGATCCGCGTCGTACCGTCCTTCCGCACGGATGCGGCGCTGAACATCAAGCGCGCCGATTACAAGGATTACGTCGCACGCCTTTCCGCAGTATGCGGCTACCCGATCGAAACCCTCTGTGACCTCAAGAAGGCACTGTCCGACCGTCTCGCATTCTTCTGCGAAAACGGCTGCCGCGTCAGCGACATCGGCATCGAGGATTTCCCGCACAAGGACGATTCCTGCTGTGCGGAGGAGACCTTCAAGAAGGTTCTCACCGGTGAGAAGATCACCTACGCCGAGTTCTGCAATTTCCTTTTTGAAATGTATGTATATCTCGCAGCCGAGTATAAGGCACATAATGTTGCCATGCAGCTGCACCTGAACGTGCGCCGCAACGCACGCACCTCCCTCTTTACGGCTGTCGGCCCCGACGCCGGCGGCGACTGCGTGGGCGACCGCATCCCGGAGATCGACGTCAAGGATCTGCTCGACGCAATGGACGCAAACAACGGTCTGCCGCGTACACTCATCTACACGCTCGAGCCCTCCATGTACATGCCCCTCGCAACGACCGCAGGCAGCTTCCGCGGTGTTAACATCGGCGCGGCATGGTGGTATCTCGACCACAAGCGCGGCATGGAGGAGCAGATGGATATCTTCGCCGAGACCGGCTCCATCGCCGAGTTCACCGGCATGCTGACAGACAGCCGCAGTTTCCTTTCCTATGCACGTCACGACTACTTCCGCCGCGTGCTCTGCAGCTGGGTCGCCGAACGTCTCGACGACGGCTCCCTCATGCTCGAGTCCGCCGCGATGAAGATCTTAAACCGTGTCTGTGTTGAAAACAGCCGTAAGCTTTTCGAATAATCTGACACAAACAAGGAGGAAAATAACATGACAATCGTAATTACCGGTGCGGGCGGCGTTCTCTGCGGCGCTTTTGCACGTGCACTCGCAGAAGACGGCCACAAGGTCGCGCTCCTGGACCTGAACCTTGAAGCTGCGGAAGCGATCGCTGCCGAGATCCGTGAAAAGGGCGGCGAGGCGATCGCCGTCAAGGCAAACGTCCTCGACAAGGACAATCTCGCCGAAGCACACGAGACCGTACTGAAGACCTTCGGCAAGTGCGAAGTCCTCATCAACGGCGCAGGCGGCAACAACCCGAAGGGCACGACCACGAGCGAATACTTCAACAAGGCTGATCTGCTCGACGAAAATGCACGTTCCTTCTTCGACCTCGACAAGGACGGCGTTTCCTTCGTATTCAACCTCAACTTCCTCGGCACACTGCTGCCGACACAGGCATTCGCACAGGATATGCTCGAGACCGGCGGCTGCATCGTCAACATCTCCTCGATGAACGCATACACCCCGCTCACAAAGATCCCGGCATACAGCGGTGCAAAGGCTGCCGTCACAAATTTCACACAGTGGCTGGCTGTTCACTTTGCAAACTGCAACATTCGCGTCAATGCGATCGCACCGGGCTTCTTCGCAACGAACCAGAACCGTGCACTGCTCTTTAACGAGGACGGCACACCGACCGCACGTACACACAAGATCCTCTCCCAGACCCCGATGGGACGCTTCGGCGAACCGGAAGAGCTGCTCGGCACACTCCGCTTCCTCATCGACAACGACGCAGCCGGCTTCATCACCGGTATCACCGTTCCGGTCGACGGCGGCTTCTCCGCATATTCCGGCGTATAAAATTTGCGGATACCGTAGATTTTTCACACCGGTCGGTTTATAATCAAGATAAACATCATTCCTGAATACAAGGAGGAACACGCAAATGATTATTGGCGCACAGGGCTACACCATCCGTGAATTTGCCCAGAACGAAGCGGATCTCCGCGTAACCGCTAAGAAGCTGCATGACATCGGCTTCAAGACACTGCAGGTCTCCGCGTTCGGCGATATCGACCCGCACATCATCCGCGATATCTGCGACGAAAACGAGCTGCAGATCATCGTGACCCATACAAACCCGCTTCTGATCCTCGAGAACACCGAGAAGGTCATTGAGAACCATAAGATCCTCGGCTGCAAGCATGTCGGTATCGGCGCAATGCCCGAAAAGTACAGAGGCTCCCTCGAAGGCGTCCGCGCTTTCATCAAGGATTTCTCCGAGGCTGCAGACAAGCTGCACGCAGCGGGCATGAAGCTGCAGTACCACAACCACGGCTTTGAATATGAGAAGGTCGACGGCAAGTGCCTGATCGACTGGATGGCAGAAGAGACCGATCCCGAAAAGTGGGGCTTCATCCTCGATGTGCACTGGACACAGTTCGGCGGCAGATCCCCGTCGAGACAGATCCTCGATTTCGCGGGCCGCATAGACGTTCTGCACCTCAAGGATATGACGATCGTCGACAACAAGCACCGCTTCGCTGCTGTCATGGACGGCAACATGGACTTCGACGCGATCCTCGAAGCTTGTGAAGAGACCGGCATCCCGTATGCAATGATCGAGCAGGACGACTGCTACGGCAAGGATCCGTTTGAGGAGCTCGCACTCAGCGCGAAGAACCTTATCGGTGCAGGCTGCCGCTTCTGATCCGGAGGTATAAAATGGCAAAATTCATTCTTTCCGCTTTCGCCGACGAAGCTTCTCCGGTTTTCACCGAGCAGCTCGAGGCGCTGAAGCGCCACAACATCCCGCTCCTTGAGATCCGCGGTGTGGACGGCAAAAATGTCATGGAGCTTTCCGATGAGGAACTGGCTGTTGTCCGTGAAAAGATGGACGCTTACGGCATTTCCCTCTCCGCTGTCGGTTCTCCGATGGGCAAGATCTCCATCACGGACGATTTCGAGCCGCACTTTGAAAAATTCAAGCGCGCAGTTGAGATCACAAAGAAGCTCGGCACCGAGCGCATCCGCATGTTCAGCTTCTTCATGCCGAAGGATGAGGACCCCGAGATCTATTTTGACGAGGTCGTTCGCCGCACACAGGCTATGGCGGAATACGCTGAAGCCAACGGCGTACACTGCTGTCACGAGAACGAGAAGGGCATTTACGGCGATACGCTCGCACGTGTACAGAAGCTGCACGCAGCGGTTCCCGCTCTGCGCCTCGTCTTTGACCCGGCAAACTACATCCAGTGCGGTGATCTCCCCCGTGAGAACTTCGCGGCGCTCTCCTCCATGATCGACTACATGCACATCAAGGACGCGTTCCTCGCGGACGGTGCGGTCGTTCCGGCAGGCGAGGGCGACGGCGATATCCCGACGCTTCTCAAGGCACTCGCAGAAACGGACAATACATACATGCTCACCCTCGAGCCGCATCTCGCGGTGTTCAGCGGACTTCAGAATCTGCAGGACGAGGAACTGACGCACAAGTACACCTACGAAAGCAACGAAAAGGCATTCGATGCCGCCGTAAACGCACTGAAAGCGATTCTTGAAAAAATCGCATAAGGAGGATATAAACTATGAGCAACACAGTAAAAATGGGCATCATCGGTGTTGGCAACATGGGTTCCGCCCACGCAAAGAGCCTTTTTGCCGGCAACATCAACGGCATGGAGCTTGCTGCAGTTTGCGATATCGCAAAGTCCAAGCGCAAGTGGGCTGAGGAAAACCTGCCCGGCACACCGGTATTTGCAGATTACAAGGAAATGATCGCGAGCGGTCTGGTTGACACCATTCTCATCGCTACCCCGCACTATCTACATCCGGTCATCGCTGTTTACGCTTTTGAGCAGGGCATGAACGTCCTCACCGAGAAGCCGGCAGGCGTTTACACCAAGGCTGTACGTGAGATGAACGAGGCTGCCAAGAAGTCCGGCAAGGCATTCGGCATCATGTACAACCAGCGTACCAACCCGAAGTTCCAGAAGATGCGTGAGATCGTGCAGAGCGGTGAGCTCGGCGAGCTGAAGCGCTGCATCTGGATCATCACAAATTGGTACCGCACACAGGCTTACTATGACAGCGGCACATGGCGTGCAACATGGGCAGGCGAAGGCGGCGGCGCGCTGATCAACCAGTGTCCGCATAATCTCGACCTGTGGCAGTGGATCTTCGGCATGCCGAATAAGATCTCCGCACACTGCAAGTACGATCACTGGCACAACATCGAAGTTGAAGACGAAGTTACGGCTTATGCAGAATATCCGAACGGTGCTTCCGGCGTGTTCATCACCACGACAGGCGAAACTCCGGGTACAAACCGTCTTGAGATCACCGGTGACCGCGGTAAGCTCGTTTGGGAAGACGGCAAGCTGACACACTGGAAGTTAGAGGTTCCGGAGCGTGAGTTCTGCTTCACATGCGAGCAGGGCTTTGCACAGCCGCCGATGACCGTTACAGAGATCGAAGTCGATTCCGTCGAGCTCGGTCACAACGGCATCCTGCAGAACTTCACAAACCATATTCTGAACGGCGAACCGCTGCTGGCCCCGGGTTATGAGGGCATCAACGGTCTCTCCATTTCCAACGCGATCCATCTCTCCGACTGGACTGGCAAGCCGCAGGATATCCCGGTGGACGAGGATCTGTTCCTCGAGCTGCTGAACGAGCGCCGTGCGACCTCCAAGGTCAAGGAAGAGAAGGAAGACGAAGGCGAGATCGCCGATCTGTCCGGTACATACAACGATCGCTGGAAGGTGCGGTAACGCACCGCGGGCGAAAGTCCGCGTAGTCGTTCGTGACCTCACTCGTATAATCAATGAACGACTGCTGTGCTCGCGATCTTTGGAATACTGTCCGAGCGGCAACGTGCCGCTGCGACGGTCCGCGTTGTCACTCGCTGACACTCGTTCGAATAATCTA
>JAGAOD010000115.1 GCA_017623855.1 Clostridia bacterium
ATGCGACCTTGCGGAGCGTGCCATGCAGTATACTGCGGAAAATCCGCTCTATGTCGTCGCGATCGGCGCCATTACCAATGTCGCTTCCGCCATTCTCATGAATCCCGATATCCGCGAGCGCATCGTGATCGTCTGGCTCGGCGGACATGCCCTCCACTGGCCGAACAACGGCGAGTTCAATCTCCGTCAGGATATTGCCGCCGCGCGCATTATTTTCGGCTGCGGCGTCCCCCTCGTCCAGCTGCCGTGCATGGGCGTTGTCTCCGGTTTTGCGATCAGTGAGCCGGAATTCCGCGATTATTTCCTCGGCAAAAATGCACTGTGTGATCACCTCGCAAAGTATTCCATCGAAGAAGGCATCCGCACGAAAAGTGCGGACACATGGACGCGCGTCATTTGGGACGTGACCGCTGTCGCATGGCTTCTGGACGGTGACTTCATGGAAGACACGCTGCTGCACAGCCCCATTCCGCAGTATGACGAAACGTGGACGCCTTCCGACACGCGCCATTTCATGCGTTATGTCTATACGATCCACCGCGACCGTCTGCTTCAAGACCTTGTGCACAAATTGACCCGCTGATTTTTGGCACGCGTTTTTTCTCAGAACGCGTGCCTTTTTCGTCAAAATGTGTTATAATAGATTAAATTTATAATTCAGACAGAATTACTGAAATTCATTGAAAGGTCGGATCGGTATGAAAAAAATGATCTTTGTGGCTTCTCCCCCTGCCTGCGGCAAAACCCGTCTCTCAAAGCGCCTTGCCAATGCACTCGACCACGTGGTCTATCTGGACAAGGATACGCTAATTCCGCTTTCGCATCAGATCTTCAAGGTTGCAGGCGAAGAATGCAACCGCAGCTCCGATTTCTTTGAAGAACACATTCGCAACTACGAGTACGAGGCGATCTTGGCGCTCGGCTTTGAAGCACTGCGCTATGCGGACACGGTTCTGATCAATGCTCCGTTCACCCGTGAGATCCGCGACCCTGAGTACATCAAGGGTCTGCGTGAAAAGCTTGCCGAGTACGACGCAAAGCTCTGCGCGATCTGGATCGTGACCGACGTTGAGGTCTGCAAAGCGCGCATGATGAAGCGCAACTCCGACCGCGACACATGGAAAATGGCAAACTGGGATGAATACGTAAAGCGCATCAACTTTAATATTCCCGAAGACCTGTACTTAGAGGGTCAGCCCGACAGTCTGCTTCTCTATTACAACTCCAATGACGATCTCGCAGACGCTTCGTTTGCCCGCATCCTGCCGATATTAAACGGCGACTGATCTTTAAAAACAGCGCGGTATTGCGGTTCAGCCGAAAATACCGCGCATTCCAATTTATTTTCCCGGTGATCATATGAACAAAAACGATTTGATTTACGAAACCTGCGTGCAGGTGCTGAAGGAAGAGCTTCTCCCCGCCATGGGCTGTACAGAGCCGATCGCGATCGCCTACGCTGCTGCCGTCGCACGCCGTACACTCGGCGAACTGCCGACATCCGTCTCCGTCACGGCAAGCGGCAATATCATCAAAAACGTGAAGAGCGTTTTTGTTCCGAATACGGGCGGTCTGCGCGGCATTCCCGCAGCTGCGGCTGCAGGCATCGTCTCGGGCGACGCCGACTTAAAGCTCGAGGTCATTTCCACGGTGACAGAGAGCGATCAGAACGCGATCCGCGATTATCTCGAGAATACCGCTATCGAAGTTACGCTGTCCGACTCGCCGCATATTTTTGACATTGATATTTCGGTCGCGTCCGCCTCTCATTCCGCAAGAGTGCGCATCGTAACGCATCACACGAATATCGTACGCATCGAAAAGGACGACAAGGTGCTGTTTGATCTTCCCGTCGAAGACGAAGCTGCGGCAGATGACGGTCTTTGTGACCGCAGTGTGCTCTCCGTTGCGGGCATTTTGGAGTTTGTGGAAAATGCGGATCTCGCCGATATCGAAGCACCCGTCAAGCGGCAGATCGAGTACAATACGCGCATTGCCGAAGAGGGTCTTTCCGGAAACTGGGGCGCGAATATCGGCAAGGTACTTCTTGCGGCCTACGGAAATGAAGTACATAACCGTGCAAAAGCCATGGCAGCCGCCGGCAGTGACGCCCGTATGAACGGCTGCTCGATGCCCGTCATCATCGTTTCCGGCAGCGGAAATCAGGGCATGACGGCTTCCCTTCCCGTCGTGGAATTCGCAAAGGAGCTTAATGTCGGCTACGAAAAGATGATCCGTGTGGTAGCACTTTCCGACCTCATCACGGTGCATCTGAAATCCGGCATCGGCCGTCTCTCCGCTTACTGCGGCGCGGTCAGCGCCGGCTGCGGCAGCGGTGCCGGCATCGCCTATCTTTACGGCGGCGACCTCAAGGTCATCGAGCATACGATCGTCAATGCGATCGCCATCAACTCCGGCATCGTCTGCGACGGTGCAAAGGCTTCCTGCGCCGCTAAAATCGCGTCCTCCGTCGAAGCCGGCATCCTCGGCTATCACATGTTCAAAAACGGACAGGAGTTCCGCGCCGGTGACGGTCTCGTCACAAAGGGCGTCGAAGCGACCATCCGCAACATCGGCACGCTCGCCCGTGAGGGCATGCGCGAGACCGACCGCGAAATCCTCAACATCATGGTCGGCTGCTAAAACTAAAAAATCAGCCGCAGGCTTTCCGTTTCGGATTGCCTGCGGCTTTTGTCTTAAATAAATTACTTATTCAAAAGATCGTTTACGATACGCTGTACGGTCTCTTCCGCCGTGTCGAGTGCAGCCTTTTCGGAGAAGCTCTTATCTCTTGCGGCGATCTCGACCACGCCCTGCTTCATGTTACGCGGGCTAACAACAACGCGAACCGGAACACCGAGAAGGTCGGCATCGTTGAACATGACGCCTGCGCTGACGGAACGGTCGTCGTAAATGACCTCCACGCCGCGCTTCATCAGGTTCTCATAGAGCTTATCGGCGAATTCGCGAACCTGCGGGTCATCTGCGCGGACGGCACAGAGATGCACCTGCCACGGTGCAATGGCCATCGGCCAGATCGGACCGTAATCGTCGTGATGTGCTTCACATACGGATGCGGCAAGTCTGCCGACACCGATGCCGTAGCAGCCCATGATCGGGGTATGCGTGTTGCCGTCAGCGTCAATGTAGGTCATATTCATGGACTCGGTGTACTTTGTGCCGAGCTGGAAGATGTTTCCGAC
>JAGAOD010000016.1 GCA_017623855.1 Clostridia bacterium
GAGCTCATCCGCCTTGCGGTTCATCATTTCCACAAAGAACATGATGCCGTCTCTGTTTTCATCAAAGGGCTGATCCTCCGCTTCGGCGGGGATATTCAGCGAATCCACATATTTCGCAATGGTCAGTGCCGCGTCGTTGCCGGACGGGACCATCATCAGATTCAGAAGCTCAAAAATGGAAAACTCCTCGCCGACCTGGATCTGCGCAAGGGACGAGCCCGTGCCCGCAAGCTCATCCGCAACGGACTGCGGGACCGCCGTACGCGTATTGTGCAGGTCTTCGATCAATTCCGCCGCGACGATATAGCTCATGATCTTCGTCAGCGATGCCATAGGGCGGCGCTTGTCGGGATTCAGCGTATAGATGACCGTGTCCGTGTCGAGGCTGATCATAAAGATCGACTCGCAGTTCGGCTCGGTCAGCGTATCGCAGATGAAGCCCTCGCTGTCGGAAAACAGCTTTTCCGGCTCCGGCGTCGCCTCGGGTGTTGCGTCACCGACGGAAATGCCTTCATATTTTGATGTGCTGCTTTCCGGGGCGGCTTCGGATGACGCCGCTGAGGACGAAGCTTCCGACGCATACGCCGTCGGCACGCACATCGATACGATCATAACGAGTGCAAGGAAAAACGCGCTCAAACGATTATTTCTCACTTTTTATTCTCCACCAAACATGATATAATAAGGCTGATAAATCTCCGAACAGGACCTTAGCCGAAACAAATCGATCCCGTTTGATTATTATACCACGAATTTCCCCTTCTGAAAAGCCCAAAACTTGCGGTATTTTCCCGAATATTCTTCCATTTTCCGCAGAGAGGAGCGCATTATGAAATTTCTGCATGTGGCGGACCTGCATTTCGGCAGGCTGCTCTACGGCCGCAGCCTCATTGAGGACCAGCGGCACTTTGTGCATAACATTCTGCTTCCGGCTGTCGACCTGCACGGCCCGGACGCGGTACTTATTGCAGGCGACGTATATGACCGGCAGATCGCGTCCGTCGAGGCGATCGCTTTATTCGATCAGCTGATCGATGCCCTGAGCATACGGCAGATCCCGGCGGTGATCATCTCCGGCAACCATGACGGTGCCGAACGTATGGCGATCGGCACGAAGCTGCTCGCAAGATCCGGCATCCACATCGTGACGGCACTCGAAAACGCATTTGACCCGATCGAGCTCGGCGACGCGCAGATCTTCGCACTGCCCTATTTCGACAATGCCGAGGTCCGCGCCTATTTTGAGGACGACACCCTGCGCGGCAGCGGTGCCTGCATGCGCGCCGTTGTGGAAAAAATGCAGGAGAAATTCGACCCCGACAAGAAGCATATCCTCATCGCGCACTGCTTTGCCGCAGGCTCCGAGACCTCGGACTCCGAGGTGCAGATGTTCGTCGGCGGCACGGGCGATGTCCCGACCGACTGCTTCTCCGCATTCGATTACACCGCACTCGGTCATCTGCACGCGGCGCAGCGCGCGGGCGACTTTGCCCGCTACGCGGGTTCACCCCTCAAGTACTCGGTGGACGAATCGCACCACAAAAAGAGCATGACCCTCGTCGACGTCAACGACGGATTTTCGTTCGAGCTGCTCCCGGTCACTCCGCTGCGCGACGTTCGGCGCATCAGCGGCACGTTTGAAGACGTGCTCCGTGACGGCATGGACACTCCCACCGAGGATTATGTTGAGATCGAGCTCACGGACGATGTGCCCGTTTTCCGTCCTGCAGACCGCCTGCGCCCGTATTATCCGAACATTCTGAGTGTACGCAACCTGTGGTTCGCACAGCAGAACAGCCTTGAACCCGTGCAGACGATGCATGAGCAGGACAACAACACGGTATTTATGAGCTTTATCCGCGACATCTGCGGTATGGAGGTCCGGCCCGAGGATCTGGATCTCTTCTCTGAGATCATGAAAGAAATGGAGGGCGAGACATGAGACCGATCTCCCTTGAAATCGAAGCGTTCGGCCCGTACCTCGACCGAACCGTGATCGAATTTGATAAACTGAACGACGCCGGCCTGTTTCTGATCACAGGCTCGACGGGCGGCGGCAAGACCACACTGCTCGACGCGATGTGCATTGCGCTTTACAATCGCTCGACCGGCGCCCGCCGTCACTTTCCCGACATGCGCAGTCTTTCCGCGGACAACACCCGCCGCACCGAGGTCACCTTCACCTTTTCCCTCGGCGAGGAGACATACCGCTTCCACCGCGCACTGTTTATGAAGAAAAAGCGCGGCAGTGAGGTCTATGATCTGCACGATCAGCACGAATGTCACCGTCTCCTGAACGGCACATGGGAGCTTGCGGCTTCCGGTGCATCGAAGACCGTAACGGAATTTGCACAGAACCTGCTCCACCTGACCGCCGAGCAGTTTTCACAGGTCATCGTTCTGCCGCAGGGCGATTTTCTCCGCCTGCTGCGCGCAAGCTCGAAGGACAAGGGTGATATCTTAAAGACGCTCTTCTCGTGTGAAAACTGGCAAAATCTCATCTATAAGCTCGCCGACCGCCAGAAGAAGCTTGCCCTGACCCGGCAGCAGAATCAGGCCGTCCTGCTCTCCCTGCTCGAAAAGCACGACGTGAAGGATCTTCCTGCGCTTCAGGTGCAGATCGAACAGCTTGAAAAGCAGAACGGCGAAGCCGAAGAGCTGCTTGCACATGAAAATGTCCGGCTCACTGCCGCGCAGGAGCAGCTCAAAAACGCACTCGCCTACGAACAGCTGATCAAGGAAAAGTCCACGGCTTTTCAGCTGCTGCAGAACGCCGAAAAGCAGCTCCAAACGGCGAATGCCGCCATGGCGGACACCGCACACACCGAGGAGCGCCTTGCCGCTTTGCAGGAAAAGCGCATGGAGACCGCGCGGCAGATCGAGGTCCTCAAGCAGGAAAGAAAGCAGAGCGAGGAAAAGAACGAGCTCGCAGCGAAGGCCGCAGCCGCGGATCGCCGTCTCAATGCACTGCGAAACGATCTGACCGCAGCGGAAGAGACACGCGCAAATGCGCTGAAAAGCATTGAAGCCGGTGAAAAATACGTTGCGGAGATCAATGAAGCCGCAGAGCAGATCCCACAGCTGATGACGAAAAAAACGGCACTCGAAGCGCAGTGCCGCAGCCTTGAGGATGCCGACAAGGCACGCAGGGAATTTGATGCTCTCAGCCGCGAGCATGAGACGAAAAAGGATATTGCCCTGCGCGAAAAGCTGACGGTCACGGCACAGGACAAGGCCGTCTCCGTTGCCGAAGCCGCACGCATGGCACACAGCGCGGCGACACTGGCTTTGGAGCTCACGGAGGGCACGCCCTGCCCCGTCTGCGGCTCCACACACCACCCCGCACCGGCACATAATGCGGAAAACACGGTCTCCGAGGACGAGCTGAACGCCATGCGCGGGGAGCTCGAACGTCTCCGGAAAAAATACAATACAGCCGAAAATGCGGTTTCTGCCGCCAAAGCCAAAGCGGATATCGCCGCGGAACAGCTTCAGGCGGCTAAGGAAGCATGTTCGGAGATCACGGCTTCCGCCGAAGAGCTGAAAATTGCGCTTTCCGATATCAGCGCACAGCTGTCGGCTGCCGAAAAGAAGGCGGCACTGCGCGTGAAGACACAGCAGAAGCTGCAGAGTCTGCGCAAGCAGGCGGAGGACACCGAGCGTCTGCACAGCGACCTCACCGCACAGCTTGCGGCGGGTACAGCCGAGCTCGAACAGCTTTCCGCCCGTCTGCACACCTTTAAGGATGTCCGCCCCGTGACAGAGATCGACACCGCCGTCCACGCACAGCAGAAGGCGGCTTCGGCACTGGACACCGAATACGCGGCTTTGGAAAAGGCGCACCGTACGGCCTCCGAAAACCTTGCGGCCGCGCAAAAGTTCCTGACGGCGGCAAAGGATCGGTACACGCTTTCCGAAAATGCGCTTGCGGCATTCGGCAAAGCGCCGGGCACGACCTCCTCCGCCGCATCCGAGCTTCAGCAGAAGCTGCAGAGTGAAACGAACCGGCTTTCCGCCCTGTGCGGCAGCCTGAAGCAGACGCTGAATGCGGCGCGCAGCACCGCAAAGGACGTGGAAGCACTTCTCGCAGAGACGGCAGAACTCGACACGGCGTACAGCCGCGTCACCAGACTTCACGGTCTGCTTTCCGGTAAGAATGCGCTGCGCATGCCGATTTTACAGTACGTGCTCAGCATCATCCTGGACGAGACGATCTTCAGCGCGAACCGTTATTTTACGATCTTCAGCCGCGGACGCTATGCACTGCGCCGCATCACCGGCGCGACATCGGGCGCCGGATACGGCGGCCTTGACATTGAGGTGCTCGACGGTATGAGCGGTGCGAGCCGCTCCATCGAAACGCTTTCGGGCGGCGAGCAGTTCCTTGCGTCCCTCTCCCTCGCCTTCGGTCTCTCCGAGGTCGTGCAGGCAAACTCCGGCGTCGTACGCATGGACTCCATCTTCATCGACGAGGGCTTCGGCTCACTCGACGGAGACACGCTCGACACCGCGATGAAGGCACTCGAGACCATACGCCGGAGCGGACGAGTCGTAGGCATCATCTCCCATGTTTCGGAGCTTCGTCAGCGCATCCCGACGATGATCCGCGTCTCGCACAAAGAGAGCTCCGCCACGGCAACCGTCATTTCCGAATAAGCAAAAATTCCGGCCTATGCAGATTTTGCAATGCCGGAATTTTTATATGCATAAAAAAGAAAAACCGCAGGAGCGGGATATCCCACTTCTGCGGTTTGACACTCTTGAAGAAATTAAATTACTTAATCTCGACTTCTGCGCCAGCCTCTTCGAGCTTAGCCTTGAGAGCCTCAGCGTCGTCCTTGGAGATGCCTTCCTTGAGAGCCTTCGGAGCCTCGTCAACGAGAGCCTTAGCTTCCTTCAGGCCGAGACCTGCAGCATCCTTAACAACCTTGATGACAGCGATCTTGTTAGCGCCAGCGCTCTTCAGGATAACGTCAAACTCGGTCTTCTCTTCAGCAGCCGGAGCAGCAGCAGCGCCGCCAGCGACCATAACCGGAGCAGCAGCGGAAACGCCGAACTCCTCTTCGATTACCTTAACAAGCTCGTTCAGTTCGAGAACTGTCATAGCCTTGATTTCTTCAATAAACTTTGCGATATCAGCCATTGTAATATCCTCCTAAAATAGTTTTTGTTAGATTAAAGTGTGTAACAATTATGCAGTTTCAACTGCTTCTGCCGGGGACTGAGCCTTTGCGATCTCATTGATAGCAATAGCCAGGCCACGCGGACCGGAAACGAGAACGCTGAGGAGCATCTGGATGAGACCCTCCTTGTTCGGGAGATCAGCGATTGCTGCGATCTCAGCCGGAGTCATGACCTTACCGTCCATGAAGCCGGACTTGATGACGAACTTACCGTTGGAATCCTTAGCAAACTTGTTCAGGATTCTTGCCGGAGCGATCTGATCCTCGGAAGCTACAGCCATAGCTGTTGTGCCTTCGAGAACTGCGGACATACCCTCGAGCTCTGTGCCTTCGATAGCACGCTTGAGAAGAGTATTCTTAACGACAGTGTACTCAACGCCGGCCTCACGAAGTTCCTTACGGAGCTTGGTGTCAGCCTCAGCAGTGATACCCTTGTAGTCGACGAGAACGCCGGATACGCTGCTTGCAACCTTGTCCTTGAGCTGAGCGACAACTGCCTGCTTAGCTTCTAATACGCTTTTACTGGGCAAAATATTCACCTCGCCTTTCAGTTATAATCGGAAGCTCTTTGACTTCCCGTGCAAAACAAAATGCCTTCCCACTTACCGCAGGAAGGCATAAAAAGTTCAGATCACTTTTCCGCTCCCTCGGCAGGTGGACAAACCTTTACGCGAAGACTTTCGTCCTTGCACCTGCTGTCTTTGGTAAACAGCTTAGTAATTATAGCACGACAGAGCTTGTCTGTCAAGCATTTTTTTCGGTTCGGGATTAGCCAACCTTTGTCGGGTTGATCTTAACGCCCGGGCCCATTGTGGAAGCTACCACGCAGGAACGGATGTACTGACCCTTTGCTGCTGCCGGCTTTGCCTTGTTAACAGCGTCGAGGAGTGTGTTGAAGTTCTCAGCGAGCTTCTCTACGCCAAAGGAAACCTTGCCGATCGGGCAGTGAATGATGTTTGTCTTGTCAAGACGATACTCGATCTTACCGGCCTTAGCCTCGGTGATCGCACGAGCGATGTCCGGAGCAACGGTACCGGCCTTCGGGTTCGGCATAAGACCACGCGGACCGAGGACACGACCGAGACGGCCAACCATACCCATCATATCCGGAGTAGTGATGACAACGTCGAAGTCCATCCAGCCTTCGCTCTGGATCTTCTGAACCATATCTGCGCCGCCAACGAACTCTGCGCCGGCTGCACGAGCTTCTTCTTCCTTCTCGGGCTTGCAGATTGCGAGCACGCGAACAGTCTTACCAGTGCCGTGCGGCAGAACAACCGCACCACGGACCTGCTGGTCCGCATGACGACCGTCAACACCAAGCTTTACATGAACTTCAACAGTTTCATCGAACTTAGCTGTACCGGTCTTAATGCAGAGCTCCAGAGCTTCCGCAGTGTCATAGAGACGGCTGCGCTCAATGAGCTTTGCGCTATCGACATACTTTTTACCGTGTTTCATTAAAATGTTCCTCCTAAAGTGGTGAATATCGGATTCTCAGAGAGTTTCCTCCCACCCGGGTAAAATCAAATCAATCTACAACTTCGATGCCCATGCTGCGTGCTGTACCAGCGATCATGCTCATTGCACTCTCGATGTTAGCAGCGTTGAGATCAGGCATTTTCTGCTCTGCGATCTTCTTTACCTGCTCGCGGGTAATCTTTGCAACCTTTGTCTTGTTCGGTACGCCCGAAGCTGTTTCAATGCCGCATGCCTTCTTGATGAGAACGGCTGCCGGCGGAGTCTTTGTTACAAAGGTAAAGGAGCGGTCAGCGTAAACCGTGATGACGACCGGAATGATGAGACCGACGTCAGCCTTGGTGCGCTCGTTGAATTCCTTTGTAAATGCCATAATGTTAACACCGTGCTGACCGAGAGCCGGACCAACCGGTGGTGCCGGAGTAGCTTTACCGGCAGGTATCTGGAGCTTAATAAAGCCCGTAACCTTCTGAGCCATTTTTTTGCACCTCCAAAAATTCGTGGTTGATGGCGGAACGCCCTGAGATAAAAATTTTGACGTTCCTCCCACAGGGGGCGAACCCCCTCAATAAAATGCGTTTAACCGCAAATTACCGTGATCATTCTACCGGTTCAGCCTGATCAAGCTCAAGGTCGACCGGTGTTTCTCGTCCAAACATCGAAACCGTGACGCGGATGCGATTCTTTTCAAGATCGATCTCGTCAACCATTCCGATAAAGCCTTCCAGCGGACCGTCGGTGATCTGGACGTTATCACCAACCTGATAGGAGACTTCGACATTCCGTGTCTCCACGCCGAGACGCTCGACCTCTTCATCGGTCAGCGGGATCGGCTTAGAAGACGGACCGACGAAGCCCGTGCAGCCGCGGATGTTGCGAACCGCATACCACGATTCATCCGTGAGCACCATCTTTACGATGACGTAGCCCGGGAAGATCTTGCGTTCCACTTCCTTGGTCTTGCCGTTTGCACCGACTTCAACGACCTTTTCCGTGGGCACGCGAATCTCGTGGATCAAATCCTGGAGCTGAAGGTTTTCAACCGTCTTTTCCAGATTTGATGCAACCTTGTTTTCATACCCGGAATAGGTATGAACAACGTACCATTTTGCTTCGTCCGACATTTCGTTTCCTCCGCTTCTGATCAATCGCGCAGCTTAGCCTGCCACATTCATGACAAGACCGAGCAGGTTCATGAAGACTGTGTCCAGCAGGAAGATCAGCAGACCAAGCGCGATCGCTACTACGAGCACTACGCCTGTATTCTTAAACACTGCCTTCGGAGCCGGCCAAACGATCTTCTTGATCTCGCCCTTACAGTCGCGGATAAACTTCCCCACTTTTTTAGTAAAGCGAACAAAGCCGTTTTCCTTTTTAACTTTTTCGGCCATTTTCAAGTCCTCACTTACTTTGTTTCTCTGTGGAGTGTGTGCTTCTTGCAGAATCTGCAGTACTTGTTCATCTCAAGTCTGTCGTGATCATTCTTCTTGTTCTTCTTTGTGTTGTAGTTGCGCTGTTTGCATTCAGTGCAAGCTAAAACGACCTTTACTCTCATGACGGCACCTCCCGTTTTACGGAAAAAATTTAGGGATCAGTCCCCAGCCTCCCTCAGAAAATAGGCGCAAAAAAATAGCCCCTAAGCTGAGGTATACCTATAATACCATAGGTATCTCTCAGTGTCAAGGGCTATTTTGCAATTTTTCTTAGGTGTCAGGCGGAATTCAGCGGTCGGAGAGACGTGCGTCGACCTTCTTTTCCTTCTTCACCTTTTCGGGCTTGATCTTCTTGCCGATCAGCTTTCTCGAGTGCTTATAAACCTTCTGCAGGTCGCAGCCTTCGACGAAATTATCCATGATGTTCCCGATGGCCGTTTCGTCCTTGATGTGGTTCAGAACACCGAACTGGATGACCGCGCGCGTGTCCTTGTCACCGGTGCCGTAGATGTCGCACAAGATATTGACAAGGCGTCTGAACGGCTCGCTGTCCGGATATTCCTTTGCGAGCTTCTCGCACAGCGGAGCGACCTTTTCCTCCGCAAAGAAGGTCGGACGGACCTGTCCGTACACGATGCGCTCCTCGTTCATCTGATCTCTGAGCTCGGGGAACAGGGGAACCAGGCGATTGAAGAAGAACTGCGGGTCGGCGTTATTTTCCTCGTCCTTCTTGCGGCGCTTCTTGGAGGTCTTGACGAGCTCCACGCGCTTTTCGCTCTGTGTGATCTCCAGAAAATCGTTCGCGATGCTCTCGGCATCCTGAAGCGTGCCCTCGTCGTCGAACAGCCATGCGGAAAGCTCACGCCACTGGCCCGGCTCGGTCTTCGAGATCATCGTAGTGCTGCGCAGTACGAAACGCTTCTTCTTCTCTTCATAGAAAAGACCGTAAGCGACCTCGCCCGTTGTAAACATGACAGCCTCCGCACCCTCGGTCTCGAGCCTGATGGCGTCGCCGAAGCCCTGCTCATTGAGCGCTGCCTGCAGCTTGTTCTGTATAAGTTCAAAAGCCTTCTGCTTCAAAAAAATCACTCCGTAAACATATTGTCGGATTATTATAGCACAAACTCCGCGAAATGTCTATTGTTTTTTGTCTTTGTAAATGGTAATATATATTTTGGAAACAAAATGCCGGCCGATGAGCCGGAACTTACAAAAAGGAGCCCGTATGTCCGAAGAACTTTGCTGCAGTGCACACTTAAAACAAAAGAATATCGCCGCCATCCGCTCCGTGCTGTACAGCGTGGAATGCGCCACGAAGAAGGATATCGCCGAAGCCTGCGGTCTGAGCCTTGCCGCCTGCACCTCGCTTTTGGGCGAGATGATCGCCGACGGACAGGTGCTCGAGCTTTCCTTTGCCGCACCGAACGGCGGCCGTCCCGCACGCCGCTTTGCCTTGAATCCGGATTACGCGCACATGCTGTGCATTTACACGGACAACAACTCCTTTGACAGCACCGGCCTTGTTCTGCGCATTTCGGATCTCTCCGGCAAGACGCTCAGAGAGAAGTTCTGCCCGCTTTCCGACATTCATCCCGAAGACCTCGTTTCCCTTGTTACGGAGACCGTCGAAAAGGATCCGCTCATCCGTACAGTCGGCATCGGCATTTCCGGTCATGTCCTCCGCGACGGCGAGATCGAATCCTGCAGCTTCCACGCACTCGATCATTTCAACCCGAAGACCGTGCTCGAATCGAAGCTCGGGCTCACGGTTTTGGTCGAGAACGACATGTATTTTGCGTCCTACGGCTTCTATATTAAGAACCGAAAGGATCATCCCTATTCCCTCTCCGTCCTGTACTGGCCGAGTCACGACGGCGCGGGCGCGGGCAGCGTTGTTGACGGCAAGGTCGTTGTCGGCAGTACGAAATTTGCCGGCGGTATCATCTGCCTGCCCTTCCCGAACGGCTCACTCTCGACGGAGGAAAGCTTCGCGCGTATGATCCGCGGCGACGAGACCGTGTCCATGATGGGCACCGCCGCCATCTGCAGCATCGCGCTCATCAACCCCGACGTGATCTTCATCACCGGCTCGGAGGCCGAGAGCGTCAGCGTCAAGGATATCGAGCAGTACTGCATGCAGACCGTCCCGAAAAGTCACCTGCCCGAGTTCAGGCTGCAGGCAAACCGCCATGAGGAGTATATGGCGGGCATCTTCGAACGCGCAAGAGAAGAAACAACTTTCAGAAGAATATAAAATAAATCTCTTTACAAACCGCATCCGATGTGATAATATACTTTTATCAGGTTCTGACAAAAGTCACCGACTGCATCTCGGATGCGGTATTCTTTTGGGGTTCAGTATAGAGCGTCGGTATAGCAGCCCATTGTACCGAACGCTCGCAGAAAACAAAAGACGGAGTGCTTCCCGTTCCGGGAGGCACTCCGTTTTTTTCATTATTTATTCAGCATGGCAGCGGCTTCCCTTGCGAGTGCTTCGATGCCCTCAAAGTCGCCCTTATCCATCAGATCGCCCGGAACCATCCAGCTGCCGCCGCAGCATACGACGTTCTTCAGCGCGAGATATCTCTCGACATTCTTGACGCTCACACCGCCTGTGGGCATGAACTTCATGCTGCCGTACGGGCCGGAAAGTGCCTTCAGCATGCCGACGCCGCCGACGACCTCCGCCGGGAAGAGCTTTACAAAGTCGAGACCCATGCGCATGCAGGCTTCGACCTCCGTCGGTGTGGCACAGCCCGGGATGACCGGAATATTGTTTTCGATGCACCATGCGACGACCTCGGGATTTGTGCCCGGGCTGACGATGGCATTGGCGCCCGCCTTGACCGCACGTTCAGCGGTCTCCACGTTCAAAACCGTACCGGCGCAGAGATATACGTCCGGCACCTCAGCCGCGATGCGGCGAATGGCTTCTTCCGCAGCTGCGGTACGGAAGGTCACTTCGGCTGCCGGCAGACCGCCGTTTTTAAGTGCCTTTGCGAGCGGCACAGCCTTTTCCGCGTCGTCGATCTTGATGACCGGGATGATGCCGATCTCGGACAAAGTCTTCTTTATATCCATGTTTGTACATCCTCTCCGAATTTACATTACTTTTGTATTGTAGCATCCGGATTTCGATTTTGCAAGCGCATTCCCCGCCTCCTGCGATATTTGCAAAAAAATGTACACGATCTTCCGCATTGCGTCTGCCTTTTTCCGTTTTTCAAATAAAATAGCGTTTGATATTTTATACTTGACAGATAGAGACGGTAACGCTATAATAAAATAGCAGATGATATTTAATCTCAATATTTATTCCGTTGAAAGGAGCTAAGTATGGCACGATCCGTAAAGATCACAAAAGAAATGCTCGTTGCAGCCGGCACGGCGCTCGTGCTCAGAGAGGGGCTCTCCGCGCTGAATATCCGCAGCGTCGCGGCGGAGCTCAGCTGCTCCATTCAGCCGATCTTCAAAAATTTCGGCAATATGGAAAATCTGCGCCATGCGATACTGGACGCGATCGGCGACCTCTATGCCGAATTTCTCGACCGCTATGTCGACAAATCGGACTATCTGTTCACGATCAGCCTCGCGCACATTCTCCTTGCGAAGGAGCAGCGTCATATTTTCGGCGCGATGTTTCTCACGAACGAATTCGGCATCAGGACCGTCGATGGGATCATCTCGGCACCGTGGAACCGGGAGACGATCGAATGCACGGCAGAGCAGTTTGATCTGAGCATCACGCAGGCGGAAAACGTGTACCGTGACGTGCGCTTTTACACCTTCGGCATCGCAAGGGAGGTCTACGCCGGCAGCGTGCTCCTCGAGCGTCATGAAGCGGAAGCACTGCTCCGCGGCGCAACAGACAGCTTCTGCCGCACGGCAAAACTCAGAAAGGAAGGATAAATCATGGCAATTCCCGCAGAACATCTCGAATATATGAAGGGCCTTAAGGGCTGGCTCGACTCGGAAGAAGACACGCCCTTAGAGGAAATGGGCAGCTTTTTCAAGGCGCGTCTCGGCGACTATGAGGAGCACATGCTGAAATACTGGGCATTCGGCTACGAATATCTCGCAAAGCTCATTCCCGAAAACGCAAAGCACGTACTCGACCTCGGCTGCGGCACGGGTCTTGAATTGGACGAGCTTTATAAGCTGCATCCGAACGTGAAGGTCACGGGCATCGACCTCGCCGAAGCGATGATGGACGAGCTCAGGAAGAAGCACCCGGATAAGAACCTCAATCTCATTCTCGGCAGCTATTTTGACGTGCCGTTCCCCGAAAACGTGGACGCCGTCATTTCGTTTGAATCTCTCCACCACTTCACAGCCGCAGAAAAGCTGCCGCTCTTCAAGAAGGTATACGATGCGCTCGCTCCGGGCGGCGTCTTCATGAACGGCGACTATTTCGCCTGCTGTGACGAGGAGGAAACGCTCCTGCGCGAGACCTGCGACCGCCGCAGAAAGAAGCAGGGCATCCCGGACGGGCAGTTCGTGCATTTCGACACGCCGCTCACCGAAGAACACGAAATGCAGATCCTCCGCGACGCGGGCTTTGCGGAAGTTTACGTCGACCCCACCCCCGAGGACTCGCACATCGTCATCGCGAAGAAATAAACCAAAAAGGTGCTGTTGCGTTTTTTGCAGCAGCACCTTTCGTCTTATTTAAGCCATGTACTTTGCCTTGAGCTCAGCGACCTTTGCCGTGTACGCCTCGTTCTGCTTCTGCACCGTGAGATTGGAGCGGATGGCATCTGCGACCTGCTCGAACGGCATGACGGAAGCTTCGGTCTTCTCGTAGACCTTGATGAGGTGATAGCCGAACTGCGTCTTGACCGGGCCGACGATGTGGTCGATCTCCGCAGCAAAAGCAGCCGTATCAAACTCCGGAACCATCTGCCCTCTTGTGAAAGCGCCGAGGTCGCCGCCCTGCTGACCGGACGGGCAGGTGGAACAGGTCTTTGCCGCGTCCTCGAAGGTCATTTCGCCGGCTGTGATCTTCCCGAGAAGCTCAACGGCCTTTGCCTCTTCCTCGACGAGGATGTGCTTCGCGCTGACGGATTCGCCCTGATTGAAGTGCTGCGGATTCTCCTCATAGAACGCCTTGCACTCCTCGTCCGTGACGACAATGTCCGCGAAGGTCTTCTGCATCGCCATGTTTGCAAGGATCTCTTTTCTTGCACCGGCAAGCTGCTGCTTAAAGGTTTCGGTCTCCTCCAGCTTCTCCTCCTCGCCCATCAGCGCATAGAGCTGAACCGCGACGAGCTGCTCAACGCACTGCTGACGGAACTGCGGAATGGAAGCATATGCCTGCTGCTCCTTCGGAAGGCTGCGGATGAATGCATCGACCTCTGCGTCTGTAATATCAACGCCGCCGACGGTGGCGAGGATCTTTTCGTTTGCCATAGTTTATTTTCTCCTTAAAAAGTGATGTATCGCTATTATACATGTAAACACAAAATTTAACAACAGGATTTTCATGTCTTCCACAGCTCGATGAGCTTCTTCGCGACGCCGTCTTCCCTGTTTGAGGCGATCACGGCTGTCGCGGCATTTTTCAGGCTTTCGTCGGCGTTTTCGACCGCATAGCTCTCGTCCGCCATGTCGAACATCGGCAGATCGTTCTTCCCGTCGCCGAAGCAGACGACGCGATCGCAGCCGTAGAGCTCTTTCAGTCTCCGGATTGCATTCGCCTTTGTCGTGCGCGCCGGGCCGATCTCAAAATACCATCCCTCGGAATAGACATCCTTATATAAATACGACGAGAAGCGCCCGTCCTTAAGGACCGTCTCATGCGCCTTTTCGCATTCCTCGCGCGAGTCCTTCATGACGGCGAGGTAGAACACGCGTCCGCTGTAGAGCGTCTCATATCCGACGGTCTGCAGGCGCTCGTCGTTTTTGCGGCTGTTGAGATAATACGCCATGCCGCGGCTGACATTTTCGTCGACGTACGAAACGCACTCGCTGTCCGCGGCATCTTGCGGTCTTGTATACACGATGGGGCTCAGATTTTCCGCGTCGAGCACGCTTTTGACGAAGGCAAGCTCGTCCGCAGTAAAGTACACCGCCTCCAGGATGCGCCCGTCCGCCGCGTCGATGATCGCACCGCCGTTATTGACGATGACCGGCAGATGCAGCGTGCCGAGCGCCCCCGTGACCTTTTTCGCCGTTGAAAGTGAGCGCGCGGTCGCGTAGGAAAAGAGCATTCCCTCTGCCGTGAGCCGCTTTATCGTCTCCGCCGTAAACGGAGAAAGGCACTCCTCCGGTAAGAGAAGAGTGCCGTCGAGATCCGAAACGTAAAGTGTTTTTGTCTTCATCCCAACCTCCCTGTGTCTTAAGCGTCCACAGCGGAGTTCGCCGAGAAGATCGTGCCGCGCACGCCGTCGAGACGGACGGTGATGCCGGATTTGAGGAGATCGGTCGCATGCTCTGCACCGACGATCGCCGGAATACCGAGCGCCATGGCAGCGATCGCCGCATGGGAATTCTCGCCGTCGATCTCCGTGACGAGACCGGAAGCCTGACGGATGATCGGCATGAGGGTGTTCGAGGTCTTCGGGATGACGAGGATATCGCCGCGCTTGAATTCATTGAGCGCCTCTTCCTCGGTCTTGCAGACGCAGAGTCTGCCGCAAACGCTCTGTTCAGTCACGACCGTGCCGGAGCAGAGAACGTCGCCGACGAGATGGACCTTCAGCATATTCGTCGTGCCGGAGATGCCGAGCGGGATGCCTGCCGTGATGACGGCAATGTCGCCCGCCGTGACGAGCCCGCGGCTTTCCGCAACGGCGACGACGTGCTCGAACAGATCGTCCGTGCTGGTCTTTTCTTCAAGCATGATCGGCACAACGCCCCAAGAAAGCGCCATCTGATTCAACACCTTCGGGTCGGTCGTACCGGAAATGATCGGGCATGCCGGGCGGAATTTTGAAATACTGCGTGCGGTGAGACCGGTCTTCGAAACGGTCATAATGGCGACCGCACCGAGGTCATGCGCCGTCGTACAGGTCGCATGGGAGATCGCGGAGGTGACGTCCTTCGTGGTCTCGCCTTCCCACTGCTCGAGCTGACGGACGTAGTCGATCTCGCTCTCTGCGCGCTCCGCGATGCGGACCATCGTCTTGACGGCTTCGATCGGATACGCGCCGGCTGCGGTCTCGCCGCTGAGCATGATCGCGCTCGTGCCGTCGTAGATCGCATTGGCGACATCGGTCGCTTCCGCACGGGTCGGGCGCGGGTTCTTCATCATGGAGTCGAGCATCTGCGTCGCAGTGATGACCTGCTTGCCCGCGGCGTACGCCTTGCGGATCAGCTTCTTCTGCAGGACGGGAATGTCTTCCATCGGGATCTCAACGCCGAGGTCACCGCGCGCGACCATGATACCGTCGGACACGCGGATGATGTCGTCGATGTTCTCGACGCCGTCCGTATTTTCGATCTTCGCAATGATGCGGATATTTCTGCAGTTGTGGCTCTCAAGCTCGTTGCGGATCATCACGACATCGTCCGCGGAACGAACGAAGGAAGCCGCGATAAATTCGAGATCCTGCTCGACGCAGAATGCGAGGTCCTCGCGGTCCTTTTCGCTGATGTACGGCATGGAGAGCGTGATGCCGGGCACGTTGATGCCCTTATAGGAGGAGATCGGGCCGCCGTTTAAGACGCGGCATTCGATCTCGGTGTCGGTCACGTGCTCGACGACCGTGTCGATGAGACCGTCGTCAACGAGAATATGTGTGCCGATCTGCACGTCCTTCGGCAGGTCAGAAAACGAAATGTAGCAGCCCGTCTTGTCACCGGGACGCGGCAGGGTGCTGAACGTATACTTCTGCCCGTTTTCGAGGAAGACCTTTTCTTCAAACTGACCCGTGCGGATCTCCGGACCCTTCGTGTCCATCAGAATGCCGATCGGCACATCCATTTCCTTACGCAGGCGCTTGATCGTATCGACGCGCACCTTGTGCTGCTCGTGCGTGCCGTGCGACATGTTGAGACGCGCGACATTCATGCCGTTTTTGATCAGCTCGCGGAGGACGGCTTCGTCATCCGTAGCGGGGCCGAGTGTGCAGACGATTTTCGTTTTTCTCATTTAACATCCTGACCTTTCGAAAAGAAACGGCACCGCATTCGGGCGTTCCTTTTGGTTTATTTATCACACATCCTGTGTATGCACCTTGTGCACGTTAGCTTTGTGTTTATGATATCAAAAAAGCACAGAATAATCAAGTCTCACGCAGGCTCTCCTTGTCTGTTTTGCGGAAAATATGCCGCTTCTTTGCCGTATTTTTGCGCTCTGCGAGTCTTTTTTCCGCTTCACACAGAATAAGCGGCACGAGGGACAAAAGCGCCGTGACCGCCCATGCATCAAAGCCCAGCGGAACGGAGTTGAAAACCTTCGCCAGGGGGCTTATCGCGATGACCGCGACCATCAGCCCGCTGCAGATCAGAAACGCCAGATTCAAAAAGCGGTTTTTCAGCATACCGCGCCCGAAGACCGGGCCCGCACTGCGCATGTTGAAACTGTGCACGAGCTGAGAAAGGCTCAAAACGGCAAATGCCATCGTGCGGCCGATCACCGGCTCCATGGGGTCCGCGTCGAAAAAGGCACGGCCGATCGAAAATGCCGCGAGCGCGAGCGCACCGATCATCATACCCTCTATAAGCATCACCCACCGAAGCCCCCTTGAAAACACCGTGTCCTCCTTCGGGGTCGGCGGCTGCCGCATCACATCGTCCGCTGCGGGGTCGCTCCCGAGGGCGAGCGCGGGCAGGGCATCCGTCACGAGGTTCACCCACAGAAGCTGTGCGGGCAGAAGCGGCGCCGGGGTGTGCAGTAAAAACGCGGAGAGCACCAGAAGAATCTCGCCGATGTTGCAGGACATCAGAAAATGAACGGTTTTCTGAATGTTGCGGTACACCGTTCTGCCCTCGCGCACCGCGGAAACGATGGACGCGAAATTGTCGTCCGTCAGAACCATATCCGCCGCTCCCTTTGCGACCTCCGTGCCGTTTTTGCCCATCGCACAGCCGATGTCCGCGGCTTTCAGCGCAGGCGCATCATTCACGCCGTCGCCCGTCATCGCGGTGATCTTCCCCTGCTTCCGAAACGCCTTTACGATGCGCAGCTTATGCTCGGGGGAAACACGGGCAAAGACCGAGCAGGTCTTCACCGCATCCAAAAGCTTCGTGTCGTCCATGCGGTCGAGCTGTGCGCCGGTTATAACGGTCTTCGCGTCGATGCCGAGCCTTTCGGC
>JAGAOD010000116.1 GCA_017623855.1 Clostridia bacterium
CCGTCACACCGCGAAATGCAAATTCCTCCGCAACAGGTGCGATGAACACGACGCTGAGCAGCAGAGCGAGAACGTCTCCGGTCGAGGTGACCACCATCGTATCCGTATTCGTGGCACCGTTCAGTCCGAACGCTTCGAAGATCGCCGACAGGGCATTCGCCGGAATATTCATCAGAATGCAGACAAACAGGCCTGCAAAGGCGAGTAAGATGCCGTTCAAGAAGCCCGTTTTCTCAACAAGGATCGAGTCCGAAAGGCGCCGCTTGCCGAACGCCAAAAACAGCGTAAACGGCAGCACGAGCGTCAGAAACGACATGACACTCGAAAACAGGTAATACACGACGGGCGGCATACCGCTTATGCCTTCGCCCGCAGGCAGGGACATCGTGATGCCGCAAACGCCCAAAAACACACCGGCCACAGCCGCAAAAAGCGTGCTCAGCGGAACGGACGCCACCGTCGCCAAAGACAGGCGGGACGCCGCTTTTCTGAGCTCCTTCTGCTCCCTTTTCTGCGGATCCGCCCACGGCGGAACAGCATATACCGGCATATTTTGAACCGGTCTCTCCGGTGTCGGTGCATATGCACCGTACTGCGGATCAAAACTCATTCTTTTTTCCCCTTCCCAAACTTTTTTGTCTTCCCCTTGTGGATCATCAGCTTATCGATCCAGCCCTTTTCATATTTCAAGGAAACGTATCCGATCACGCTTGTTGCGACCGCGCCGATCGCATCGACGATGATATCCTTCATCGTGTCACGCAGAGCCGCCTGACCGACAAGCTCTGTACCGTCGTCGAGCGCAAATTTCTGCATATTCGTTCGCAGGAGAACATCCGCCGCAAATTCGTAGATCTCCCACACCGCACCGAGCGCCAATGCAAAGCAAAAAGCAAACACGGCGACGAAGAGCGGGGAAAGATTCAACGGGATGCGCTCCGTATTGTTGAAAATTGCGATCATCGAAAAGCCGAGTGCGCCAAGCATGGCACCGCTGCATGTGTGCAGGATCGTGTCCCAGTGCGGTACATTGTAGTAAAAGCTTCGCACCTCGCCGAGAAAGATCGCACAGTACAGAAATCCCACATACAGAAGGAACATGACCTTCGGGATCTCGATATCCCAGCGGTGCATGAGCTTTGCCGGGATCAGGATCGCCGCGACACCCAAGAGACACTGCAGCAGCATGAGGACATAATCCTCACGCCCGCGTCCACCCGGGCTGCCGAGCTTATCTCCAGAAACGATACGCAAAAGCAGATATCCCGCCGGTACGATAAAGCTGATCAGCACGGAAACGACAAATATACTGCCCCAGTTTTTCTTTTTTTGATGCTGCTTCATATCCCACTCCCAAATGTGCAGAGCCGTGTGCTTTACAGGGACAGCAGCTCCGCTACGGTATTGGCATAAGCCACCGGATCTTCGATGGATCTGCCCTCGATCAGAAGCGCCTGGCTGTACAGGACTTCCGTGTATTTTTTAAGTTTATCCGCGTCATCCGCAAAGCGGCGCAGCGTAGAGAATACGGCGTGGTCGGCGTTGATCTCGAGGATCTGTTCCGCCTTCACCTTGTCTTCCGCGCCCGGCATGGAATTCAATACCTTTTCCATCTCCATGGAAAGAGCACCGTCCGTTGTGATGCAGACGGGATGCTTCTTCAGCGCCGTGGACAGACGGACTGCCTTGACCTTTTCTTTGAGGATCTCCTGCATCTTTTCGAGCATCACGCGGTTTTCCTCCGTGCGCGCTTCGACCGCTGCCTTCTCCTCCTCGGACTGCACACGGGCATCCTCTGCGGAAACATTCTTAAAGGTCTTTTCCTCGTAATTGCCGAGCACCATGAGTGCAAATTCATCCACGTCGTCCGTGAGATACAGCACCTCATAGCCGCGGTCCAGAACGGCCTCGGTCTGCGGCAGATGGGCGATGCGCTCCGCGGTCTCGCCCGAAGCGTAATAGATATGCGGCTGGTCCTCCTTCATGTCGGCAACGTACTCTTTCAGGGTGCGCATTTTACCCGAGGAGGTCATGAACAGGACGAGATCCTTGAGCTTATCCTTGTTCACACCGTAATTATCATACATACCGAATTTCAGGCGCAGGCCGAAATTCTTAAACAGCTTCTCGTATGCTTCGCGGTCATGCTCCAGCATGGACTTAAGCTCAGATGAGATCTTCTTCTCGATACGGCCGGCGATGAGCTTCAACTGACGGTCGTGCTGCAGCATCTCACGGGAGATGTTGAGGGACAGATCCTGCGAGTCGACAAGACCTTTCACGAAGCCGAAGTAATCGGGCAGCAGGTCGGAGCACTTATCCATGATCAGTACACCGGACGCATACAGCTGCAGACCCTTTTCGAAATCTCTGGAATAATAATCCATCGGTGCCGTTGACGGGATGAACAGCAGCGCATTATATGTAGCGGTGCCCTCCGCAGAGGTGTGGATGACCTTGAGCGGATCCTGCCAATCGAAGAACTTTTCCTTATAAAAGCTGTTGTATTCTTCCTTTTCGATCTCGCTGCGGTTCTTTTTCCACAGCGGGACCATGCTGTTCAGCGTCTCGAGCTCGAAATAATGCTCATATTCGTTTTCCGTACCCTCCTTCACACGGGTCTTTTCCATTTCCATGCGGATCGGGTAGCGGATATAGTCGGAATAACGCTTAATGAGACCTCTGAGACGGTACGTGTCGAGGAACTCGCTGTAGTTTTCGTCTTCGGTATCGTTTTTGATGTGCAGCGTGATCTCCGTACCGTGCCCGGCCTTCATGCACTCACGCACGGTATAGCCGTCCGCACCGTCGGATTCCCACACATATGCCTGTTCCGCACCGAACGCCTTCGACTCCACACGGACGTGGTCGGCGACCATGAACGCGGAGTAAAAGCCGACACCGAACTGACCGATGATGTCGATATCCTCATTTTTTTCGTTTTCGCTCTTGAACTTCAGCGAGCCGCTCTTTGCGATGACGCCGAGGTTCTGATCGAGCTCCTCCTGCGTCATGCCGATGCCGTTGTCGCGAATGCGCAGCACACGGGCATCCTTATCCGCTTCCAGACGGATCTCAAAATCATCACGGCTGAGACCGGTGACACCTTCGTTCAGGGATTTATAATACAGCTTATCCATCGCATCGCTCGCATTGGAGATCAGCTCGCGCAGAAAGATCTCCTTGTGCGTATAGATCGAATTGATCATCAGATCCAAAAGTCTTTTGGACTCTGCCTTAAACTGCTTTTTTGCCATTTGAAAATCAACCTCTTTTGCATTTGCAGCTTCGTATAGCACTGCCTTTAGTCTGTTATTCAGTATAACGCATATTTGTTAAGAAATCACGAACTTTTTCGCAATTCTTGGAAAACGACCGCGTGCCGAAAAAAGCCTTTTCTCCGAAATCTGCAGCCCGACGGGTTGATGGGCGGGCTGACCCGGCTCCGCTTTCGGAAAACGTGCATGCGGAATGCAGAAGAAATCGGCGATGAAATGCCAGACACGGACAACACCCGTTACATCCACGCGCCGGTCAAGTGAAAACGCATTGATCTGCAGCTCCGCCGTCCCATCCGCGGAATAGATCATCTCAAACGGCGGTGTTGTATCATTGAAGCTGAGCTTCCTGCCCCGCGCATCCACATACAGAATGCCGAAGATCAGCGTCACCGCAAGAAGCGTTGCAAAAAAGGAAACGAGAAAGGGGCGGGAGATAAAATACCGAAGCAAAGGGAGTACTCCTTCCGTTTTTCCTTTATTATGTCCGCATTTTTGCAGGATTATTCCGTCTTTTCGGCAAGATCCTCGAGCACGCGCAGGATCGTCTCTCCCAAAAGCTTTCCCGCATACCGCGCTTCCTCCAAGGTATTGACATCCGTTCCGACCTCCACAAGGAGGGATCCGGTCGTCGCATGCATATTGTAATTGCGCTTACAGAAATAGAGCGGGCGGAACAGACCGGGAAACAGCGTCTCCCCCTTTTGCTGCAGCCGCAGCGCAAGATGCAGATTTTTCCGCCAGTTCGGGAAGATCGGTTCGTCGGAAAGGTCACACCCGGTGAGGATCATGATCTGCGCCGCCTGCTTGCCGTCGATCTCCGCCACCGGCTTATAGCGTGTCGTTCCGCTCTCGCCGAACGCGTCGCGGTGTACGTCGACGGTAATGCCGACCGTCGGATATTTTTCGAGATTTTTCCGCACGGTCTCCATGGAACGCGCATAGCTTCCCGAATAGGCGGGGTAATCGTGAATCGTCGTGTCGTGCACCACACCGAACCCGCCCGCTTCAATGATCTTTGCGGCTTCCGCGGCAACGGAAACAATGCCCTCATCGGGATCCAACGAGCGAAAATCGTCGTCAAGATAATACCAATCCGCCCCGTTTTCGAGCACGAACGACTCCGTTGTATGTGTGGAATAGAGCAGCACAACGGGAGAGCCGTCCCTTTTGACCGGAATATCGGGATCGATCAGCAGCTCCTTTTCGAGGTCAAGCCCCGTGCCCGTTTCATCCTTGACCGAAAAGCAGTCCACACGCTCTCCGGCACTCATCCAGAGCACCTCGACCGAGCCGGTTTCCCGGTTCGGATCCGGTGTGGCGGAGACGACCGGATGTACTTTAGTCTCGGGCTCGAGTACGGCATCCGGCTCTATACCCGAATCCGACATCGGTGTGGGCTTCGGCGCCGTCAGCATCGGATGCTCGTTGATTTCCACACCCTGCCGAACGGAAGCCCCCGCCGTACACAGCAAAAAGCGTGCGCCGTATTTTTCGAAGACCGGCTTCAAATTATACGCAATGCACCAAATACTGAGAAAAAGTGTTGCCGCCACGCCGACCGTAAGCATACTTTTTTTCAGAAAAGCGGCCGACAGCACAGCTTTTTTCATATTTCGACCGCTCCTTTCGTCTCGAACATACTGCTCTCTGTATCATACGTTATGTCCGTTCCGATTATGACACGCACACTTTACGGCCTGTCCGCATAGTGTGGACTGTAATGTTGTATGTCATTTATGCCCACGCATTCTGACACACATCAGGAAAGGAGCTTTTTCATGAAGATCTATCGTAATGACAGCGACTGGGATAACTGCCCGCGTGCTGTGCGTCCGTGCAATCCCGCCATGTCCTGCGGATACGGATGCTGTCCGTCGCAGGGGCCTGCCGGTCCAACCGGACCGCGCGGTGCAACAGGCGCGACCGGGCCGCAGGGCGTCCCCGGATTGCAGGGTGTTGAGGGTCCTGCCGGCGTAACGGGTGCAACCGGTGCCACAGGAGCTACAGGTGCTACGGGTGCTACCGGCCCAGCGGGTGCTGCAGGTGCAGCCGGCGCCGTCGGTCCGGCAGGCCCGGCAGGCGCAACGGGTGCTACAGGCCCTGCAGGTGCGGATGGGGCTGTCGGGCCC